>NZ_JBJGZC010000008.1:0-204255 GCF_054050315.1 Geodermatophilus sp. SYSU D00867 | reverse complement strand
CGCCGCCGGCCGGGTCGAGTACGCGGACTCCGGCTGCTTCGCCTACGTCAACCAGCAGACCGACTACACCGGCGTGGCTCCGTGGGGCCCGTTCCACCCGACCGGACTGCCCTCACGCGTCACCCGCTGACGGAGGCGGGCCGGTGACATCCCGCGCGACGGAACCGGGCCGCCACGGCCGGATCGGTACCTATCATTCCGCCAGTCCCACCATGGCCGCGTGCACGACCGACGGACGCGCCGTCGGTCGTCGTGCGGTCCACCAACAGGGGAGTGTCAGTGGCAGCAGGGACGGCGGAGGACACCCTCGGCATGCCCGAGGGGTCGGTCGGGGGCCGCACGTTGGGCGGCCTGTGGGCGCGCATCCGTCGCTACTGGCCGCTCGTGGTGGTCGTCGTCTGGGTGGCAGCGTTCGGTGCCGTCGTCGCGACGGAGCGAGCTCCCACGACGTACGTCGGCCGCACCTCGCTGATCGTCTCGTCCAACGACAGGTCCCCCGACCAGGACGCCGTGCTCGTCCAGGGGTACATCGACTACTTCAACGACGGCTCCTATCAGCAGCAGCTGCTCAGCACTGCGGGCGTGACCGGTGACGTCTCGCTCTCGGCCACGACCGCGGCCGCCAGTCCCATCCTGGTGATCAGCGCGACGACGAGCGACCCCGCCACCGCGCAGTCCTACGCGATCGAGGTGGCGAACGCCTTCAAGGACGACATCAACCGGGTCCGGGCCGAGAGCACGGCCCGCGAGCTGGCCGCGCTGCAGGACCAGCTGGACACGGCTCTCGCGTCGGACAACCCGGACGCCGAGGCGGTGGTCGTCAACCTGCAGAACCGGATCGAGCAGCTCCGATCGGACCAGGTCAACGTGCTGCAGGAGCTGCAGCAACAGGGCGGTGTGTCGGTCCAGAGCCCGTCGTTGTCCGGCAACCTCGTCCCCGCCGTGGCCGGCGGTCTGCTCATCGGGTCGTTGGCGGCCCTGGTGCTGGGAGGGCTGTCGCGACGGCTCCACGACGGTCACGACGTCGCCGACAAGATCGGGCTGCGGACGTTGGTGGAGCTGCCGCGGCCGCGTGGCCGGACCGGGCGGCCGCGGCAGGCCCGGCGGCTGGGACAGCTGGCCAACATCGTCCGGACCCAGCTCCCCGGACCTGGGGTGGTGGCCGTCGCCCAGCCCGAGGCCGGGATCGCAGCGACGGTCGTCGCCCGGGAGCTGGCGCGGGAGTGGGCGCGGCAGGGATACCCGACCGTCCTCGTGGACACGGACGGCAGTGGCGACCTCGACGCCGCCGAGGCGATCTCGCCGCAGGTGCGGTTGGGCGACCTGCAGGGGCTGTCGTTCCTCCATCTCGCGCCGCGCTCCACCGACGACGCGCCGGTCCTGTCGGTGAGCAAGGTGGGCGAGCTCCTCCAGCAGGAGACCCTCGCCGGGCAGTACGTCGTGATCGAGGCGCAGGCCGTGGTGCGTTCGACGACGGCCCAGGCCATCTGCCATGCCGCTGACCAGACCGTCCTCGTCGTCGACACCACGGTCAGCCGCGTCCCCTCGGCTCGCGAGGCGGTCGCCGTCCTCCGTCACATGGGCGCGAACGTGATGGGCGCCGTGGTGGCCTCCCTGTCCGGGGACGCCGGCGAGGAGGACGTGCCGGACAGGCGACCGAGCCCGCCGCCGGGCCGGCACGCCGAGGGCTCCTACCGGCCCACCGCGGAGCTCGACGGGCACGGCGGCCGACCGCCTGCCGGAGACACGGCGTCAGCGATTCCCTCCCGAGGCGCCCAGTCGGGTCCGGAGTGACCGTCGCCGCGCCGAGCGCGCCCCGTCTGCCGTGAGCGGCCCCCCACGGGCGGCGCTTCTCCGCACGCGCGCGGCGGGACCGGAGGCGGCGGTCGTGGCAGCGGCGGTCGGGGCCACCGGCATCGTGGCACTCGGGCTGTCGGTGATGGCTCCCGCGAGACTGGGCCCCCTGCTCCTCGCGGGAGCCGTCGCGGTGATCGCGGCGGTGCTCGGCCTGCGCAGCCCCGTGCTGGCCTGCGCGTACCTCCTCCTCACCACCTTCTTCCGGCTGGCGGTGCCGTCCGGGACGCTCCCGGTGGACCCGTTCCTCCTCGCCTTCGCGGGGGTGCTCGCGTCCGTCTGGCTCCGGGCACGACCGTGGCAGCGCCGGACGGCGGGGATGACGGTCGACCCGGTGACCTGTGTGATCGGGCTCTACATCGTCTGGAACCTGCTGTCCATCGTGGTCCCGCACGCCCTCCCGGCGGGATCGCCCTGGGTGCCCGAGCCCTTCCCGGTTCTCCGCTTCGTGCTCATCGGCACCGTGCTGCCGTTCTCGATGTTCCTGGTGGGGCGCTACCTGTTCACCACCGAACGGGCGCTCCGGGTGCTGCTGGGGTCCATGCTCGCGGCGGCGGCGTACTCGGCGGCGGTGAGCATCCTCGCGTCCACCGCGCCGCAGCTGGTGTGGCCGAGGTACATCGTGGACACCCCCACCTGGACGGGCCGGGCCGTGGGCGTGTTCAACCAGCCGGTGGTGAACGGGCTGGTGCTCATCATCGGGTTCCTCGTCGCGACGCTCATCCTGGCCCACGACAGGGAACGGCCGGTCCTGCGCGTGACAGCGGCCGTGGTGGGGGGCGCCAGCCTCTACGCGATCTACCTCACCCACACCCGCGCGGTGTGGCTCGCGTTCGCGCTCGTCGTCCTGATCGGCGCTGTGGCGGCCAGTGGGTCCCGCGCCGGGTTCGCGCTCGTCGGTGCGGCGCTCGTCGGGGTGGTGGCGACGAGCTGGGACACCTTCACCAGCGCCGACCGCAGCGCCGGCGGTGTCGGGTCCGTGGGGGAGTTGCACGACCGGCTGAACAGCATCGCGACGTCGATCTGGGCCTTCCAGCAGGAACCCCTCACCGGCTGGGGCATCGGCCGCTTCCCTGCCGTCAACACCTACCACCACCGGGCGTGGTCCCCGGAGATCCCGTGGGAGCGTGGCTTCGGGATCGTCTCCCACCTGGACGGTCTGGGCATCCTCGTCGAGCTGGGCATCGTGGGGCTGGCGCTCTGGCTGACCGTCCTCGTCCTGGTCTACCGAGGAGTCGGTGCGGCGGTCCGGCGTCTCCCCGCCCACGGGGTGTACGGCCGCGCCCTGGGGCTCACCGCCCTGCTCTGCCTGATCGCCCAGTCGGTCGTCGGTCTCACCGTGGACCTCCGGTTCTTCGACTTCCCGAACGTCGTCGTCATGCTCTTCGCCGGCGCGGTGATCGGCTGGCAGCGGGAGCAGGCCCGCCGGTCCGACACCGGCGTCGTGGCTCCTCCGGCCGCCACTGCCGTCGCCGTGACCCCGGGAGGACGGGTACGCGACGAGGACCCGGCACGCGTGTCCGCCGTGGGGCTTCGCGGCGGTCGGGTCGGGACCCGAGACGGGAGAAGCGGGACGTGGACCTGAGATGAGAGAGCCCCGACGCACCGCACGCGGACGGCGCGAGACGTCCCCTGCCCGGCCGCTCAGGGTGACCTTCATCGTGCCCGATCTCGCGTTCGGGGGAGCCGAGCGGCACGTGACGACCCTGGTGAGCCGGCTCGACCCACGCCGGATCGAGTCCTCGGTGATCTGCCTCGGCCACGAGGGACAGCTGTTCCCGTACCTGGCTGGGAGCGGGGTCCCGGGCGTGGCCCTCCACCGGACCAAGCGGCAGGCGCTGGGGTGCCTCGCCGATCTCGTCCGGGAGCTGCGGAGGACTGCACCGGACGTGGTGGTGCTGCGCGGGTACAGCGCCGAGCTGCTCGGCCGGCTGGCGGCTGTCCTGGCCCGCGTCCCGCACGCGGTCATCTGGGTCCACAACTGCGGTGAGCTGGAACGGCGGACGGTCGTGAGACGGCTGACCGACGCCCTGCTCGGCCCGGTCACCGACGCGTACTTCGGCGTCGCGCGTGCACAGCTTCCGTACCTGGTGGAGCGGCTACGACTCCCGCAGCGGAAGGTGCGGATCATCCACAACGGGGTGGAACCCGCGCAGTTCGGCAACGCGGTGGCCCCGGGGACCAGGTCGGCGCTGGGGTTGCACGAGGACGACCTCGTCGTGGGGATCGTGGCCGCGCTGCGGCCGGAGAAGGACCACGAGACGTTCCTGCGGGCCGCTGCGCTGGTCGCCGCCAGCGACGCGAGGGCGCGGTTCCTCGTCGTCGGTGACGGACCCCCGCGGGCGGACCTCGAGGCCCTCGCGCGAGAGCTGGGCGTCGCCGACCGGGTGCGCTTCGCGGGCGCCCGCGACGACGTCGCGTCTCTGTTGTCGGCCATGGACGTCTTCGTGCTCAGCTCCTCCAGCGACTGCTTTCCGATGGCGCTGCTCGAGGCGATGGCCTCGTCACGTCCTGCCGTGTGCACGGCCGTCGGAGGGATCCCGGAGATGGTGCAGGACGGGGCGACGGGGTACCTCGTGCCGCCGCGGGACCCCCCGGCGCTCGCGGACGGGATGCTGCGCCTACTGCGCTCGGAGGAGCAGCGGATGGCCTTCGGGGCCGCCGCCAGGGCGCGCGTGGAGGCGGAGTTCTCCCTCCGGCGCAGCGTCGAGGAGGCGCAGCGGCACCTGCTGGACGTCGCGTCCCCTCCACGCGCGGGGGGCGCGGGGCGCGGACCACTCAAGCTGGCCCTGGTGCTCGACGAGGCCTACGTCGGTGGGGTCGAGCTGGTCATGCTCGACGTCTTCCGTGCCTTCGACCGCGACGTCGTGGAGCCGGTCCTCGTCTGCCTCCGGCCACCCGGGACGCTGGCGGCCGAGTACCGCGCGGCGGGTTTCCGGGTGGAGAGCGCGGGCCGGACGGGTCGCTACGACCTCCGGACACTGCCCCGTCTGGTCCGGTTCCTGCGTCGTGAGAGGGCGGACGCCGTGCTCGTCACCCACCACCACCGTGCGTCGCTGGCCCTCGGCCGGATCGCCGCCCGGGTGGCCGGCGTCCCGGTGACGATGGTCGCGGTGCACGGCATGGACCTCACGAAGGTCGGTAAGCGGTGCCTGCCCCGGTGGGCCGTCGCGACGCTGCGGGAGGCCGGTGCGCTGGTCCTGCTGTCGCCCAGCCAGGGCGAGTACCTGCACCGCGAGGAGGGCGTGGGCCGACACCCGTGGAGCCGCACGCGGGAGGTCGTGATCCACAACGGGGTCACCGTGCCACCGCTGCCCGACAGCGCGGTCAAGGCCGCGGCGAGAGCCCTGCTGGACCTCCCGCCGGATGCCTTCGTGGTCGGGATCGTGGCTCGGTTGAGCGAGGAGAAGGCCCACCACGTCCTGCTGCGGGCGTTCGCGGCCCTGCGCACGTCGCAGCCCGGTGCCCGGCTGGTCGTCGTCGGCGGCGGTCCACGCGAGCAGGAGCTGCGCGCACTCGCCACGGACCTCGGCCTCGGCGACAGCGTGTGCTTCACGGGTGTCCGGCGTGACGTCGGTGCGCTGCTGCCCGCCTTCGACGTCTCCTGCTTGTCGTCGGTCTACGAAGGTGTCCCCATGGCCGTCATCGAGTCGATGGCGTCGGGGCTCCCCGTGGTGGCGACGGACTGCGGGGCGCTGCGCGACATGGTCGTCGACGGGGAGCAGGGGTACCTCGTCCCCGTGGGGGACGCGGAGGCACTCGCCGACAGGCTGCTCCGACTCGCCACCGATCCCTCGCTCCGGGAGCGGATGGGAGCGGCGGCGCGCAAGCGCGTCGAGGAGCAGTACCGGATCGAGCAGACGGCCCGCGGTTACGAGCAGCTGGTGGCGGACCTGGTCGGGGGCAGGTGAGCGGGTGCGCCCTCCGGCCGGCGCTGTCGATCACGCGGTCAGCAGCAGGATCCAGTCACCGTCGCCCCCGGCGTTCTCGCCCGGCGTGGTGAACGTGCCGGACACCGGCACCGGCGTCCGGGTACCGGACGTCGGGTCCACCCAGGAAGCCCGCACGCCGGGGGCCAGGGCGTCGACGTCCACGGTGACGGTGCGGGGGGTGGGCAGGTAGACGACGGCCTGCCGGCCGTCCGGTGTCCGCGCCGCGGTGGCGTAGTCGTTGTCCAGCACGTCCATCGGGGTGTCAGGCTCCACCCGGGTGCCCCGTCCCGCCGTCACCAGCTCGTCGGCGGTGTCCGGCACCAGCTCCCACCATCGCAGGCTCGCGAACAGCTCGCGCAGCCGTCCGACCTGCGCCACCGCGGGGGTCGACAGCCGGGTCTCCCATCCCGGCTCGAACTTCCAGTCGTGGCTGCCCATCACCTCGCCGGCAGCGCCGGAGGTCAGGCTCCACACCACCTGCCGCCGGAGGGTCTCGTCGGTGGTCGGCGCGGACTCGGGCTGGTTGTTCTCGTCCTCGTAGTTGGCCTCGCCCATGACCGCCGGCAGGGGAGGCGTCCGCGCGTAGGCCTCCAGGACGGCGGAGTAGGTGGGGTGGTAGGTGTAGACGAAGTTCCAGTCGATCCGCCGGGCCCAGAACGGGTTGTCGGTGGACAGTGACTCGTCACCGAGCAGCTGGATGGAGAACGGGCGGCCGTCACCCGCCTCCCGCACACCGCGCATCATCGCGTCCCAGCACCGGTCGACGTCACTGCCTGCCGCGAGGTCGTCGGTCCCCGGGTCGTAGTCGCCACCGGTCACCCACACGAGGTTGGGCAGCTCGGCGAACCGTTCGGTGAGCCGCTGGCCGTAACGCCTGCACTGCTCGATCGACCGGGGGGTGAACGAGAGCCCGATGGTCCAGCCGTCGACGGGGTAGAGCAGCACGGTGATGCCGTGGTCGGCGGCCATCCGCAGGTAGGACGTCATCCGGTCCCAGTAGGGCTCGTTCCACCGCAGGACGTCTCCGTGGAGGAACGGCTCGATGCCGTCGTAGGTCCTGCCGTCGTCGTGGGGGCCGCCGTTCCCGACGGAGCCGAGGAGGGAGACGATCGCCGCGTTGTACCCCTGTCGCTCCCGCGTGGAGAAGTAGAGCTCGGCCTGGGCGGGGGAGAGGTCCGTCATCAACGACCAGGGCGCGTCACCCTTGAGGAGGATCGGCTCCCCGTACTGGTCGAGGAAGTGGCGACGGTCAGGGCTGATGGACGTGATGTAGGGCGGCCCCTCGACCGTGGCCCTCGGCGTCGCCGAGGGCCACGGCGTGTCAGGGGAGGCGTCTGCACCGGGTATGCGCACAACTGGTCCTCGGTCGGGGTCCTGCCCGACGCAGCCCCAGACCCCGAGGCCGACCACGAGCAGGAGGGTCGTCAGGCCCCAGGCACGGCGGCGCGGGGAGCGCGGCCACCTGGCGGGCTTCACGGGGATCATCTGCACTCGCTGGGGACACTGGTGAGCAGGAGCGCGGACCTCGGGCACGGGAGGCTACGACACCTGCCGGGGCCGCCGCTACGCCTGTCGGGCCCCGGCGGTCGCCGGTCCTCCTCCGGTCCCCGAGGACGGCCCCTGGGCCGGTTTGTGCAGGTACACGATCCGCGAGCGGAAGGTCCGGTAGAGCCACATCGCGGGGCGGCCCAGTCTCCCGATCACCCGCATCGACGGCCGCACGTGGCCGTCGAAGAACTCCTGCTCCGCGAAGCGGTACTCGTACCCGATCTCCCTCCACAGCACGCGGTAGCACGACGTCGCGACGTATCGCGTCGACTCCGTGGCGAACAGCGCGTTGTGGTCGGCCGTCTCGTCGGCCGACAGTCCTGCCTGCCATCCGTTGCGGATCCCGGCGAGAGCCCACAGCTTGTACCACCA
The DNA here is from genome assembly GCF_054050315.1 of Geodermatophilus sp. SYSU D00867. Taxonomy (NCBI): domain Bacteria; kingdom Bacillati; phylum Actinomycetota; class Actinomycetes; order Geodermatophilales; family Geodermatophilaceae; genus Geodermatophilus; species Geodermatophilus sp. SYSU D00867. Next base: position 196,549 of record NZ_JBJGZC010000008.1, on the reverse strand, counting down.
GCGGTGCTGCAGGACCCCGCCGAACGGGACGAACATGTGCCCCTCGATCGGGGCGTACCGCGCCGGGATGACGTGGAGCGCGTGACCGCCCGGCCTGGTGATCCGGAAGAGCTCCTCGAACGCGCGCGCCTGGTCCTGGACGTGCTCGAAGACCTGGTCCGAGATGACCAGGTCGAAGGTGTCGTCGGGATAGGGGAGGCGCAGGTCCAGCAGGGTCCCGGTCGTGATGTGCTCGCGGTCGGTGCCCACCAGGCTGCGCCCGTCCCCGACGTCGTAACCGGAGGCGTTGACGAACCCCATGGCCCGCAGGTCTCGCACGGTCCGGCCGGCGCCGCAGCCGAAGTCGAGGATCCGGGCGGTGCTGGGGAGATCCACTCCCAGCGTGTCCAGTACGGCGAGGTTGAGCACCCGCTCGCCTGTGGCACCCGTCGGGACCGTGTCGACAGCAGCGGTGGGCACCGGCGCCTCCTGAGGGCGGCTTCCTCGGACCGTGCGAGGCGGTCGACGAGTGGGTGTCGGGTTCTTCGGATCTGCAGAGGTGGGTCGAGAGCGCCGCCCAGCATCGCAGCGGGGTGTGTGGGGGACAAGGTCCCCGCTCCGGCGCGTGGAGCATGGACGACGGCGCCGGTGGGTCCTACGGTGCGGCCCATGTCTGACGCGGCCCCGGAGCGTCGTGCGCCGACCGTGGAGGCGCAGGTCCGCTTCTGGGACGAGTGGAACCTTGCCAAGCTCGCCTCCGCGGAGCGGAACTCGCTGCAGGTGGAGCAGCTCCACTGGGTACGTCGGATCGCGGAGCGCCTCGCGGCGTCGGAGCGGGAGGACCGTCCGCTCCGCATCCTCGACTTCGGGTGCGGAACGGGCTGGCTCGGTGCCTCGCTCACGGACCTCGGCGACGTCACGGGGATCGATCTCTCCCCGGCGGCGGTCGAGCACGGCCGCCGCGAGTTCCCCGGTGTGCGCTTCCTGGCAGGTGCGTTCTCCGACGTGTCCCTCGTCGGACCCTTCGACCTGGTGATCAGCTCCGAGGTCATGGCACACGTGGCCGATCAGGAGGGCTATGTCCGCCGCGTCGCCGAGCTCCTGCGTCCCGGCGGCACGTTCCTGCTGATGACGCAGAACGGTTTCGTGTGGCGTCGGTGGAGCATGTTGCGCCCGACGAGCGAGGGGATGATCCGCAACTGGCCGCGGCTGAGGGACCTCCGGGCCGTGCTGAGGGCCAGCGGCTTCTCCATCGTGCGGATCGGGTCCCTGGAGCCGTCGGGGGACCGCGGGATCCTCCGCGTCGTCAACAGCCGCGCCCTCCGCGGCGGCTTCAAGCTGCTGCGCCTGGGGGCCTTCTGGCAGGCGACGCTGCGGCGGGCGCTCGTGGGCCGGGACCTCGCCATCGAGGCCCGTCGTCGCTGAGACGGTGACGCGCGGGTCGTCGGCCCGGGATCGATCCCGGTCAGGCGGCCAGCGCACGCGGGAGGCACTGGGACAGCCACAGCTCCAGCATGAGCAGGGCGATGAGGCTGCGCCGGGCCGACTCGTCGCGGGACCCCTGTGCGGCCCGCAGGGCCCGCTCCACGGCCGAGCGGTCCAGGAACCCGGTGTAGCGCGCCCCCGGGTCCAGGAGGGCCTCCGTCAGGACGCCGCCGACCTGGGACTCGAACCAGGCGCCGGTGGCCTGCCGGAAGAACCCGACCTTCCTCCGGTGGATCACCTCCGGCGGGAGCAGCCCCTCGGCAGCCACCTTGAGGGCGTACTTCGTCACCGATCCGTGGACCTTGAACGCAGCGGGGATCGTGGCGCAGTACTCGACGACCTCGTGGTCGAGGAACGGCACCCGGACCTCCAGGGAGTGCGCCATCGACATGCTGTCGAAGTAGTGCAGCATGCTGTCGACCAGCGCCAGTTGCGCGTCGAGGTAGAGCGTCGCCGGCAACGCGCCCACCGTCCGGGGGAGCGAGGCGGCGTGGACGTCCACGGCGCGCCGCGCGGCGCCCGGGGGGACCGCGGCCAGTCCTCCTCGCAGCGCCTCACGACCGAAGGACGGGAGCGCGCTCATCGCGAGCACCCGGGAGGCCGGGTCCGGAGCGCGTGAACTCCGCACGAGGCGGCCCCACTCGCCGGGCAGCGCGCCCGCGACGCGGTCCCCGACCACCCGGCCGAGTCGCGGCACCACCCGGCTGGTGTCGAGCAACGCCGCCACGCGGTGCTTGCGGTACCCGCCCAGCAGTTCGTCGGCTCCCTGCCCCGACAGGGCCATCGTCACCTCCTCCGAGGCGACACGGGACAGGGAGAAGAACCCCAGCGCCGACAGGTCGGCCGTCGGCTCGTCCAGGTGCCAGGCCAGCGCTGGGAAGTCCGGGGCGTCGGAGGTCATGGACAGCTCGACCTCGTGGTGGTCGCAGCCGAACACCTCGGCGACGCGGCGTGCGGCCGGCAGCTCGTTGCCGTGCTGGTCCTCCGTGAAGCCCACGGAGAACGTCTTCACGGGGTTCTCGAGCCTCGGCGCCATCAACGCCACGACGAGGCTGGAGTCCAGTCCGCCGCTCAGCATGGCGCCGAACGGCACGTCGCTCATGAGCCGGAGCCGGACCGCCTCGTCGAGCTCCTGCAGCAGCCCCTCGGCGTAGTGCCGCACCCCGAGGTCCACGGGCCCGGGTGACGGGACCGGGTAGTCCCACCACCTCTCGACGCGGTGCCGGCCGCCCTCCACGACGAGCCGGTGGCCGGCGGGGAGCTTCGAGACGCCGGCGAACGGCGTCCGTGCCCCGGGGAAGAAGCCGAGCTCCAGGTAGGCGCTGATCGCCTCGAAGTCCAGGTCCAGCGGCACCAGGCCGCTGGAGACGATGCACTTGAGCTCGGACGCGAAGACGAGGCGCTCGCGCGCCCACGCGTAGTACAGGGGCTTGATCCCCATGCGGTCGCGCACGAGCACCGCACGGTCGTTCTCGGCGTCCCACAGCGCGATCGCGAACATCCCGCGCAACCTGTGCGTGAACCCGATCCCGTGGCGCCGGTACAGGTGGGGGATCACCTCCGTGTCGCACCGGCTCCGGAAGCGGTGGCCGAGGGCCTCGAGCTGCCGGCGGAGTTCCGCGTGGTTGTAGATCTCGCCGTTCTGCACGGCGGTCACGCGCCCGGTGTCGTCGCTGAAGGGCTGGTGGCCCCCCTCGACGTCGACGATGCTCAGCCGCCTGGCCCCGAGCGCCACGCCGTCGGCACGGAACAGGCCGTCGTCGTCCGGCCCCCGGTGCACCATGGCGGAGCTCATGCGCACGACGGCTGCCTCGTCGACGGGCGCGAGTGCCCCGTCGGTCGCGACCACGCCGCAGATGCCACACACCGGCGCCTCCCTCTCGTCTGGTGCCCGGTCCCGACGCCGTCACGCGACCGGCGACGAACGCCCCGCCGAGTGCTGCTCGTGCGTACCTGCTCCGTCGAGGACGGTCACACCCGCGGGGTCCGCGAGGTCGATGACCACCGTGCGGGTGTGCCCGCCCCACTCCTGGCGCACCGTGAGGTGGTCCTCAGCGGCGGTGACCCCGAGGGTCTCCGGGTGCGGCTCCGGCCCGGCCACGTGGCGGATCGACGTGACGTGGGCCCACGGTCCCCCGGCCGTACTCACGGTCCCGACGTGCCAGGCGGGGACACGCTGCTCCAGGTGTGGAGCGGTCCAGCCGAGCTGCGCCACGTCGTCACCGCGGGCCCGGAACGGCTCGAGCGGCACCGAGGCCCCGTAGGAGAACTGCACGCGCGTTCCGCCCTCCACGGTGACGAGGTGCGCTCCGGGGAGGCTCTCGACGGCGGCACCACTGCTCAGCGGCCAGCTCACCCGGTAACCGTGCCGGCGCCGCGCGTCGCAGAAGTCGACGACGAGACAGCAGTCCTCGTCCGGTGGCGCGACCAGCCACCGCCGGTGCAGCACCCGGTCGGGCAGCCTCGTGTACCCGTCGTGCTCGGCCGCCACGATCCCCCGGTCGGCATCGACGTGCAGGAGGCTGGCCCGGGCGTGGCGACGCCACAGGAACAGGCCGCCGGGTACGGACTGGCTGACGTCGTCGACCTCCACCGTGGCGTGCGCCCGCGTCGCCCGGTGGGCCTCCCGCCACGGGCGGTGCCGGTAGTAGCTGCCGGTGCCCGGGTCGACGACGACCGGGGTGCCGTGGACGTCGACGGTCACCGACAGCGCGTCCGCGTGCCCGTGCGCCGCGAGCGGCGCCTGGCCCAGGGGACCGGCGTCGAGGACGACGCGCCGCCGCGACCGGCCGCGCAGGACCACCACACCGCTGTCGAGCGCGACCAGGTCCTCCGCGACGGCGGGAGGTGGGTCCGTGGAGACGGGCGGACGGCCGCCCAGCCCGTTCCGCAGCACGGCGGCCGCGAAGTCGTCGCCCCCCGGAGGGGCCGGCCAGCCCATGACCGCCGCCAGGCCGGCCAGGTGGGCCTGCACGCTCCTGGTCCGCTCCGGCTGCAGCCGCAGGGCGAAGCACTCGTCGTCGTCCCCGTACCACGAGGTCGGCTCCCCCGGGTGGACCAGCGAGCCGAGGTACGCCCCGCTCCGACGAAGCGCGTCGACCAGCGCGCGAGGGGGCGTGTCCCCCCGGTCGGCCAGCGCCGCGACGACGAGCAGGAGCACGTCGGCGGTGAACACGTGGTAGCGCAGCGACTGCTCCACGCCGGAGCCGTCGGGCAGGACCTGGCGGTCGGCCTCGCGGACGAGGACCTCGAGCGCGCGCCTCTCGTTCCGGCGGGAACGGGGCAGCTCGGGGAACAGGACGGAGGCGATGGCCACCCCGCCCATCTCGCCGATCAGGTGGTTGTTCGCCGAGCTGAAGAGGGATCGTTCGGTCCAGCTCTTCCGCACGGACCGGTCGAGCACGTCCAGGACCGCGGACTCGGTGTCCGCGTCCAGCCCCTCCCAGTTCCTCAGCCCCTGCAGCGTGAAGGCCAGGGAGATCGCGCGGACGCCTGCCTCGAACCCGCCCAGCCAGGCGATCCCGTGGCCGGGTGGGTTGTGCCGGATCCAGGACCGGAGGTCCCGCCGCGCGCCCTCCGCGAACCCGGTCTCGCCGGTGACCATCCAGGCCTCGACCAGGAGGGGCAGGTGCTGGAGCCGGTTCAGCTCCCAGATCCACTTCGGGTCCTGGCCGGCGAACCGGTAGTCGATGCGCCTGGACGGCCCGGTGGGCCACCGGTGGCCGGTGATCGGGTCGAGGTGCCAGTCGACCTCCGGGCCCAGCACCGTCGTCGGGTTGCCGAAGAACCGGAACGAGTGCCCGAGGGCCTCGCGAGCCGCCGCCACGAGCTGCGCCGCCGCGTTCGGACGGCTCCCGGCGGCGGCGCGGACGGCCACGGGGTCGAGCAGCCCGGACCGGCGGGCACCCGCCCCGCGCGCGGGCGGCCGGGACCGGCTCCTCCGCGGAGCCGGGCCGAGGCCCTGCGCCAGGCGGCCGGCGCGCCAGAGCACCTCGGCCGGCTCCATGGCGCGCAGCCGGTGCGCGTACCAGGTGAGGGTGCCCTGCGCCACGGCTAGGTCCGCTCCGGGCACACGGGGCTCACCAACCCCCGGTAGAGGCCGACGAGGTTGCGCCGGGAGACCTCCCAGGACAACTCGTCGGCGACCCGTTCCCGGCCGACCTCGGCCATCGCGGCCCGGCGCGCGGGATCGTCCAGGAGGTCCCGGATCGCCCGGGCGAAGGCGGCGACGTCGTTGGCGGGCACGTACGTGGCCGCGTCCCCGGCCGAGACCCTGGCCTCCGTGAGGTCGAAGGAGACGATCGGGATGCCGATCGCCATGTACTCGACGACCTTGTTCATGGTGGACACGTCGTTCAGGGGGTTCAGCGGGTCGGGGGAGAGGGCGACGTCGGCCGTCGACAACGCCGACTGCAGGAAATCATCGGGGACCCGCCCGGTGAACGTCGTGTACTCGCTGATCCCCAGCTCCCTCGAGAACCGGATCATGTCCTCGGTCGCGTCCCCGCTGCCCATGAAGACCGTCTGGAGGTCGGTCCGACCGAGGTCGTGGTGGTAGTGGGCGAGGGCGCGGAGGGCGTGGTCGACGCCGTCCTGGGGACCCATCACCCCCACGTAGACGGCGAGGTACCGGCGCCCCAGGGCGAGCTCCGGCATCGGCTGCCTCCGGTGGAAGTGCCCCAGGTCCGGTGCGCTGCGCACCACCACCACCTCGTGCGGCCGCTTCCCTCCGCGCTCGAGGGCGACCCGCCGGTAGCTCTCGTTCGTGGAGATGACGGCGTCCGCGCGGGCGAAGGTCCACCGCTCGGCGGCGAGGAGGGCCCTCCTCAGCCACCGGGCACGGCCGCCGAACCGGGACTCGGCGAGCTCCGGCACGAGGTCGTGGTGGTCGAAGACGAAGGTGACCCCCCTGAGCTTCAGCGGCAGGACCGCCAGGAAGAGGAGGTCCGGGGGGTTGCAGACCTGGACGACGTCGATCCGTGCCGTCGCCCAGACGTGCCGGGTGAGCCTGGCGGTGTGCCACAGCGCAGCGGCGTACTCGCGGACGTAGCCCGACGGGCCACCGGTGGCCGCACGCAAGGGGTACCGGAGGATCGTGATCCCCTCCTCGACCACCCGCGGCTCCCGGTGGTCGCGGCTGCCCATCGGGCAGATCACGGTGACCCGGTAGCCGGCGTCGCGCAGGGCCCGGCTCTCCTGCCACACCCGGCGGTCGAGGGGAACCGGCAGGTTCTCCACGACGATCAGGACGTGGCCCTGCCGCGGTCCCGGCGCCTCGCCGACGGGGTCGAGGGCGGAGGCCGGTGTCCCGGCGTCCCCGGTCGTCCCCGGGAGCTGCCGCACCGGCCGGCCGGGACGCCAGCGCCTCATCGGGTGACCCGGGGACCGTGTCCCGTCCGCACCCGGTGCCGGGCACCCCGCCCCGGGGCGAGCACCGCGAGGTAGACCTCGTCCAGCCGGTCCGCCAGCACGTTGAGGTCGAACGCGGCCGACCTCCGCCAGGCGGCGGCCCCCAGCCTGCGACGCAGACCGGCGTCCTCGATCACCCGTTGCAGGGTGGCCGCCAGTCGCGCGGGGTCCCGCGGCGGCAGGAGGATCGCGGTCGAGCCGTCCTCCACCAGGTCGGGGATGCCGCCGACGTCCGACGCGACGATGCACAGCCCGCGCGCCATGGCCTCGAGGACCGACATCGGCTGGCCCTCGTGGGTCGAGGGCAGGACGAGCACGTGCGCCGAGTCGAGCAGGGCCTCCACGGCAGCCGGCTCCAGCCAGTCGAGGACCTCGACGCCGGCGCCGTTCGGGAGGGTGTCCCGCACCGCCCGCGCACGGTCGACGTCCCCGTTCCCCGCGATGGTCAGACGGGGAGGCGCCGCGGCCTCCGGCCACCGGAGCGACCCCCACGCCGTCAGGAGGTCGAAGGTCCCCTTCAGCTCCCCGACCAGCCCGAGGAACACGACGTGCACCCCTTCCTCGGGCTGGTCGACCGGCTGCGGACTGCGCCGGGACACCCCGTTCGGGAGGGCCCGGACGTCCAGGCCGGGGAAGAGCGCCCGGAGCCTCTCGGCCCAGCGCGGGCCCAGGGCGATGACGACGTCGCTGTACTCGAGGGTCTTGCGGACGACGTGCTGGGCCGGCTTCCCCAGCGCCCGGTAGAACTCCTCGAACGTGCCGTCGTGCACGTGGGTGACGACCGGGACGCGGGCGAGACGGCACAGGCGGACGACGACCGCCTTCCTGAAGAGGCTGCCGCGCGCAGAGGCGTGGACGTGCACCAGGTCCGGCCGGCTCAGCAGCTCCACGGCCAGCCGGGTGGCTCCGCGGACGAACAGCGCCACCTTGCGCAGCTTCGACCCGTCGCCGTGGGTCGAGATGTGCCGCACTCCCCAGCGCTGCCAGAGGTCGGTCGCCTCCACGTTGCGGACGTACGTCGCCACGCCGCCCTGCGTCGACCGGCTGGTGGAGACCCAGAGGACCCGGCCGGACCGATGACCCACCCCCACGGCTCCAGCGGCCGGGGCGGGGAACTGGTGGGACAGCATGGAGCAGTCATCCCCGTTCTCTCCGGAGGTCTGCAGGCCGGCGGGCCACCTCGGGCCGACAGGGCGGCGAGCATAGTTCGATGGGAGCGGCGGGTGGAGCCTCCGCGACGCGGGCGGAGACGTCGGTCGCCCCCGGGATCGGCCCTGTGCCGACGGCCCGCGCCGCTGCCGGTCAGTCACCACCCCGCTCGGGACCTGCAGCGGTCCGGGGGAACACGGCCTGCCTGAGCTCGCGGAGCCAGCTCGGCGCCACGGCACGCAGGACGAGGAGGTAGGTGGCGAGCAACCCCAGCCCCTCGAGCGCCAGCACCCCCAGTCCCAGCGCGGTCCCGCGGTGCTCCGACCGGCCGAGCAGGTGCTCGACCGCCCACCAGAGCGACGTCGAGACGGCGGCCGCGATGAGCGGCGGGAGCAGGATCCTGGTCAGGGCCCGCCCGGGGACCTCGACGACACCCCGCGCGAGCCACAGCGCGAGAGCCCCTGCCGAGAGCGACGCGGCGGACAGCGACAGACCCACGCCGACCAGGCCGAGGGGGAGGCCAGCGAACAACGTCCCCAGGCCGATGACCAGCGCGGCGGCGTTGACCCGGTTCAGCAGCGACGTCCTGCCGTGCCCCTTGATGGTCTCGAATCCCACCGAGGCCATCGCCACCCCGGGGCCGGAGCCCGCGAGCGCTGCGAACAGCACGCCGGCGCCCTGCCAGCGCGGGCCGAGCAGGATGACGGTCACCGCCGGGCCGAGGACGATCAGCATCCCCGCGACGGGCATCGAGGCGAACCACAGGGCGCGGATGGCCCGGAGGAAGGCCGCCCTGAACCGCGGGGGGTCGGCCGCCGCGCGGGCGAAGGCGGGGAAGAGGACGTAGGAGCCGATCTCGATGATCACCGTCCCCGGCAGCATCCCGAGCCGGCGTCCGTACCGGTAGTTCCCCACGGTGGCGGAGTCGAAGGCCCGGCCCACCACGATCGTGTCGATGGTCTCCTTGGCCCGGTCCAGGAGGGCGCCGAGGACGAGGGGGAGCCCGAAACGGGTCATCTCGCGCCACACCGCGACGGACGCCTGGCCGCGGCGCGGCCGCCAGCGGGCGAGCGCCCAGCTGATGGCGATCCACACGAGCAGCGACGCGTAGGAGGCCACCACCAGCCCCCACACCCCCATGCCGAGCGAGCACAGGACGACCGACCCGGCCGCGAACGTCACCGTGACGCTCGGTTGCACCAGCATCCGTTGCCTGAAGTCGAAGCGTCGCTGCAGGAGCGAGTCCGGCACGTAGGTGAGCGCGTACAGGACGAGCGATCCCGCGGACACCGCGCCGACGAGTCCGGCGGTCGGGCTGTCGAACACCAGCGAGATCAGGGGGGCGGCCGCGAGCGCGAGCAGTGCCCACACGAACCCAGCGCCGAGGCCCGCCCAGAACACGGTGTTCGCGGCGACCTCGACGTCCCTCTGGCGCTGCACCAGGGCGTTGCGCAGGCCTCCCTCGGAGACGGTGAGGACCAGTGTCGTGAGGACCGTGCCCGAGTAGTAGACGCCGACCTCGGCCGGCGTGAGGATCCGGGCCAGCGCGAGGGTCTGCACGAAGGTCACCACCTGCACGAAGCCCAGGGACACCGCGGAGATGACCGCCCCTCGTCGCAGCACCGGCGCCAGGCTCGGCAGGCCGCCGGACGGCTGGTCCGCCGTACCCGGCCTCGGCGAGCGCCTCAGCACGCCGACGCCCGGATCGGCCGGCGACGGCTCATGACGCCGGCAGGGTGGGACGAGTGCCCGGGTCGGCAGCGAAGAGTGCCTGCTCCTCCGCTCCCACGGTGTCCTCCCGGCCCCGGATTCGCCGTCACCCCGGACCCTCCTGCGTCCGCTCGTACTGAGCCTGCCGGTCCAGCGCCGACCTCCGGTGCGCCATCAGGTCGACGATGGCGGGCGGGTACACCCGGGAACAGGCGCGCAGCACGTCCGCGAGCGCGACCTCGCGTGAACGCATCTTCGACCTGAAGGCGTGCCACTCCTCGCGGCTGCGCACCTTGCGCCGCACCGACCTCGCGACGCGTTCCTCGCGCAACAGGGACAGCAAGTCCCGCCTCATCTCGGCGAGGTCGGCGCTCACCTGGCCGGGATGGGCGTGGTAGTCCACGGTGATCTCGGGGAGTGACCAGCCGAACCCCCGATCGATCAGGCGCTTCCAGAGCTGGAGGTCCTCGCCGTGCCGTCGGGTGGGGTCGAAGCCCCCGACCCGGAGTGCGGCTGCCCGGTCGACCATGGTGGCGCTGGTGACGACCGGGTTCCAGGGCCAGAACAGGTCCGCCTCGCTGCTGAGCCGGAGGGGAGTGGACCGGAGAGACCCCATGAGCTGCCCGGAGTCGGTGCGCGCCCCGGTCGACAGCAGCACCCCACCTCGCGCGTCGGCGGCGTCGACCAGTGTCGCCAGGTGGTCCGCATGCCACTCGTCGTCGGAGTCCAGGAAGGCCACCCAGCTCGTCCCCGCACTCGCCAACCCCCGGTTCCGGGCGGCGCTGCTGCCCGCGTTGTCCTGCCTGATCACGTCCGCGCCGAGTCGGCGCGCCACCACGCCACTGCCGTCGCTGCTCCCGTCGTCGACGACGACGATCGCGGCGGGCCGGCGCGACTGGGCGAGGACGCTGGCCAACGCCCGCTGGAGCTCCTGGCGCCGGTCGTAGACGGGGACGACCACCGTGACGTCACTGGCCGACATCGACGGGACCCCGCTGCGTCGGCCGGCATCCGTCACCGGGAGCTCCTCCTCGAGCTGGCGTCCTGGAGCGAGGCCTGCACGGCACGTTTCAGGAGGAGTCCGCGGACCGACAGCCGGGGGGCGAGGGAGAGGGCCGCCACCATCGCGGCGGCCCGCGGTGTCCTGCCGAGTCCGAGGGCGCGCCGGCACTCCCGGCGGGCCTCCGCCACGTTCCCGGCGGCCAGTGCGGCGCGCGCGAGCCTCAGGGCCCTCAGGTATCCGATGTGCCGGTGCACCCGGCGGAAGGCGGCCAGGTCGGCGGGGTCCCCGGTGGCCTCCGCCGCCCGGCGCAGCGCCCGCAGGAGCTGCGAGTCCAGCTCGTCCCGGGCGGCCGGGTCCTGCGGCCTGCTCACCGAGCCGCTCTCCACCCGGAAGACGGCCAGACGATCGGGGATGACCCGGACGTCGTGTCCGGCGGAGACCACGCGCAGCCAGAAGTCGAGGTCGTCCACCTTCGGGGTGTCCGTCCGCAGGCCGCCGACCGCGTCCCACACCGCTCGCGCGACCGGCGCGGTGTAGTAGGGACACGGGCCGCCGATGACCTCCCGCAGGACCAGCGGGCGACCGGGGTCCGGTCGCCGTCGCATCCCGGCGCCCCGGAGGTAGCTCCTCCTGCTGACCCGCGTCCCGGGGGGCTCCAGGACGTAGGCGTCGCACGTCACGGCGGCGACCCCGGGGTTCGCGGCGAGGAAGCGCCCGGTGACGTCGCAGAAGTCGGGGAGGACCCGGTCGTCGGAGTTGAGCACGACCACGTAGCGGCCCGTGGCCACGTCCGCCGCCGCCATGACCCCGCCGACCGGACCGCTGTTCTGCTGGCGGACCAGGCGGACCCTCGGGTCCGCGAGGTGGGGGGTCACCACGTCGGCGACGGCGTCCGACGGGCCGTTGTCGACCACGATCAGCTCCCAGTCCCCCCGGGTCTGGGCCAGGACCGAGGCGATCGTGTCCGGGAGGGTGTCCTCGCTGCGGTACGCGGTCGTCAGGAAGCTGAACGTGGGGACACCCTCCACGCGGAGACCTCCCCTCGCTGTGTCACTCGGGGGCGCGTGCGCTCGGACAGCACCCCCGCCGCCAGTCCCACGGTGCCCGACCGGGACCCCGGGCCCCCGGTCGCGTGGGGCGTGTTCTACCGCGCTTCGTGGTGAGATGGAACCGGTCCGCTGCCGGGGTCCGGGCACACGCCGTTTCCGTGGATGGTCGAGCAGGGGACGGCTGTCTCGCCGAGAAGAGGGGCAGTACATGGCGCGTCCTATCCGCGTCCTCGTCCAGAACGGCGAGTACTGGCTCGCCAACAAGGGCGACCTGGCGATCCTGGAAGTCGGGCTCGGGCGCCTCCGACGCCACTGGCCCGATGCGCGGATCGGGGTGCTGACCGCTGCACCCTGGCTGCTGCGCAGCATCGCCCCGTCTGCAGAACCCGTCCCCGCGCACGGACCAGCGGGGTGGCCGGCCCGCCCCCGCAGCGCCGTCCGCCTCGACGCCCGACTGGTCGGGCCACTCGACACGGCCCGGCTCCGTGCCCGAGAACAGTCCCGGGTCTGGCGGCACCGGATCGCCTCGCGGATCCCGGCGATCGGCGTCCCGGCTGGGCCGCGGGCCGGTGACTGGGTCCCCCAGGCCCTCGAGGGCAGCTCGCTGGTGCTCGCGTTCGGCGGCGGCTACATGACCGACGTCGACCCGGACCAGACCACTCGGACGCTGGCCCTCCTGGAACGTGCGGCGGACCGGGGGATCCCCACCGCGATGCTGGGTCAGGGTCTCGGCCCGCTGGAGGACGCGCACCTCGTCGAACGGGCGCGGGCTGTGCTCCCGACGGTCGCTCTGTTCGGTCTGCGCGAGCCCCTGCTGGGACCCCGGCTGCTCGGGGACCTGGGCGTGGACGCGGAGCGGGTGGCGGTGACGGGGGACGACGCCGTCGTCCTGGGACTCGAGGAGGCCCGCGACGACTGGGGATCGGGCCTCGGCATCTGCCTCCGGTTCGCCCCGTACTCACCGGTCTCCGAGCTCGCGTCCACCGCCGTGCGTGCGGCCGTCCGATCCGAGGCCGGGCGCCTCGCTGCGCCGTTGGTGCCGCTCTTCGTCTCCGAGTACCACCGGGAGGACCGCCGGGCGACCCTCCCGATCGTCGAGGGCTACCCGGACGTGGTCCGTCCCCTGGGGCCGTATGCCGGTGCGCGCCCGGTCGTGCGGCAGGTCTCGCGCTGCCGCGTCGTCGTGACCGCGGCGTACCACCTGGCCGTCTTCGCCCTGTCCCAGGGGATCCCCGTCGTCGGGCTGACCTCCTCGCCGTACTACGACGCGAAGTTCGCCGGGCTCTCGGCGGTCTTCGGCGGCGTCGGCCTGACCGTCGCATCCCTCGAGGACGCGGACCTGCGCTCCCGGCTCGCGGAGCTGGTCGCCGAGGCCTGGCGGTCGGCGCCCGAGGTCCGGGCGCACCTCAGGGACCGGGCGAGAGCGCAGGTGCGGGCGAGCGAGGAGGCCTATCGGCGCGTGTTCGCCCTGGTGGACCGTCCGGTCGGGACCGGGTGAGCCGTTCCTCCCTCGACAGCCGGGGACCAGGTGGCCGGCGGACGAACGGCGTGAGCGCCGTCACGGCACTGCCACCCTGGGTGGGGGCGCGCCTGGGAGTGCTGTCGGCGTGGAGAACTCGGGGTCCCTGGCCCTCGGTCCTCCCTAACCTGCGCGGACGCGGTTGCCGGTCTGCTGAGCGCAGGGAGACGTGCGGTGGGAGTCAACGGGGACGTCCGGGCGATCAGTGTCTTCGGGCTCGGGTACGTCGGCTGCATATCGGCCGCCTGCTTCGCCGCACGCGGTCACCGCGTCGTCGGTGTGGACATCGACGGCCGCAAGCTCGACCTGCTCCGCAGGGGGATCGCCCCGCTCGTCGAGACCGGGCTCCAGGAGCTGGTCACCGACGGGGTCTCGTCGGGCCGGCTGTCGGTCACCGAGAGCGCCGAGGACGCCGTGCTGGCCAGCGACGTGTCGCTGGTCTGTGTCGCCACACCCTCGCGACCGGGCGGAGGTCTCTCGACCGCCTACCTCGAGGCGGTGTCCACCCAGATCGGGACCGCCCTGGCCACCAAGGACACCTGGCACACGGTGGTGTACCGCAGCACGATGCTCCCGGGCACCTGCGAGGACCTGCTCATCCCGCTGCTCGAGGAGTCGTCCGGCAAGCGCGCCGGCACGGACTTCGGCGTGTGCGTCAACCCCGAGTTCCTCCGCGAGGGGTCCAGCGTGCGGGACTTCCTGGAGCCGCCGAAGACGGTCGTCGGTCAGACCGAGGAGCGGTCAGGCGCGCTCGTCATGGACCTGTACGAGGGGCTCCCGGGGCCGCGGTTCCACGTCCCGCTGGGCGTCGCCGAGATGGTCAAGTACGTGGACAACTGCTTCCACGCGCTCAAGGTCGACTTCGGCAACGAGATCGGTGCCATCTGCGCGGCCCTGGGGCTCGACTCCTACCAGGTGATGGACGTCTTCCTGGCCGACTCGAAGCTCAACCTCAGCGCGGCGTACCTCCGACCGGGGTTCGCCTTCGGCGGGTCCTGCCTCCCCAAGGAGGTCCGCGCCCTCATGCACACGGCCCGCCGGTACGACGTGGAGACGCCCGTCCTCGCCAACATCCTGCCGTCCAACGAGGCCCACCTGCGGCGGGCGCTGGACATGGTCCTGTCGCTCGGGAAGCGCAAGGTCGGCCTGTTCGGCCTCTCGTTCAAGGCCGGCACCGACGACCTGCGCGAGAGCCCGATGGTGGAGCTCGCGGAGCGGCTGATCGGGAAGGGCTGCGACGTCCGGATCTACGACCGCGACGTGGCCCTCTCCCGGCTGACCGGCTCGAACAAGGCCCACATCGACGAGCGGCTGCCCCACCTGGCCGAGCTGCTGGCCGAGGACCGGGAGACGGTCGCCCAGCACGGCGAGGTCCTGGTGGTGGCGACGAAGGACGAGTCCACCCTCGCCGCCGTCGGGCGCGCCCCGGCCGGCACGGTCGTGGTCGACCTGGTCCACGCACCGGGCCTGCGCGAGGTGCGCTCCAGCGCCGAGTACGTGGGTCTGGGCTGGTAGCCGGTGGAGCCGCTCAGCCCGCCGGCTGTCCGTTCACGCGCGCTCGGGCGCGGATGGTGCCCAGCGCGGCCGACAGCTCCGACAGGGGGAGCGCGGTGGCATCCGACCGGGACATCACTGAGACGGGGAGTGGCCATGGGACAGCCAGTCGGGGGTCGTCGTGAGCGATCGTGAGGTCCTCGCGCGGGTCGTGACGCCGGTCGATCCGGTACGCGGTGTCCGCGGGCTCGGTCAGCGCCTGGAACCCGTGGGCGCAGCCGGCCGGGACGTAGACGGAGTTCTGCCGGTCGCCGTCGAGGACGACCGACAGCCACTCGAGGTACGTCGGGGAGCCCGGGCGCAGGTCCACGACGACGTCGAAGACGCGGCCCGAGGAGCAGCGCACCAGCTTGCTCTCGCCGTCGCCCACGCGGACGTGCAGGCCGCGGACCACCCCGCGGTGCGAGCGGGACATGCTGTCCTGCACGAAGCCGTCGGGGTCGATGCCGGCCTCGCGCGCCACGTCGGCGTCGAAGGTCCGGCTGAAGAAGCCGCGGTCGTCGGCGTGCGGCTCGGGCGTGAACTCGACGACGCCGGCGATGCGGGTGGGGGCCCAGCGCATGGCCAGCGAGCATGGCACCGGTCCCGCCGGGCGTCGAGGTCCCGGTCGTGAGCGCGCCGCGCTGCCGGCTGTGCGGGGCCGAGCTCACGCACACCTTCGTCGACCTGGGGATGTCCCCGCCCTGCGAGAGCTACCTGACCGCCGACCAGCTCGACGCCGCCGAGGCGTTCTACCCGCTGCACGTGCGCGTGTGCGGGCAGTGCCTGCTGGTCCAGCTCCCCGCCTACATCGACGCCGGCGACATCTTCAGCCACTACGCCTACTTCTCCTCCTACAGCGACTCGTGGGTCGCGCACGCCAAGGCCTACGTCGAGGAGGCGGTCGAGCGGCTGGGCCTGGGCGAGGACTCGTTCGTCGTCGAGGTGGCGAGCAACGACGGCTACCTCCTGCAGCACGTCGTCCAGCGGGGGATCCGCGCGCTGGGCATCGAGCCCGCGGCCAACGTCGCCGAGGCGGCGGTCGAGAAGGGGGTCCCGACCGAGGTGACCTTCCTCGGCGAGGCGACCGGCCGCGACGTCGCCGCCCGGCACGGGGCCGCCGACCTCGTGGTGGCGAACAACGTCTTCGCCCACGTGCCCGACATCGTGGACTTCGCGAGGGGGCTGCGGGCGCTGGTGGCCGACGGCGGCACCGTCACCATCGAGATCCCGCACCTCGCGCGGCTGATCGAGGGCAACGAGTACGACACGATCTACCACGAGCACTACTCGTACCTCTCGCTCCTGACCACCCAGCGGGTGCTCGCGGAGGCGGGGCTGACGGTCGTCGACGTCGACGAGCTGCCGACGCACGGCGGCTCGCTGCGCACCTGGTCGATGCCGGCAGAGCGGGCGCACGCGCCCAGCGACGCCGTGGCCGCGGTGCTGGCCGCCGAGGAGGCCGCGGGCCTGCACACCCTCGAGGGCCACGCCGGATTCGCGCAGGCGGTCGCCCGGGTCCGCAACGACCTCGTCGAGTTCCTCGTGGAGCGCTCCCGCCGGGGCGAGACGGTGGTCGCCTACGGCGCGCCGGGGAAGGGCAACACGCTGCTCAACCACTGCGGCGTCCGCTCCGACCTGATCGCGTTCGCCGTCGACCGCAACCCCTTCAAGCAGGGCCGGTTCCTGCCGGGGACGCACATCCCGATCCACCCGCCGGAGCGACTGGACGACGCCCGGCCCGACTACGTCCTGATCATGCCCTGGAACCTCAGGGACGAGATCTCCGAGCAGCTGCGCCACGTCCGCTCCTGGGGCGGGCGTCTCGTCGTGGCGCTGCCCCGGCTGGAGGTCCTGCGGACACCCGAGGGAGGCACCCCGTGAAGGTCGTCATCTTCTGCGGCGGTCTGGGCATGCGGATCCGGACCGGACCGGAGTCCCTGCCCAAGCCGATGATGCCCATCGGCAGCCGTCCGGTGCTGTGGCACGTGATGCGCTACTACGCACACTTCGGGCACACGGAGTTCATCCTCTGCCTGGGCTACGGCGCCTCCGCGGTCAAGGACTACTTCCTGGACTACCGCGAGACCAGCTCCAACGACTTCGTGCTCACCAAGGGCGGCCGGCACGTGGAGATGCTGGCCACCGACATCAGCGAGTGGACGATCACCTTCATCGACACGGGTGTCTCCACGGCGATCGGTGAGCGGCTGCGTCGGGTGCGCCCGCACCTGGAGGGCGACGAGGTCTTCCTCGCCAACTACGGCGACGTGCTCACCGACGCCCCGATGAACGACCTGATCGCCGGCTTCGAGACCAAGGACGCCGTGGCCAACCTGCTGGCGGTCAAGCCGCAGGACTCCTTCCACGTCGTCCAGCTGTCCGGGGAGGACCGGGTGACCGGGCTGGTGCCGGTCGCGGACATGTCCATGCGCATCAACGGGGGCTACTTCATCCTCCGGCAGGGGATCTTCGACTACCTCGACGAGGGCGACGACCTGGTGATGGACGGGTTCGTGCGCGCCGCGGCCGACGGGAAGCTGTGCGCCACGCCCTACGACGGCTTCTGGGCGCCGATGGACACCCTCAAGGAGCGGTCGGCGCTGGAGGAGCAGTACCGCAACGGCATCAGCCCATGGGCCGTGTGGCGGGACCGTCCCGTGGAGCCGGGGCCGCCGGTGGTGCCCGTCCTGGTGGGGGAGCCCAGTGTCGCCGCCACCCGCTGACCCGGCCGCCCGGCGTCCCCGGCGCGGTCCGGTCGCCCCGTGATCGGTCTGCTCCCGCCGACGGGCCGGCTCGACGTCCTGTGCGTGGGCGCGCACCCGGACGACGTCGAGATCGGCTGCGGCGGCACCCTCCTGGCACTCGCGCGCCGGCCCGGGACGACCGTCAGCGGGCTGGTCGTGACTGGCACCCCCGACCGCCGGAAGGAGGCCGAGGCGGCCCTGCCCCGGTTCTTCCCCGGCGCCGGCGTCCGCGTGCTCGACCTCCCCGACGGGCGGCTGCCGGCCCACTGGGGCGCGGTGAAGGAGGCACTGGAGGAGGCGGCGGCGGAGGCGCGGCCGGACGTCGTCCTGGCGCCCCGCGCCGACGACGCCCACCAGGACCACCGCCTCCTGGGCGGGCTCGTGCGCACCGCCTGGCGCGACGCGCTGGTGCTGCACTACGAGATCCCGAAGTGGGACGGGGACTCCCGCTCGCCGGACGTCTACGTGCACCTGACCGACGACGACGCGCGCCGCAAGGTGGAGCTGCTCCAGGAGTGCTTCCCCTCGCAGGCGGGGCGGGACTGGTGGGACGGCGAGCTGTTCACCGGCGTCATGCGGCTGCGCGGGATGGAGAGCCGGAACCGCTACGCCGAGGGCTTCGTCTGCGACAAGCTGTTGCTCGGCCTCGACGGGGGGAGCGCACGATGACCTCTGCACCCCGCGTCGACCGGTCCTTCGCCCGGTCGACGGCGATGCAGGCGCGCCTGCACGAGCTCGTCCCCGGCGGGGCGCACACCTACGCCCGCGGCTCCGACCAGTACCCCGAGGGCATGGCGCCGGTCATCGCCTCCGGCGAGGGCGCGCACGTGCTGGACGTCGACGGCAACCGGTACGTCGAGTACGGGATGGGGCTGCGGTCGGTGACGCTCGGGCACGCCTACCCGCCCGTCGTCGAGGCCGTGACGGCCGCGGCGCGGGCGGGGGTCAGCTTCAGCCGGCCGTCGGTCCACGAGCTGCGGGCGGCCGAGCGGTTCCTCGCGCAGGTGCCGGGCGCCGACATGGTCAAGTTCGCCAAGAACGGCTCGGACGCGACGACGGCGGCGGTCAAGCTGGCGCGGGCGGCCACCGGCCGGGACCTGGTGGCCGTGTGCCGGACGCAGCCGTTCTTCTCCACCGACGACTGGTTCATCGGCACCACCGAGATGGACGCCGGCATCCCGGGCGCCCAGCGGGACCTCACCGTCGGGTTCGACTACGACGACCTCGGCTCCCTCGGACGGGTGCTCGACGAGCACCCCGGCCGGATCGCCTGCGTGCTCCTCGAGGCCGCCACCGGCACGGCCGAGCCCTCGCCCGGTTTTCTGGAGGGCCTGCGCACCCTGGCCGACCACCACGGGTGCGTCCTGGTCTTCGACGAGATCATCACCGGCATGCGCTGGTCGCGCGGCGGAGCGCAGGCGGTCTACGGCGTCACCCCGGACCTGTCCACGTGGGGCAAGGCGCTGGGCAACGGCTTCGCGGTGTCGGCGCTGGCCGGGAAGCGGGAGCTCATGGAGCTCGGCGGACTGCGCACCGGCGCCGCCCGCGCCTTCCTCCTCTCCACCACGCACGGCCCGGAGACCACCGGCCTGGCGGCCTGGCTCGCGGTGGCCGAGGCGTACGAGCAGCGCGACGTCGTGGCCGTCATGGAGCGCCAGGGCCGCCGGCTCGCCGACGGCGCGAACGCCGCCGCGGCCGCGCTGGGGGTCGCGGACGCCTTCACCGTCGTCGGCCGGCCGTCGTGCCTGGTGTTCGTGACCCGCGACGCCGGCGGGCGGCCCTCGCAGGAGTTCCGGACGCTGTTCCTCCAGGAGATGCTGCAGCGCGGCGTCCTGGGGCAGTCGTTCGTCATCTCGGCCGCGCACACCGACGACGACGTCGACCGGACGGTCGAGGCGGTCGGCGAGTCGCTGACCGTGTACGCCAAGGCGCTCGCCGCCGGGTCCACCGAGGGGCTGCTGCGCGGGCGCCCGGTGGCCCCGGCGCTGCGCAGGTACGCCGCTCCCCGGCAGCTGACCGGACCGGCGGCCCGACGACCCGGGGGTGGGTTCTGATGCGTGTCCTGGTGACCGGCGACCGCGGGTACGTCGGGGCGGTGCTCGTGCCGCTCCTGCAGGAGGCGGGGCACGAGGTGCAGGGCCTCGACGCCGGCTGGTACGACGGCTGCGACTTCGGGACCCCGCCGCAGGGGTACCCCTCCCGCACCGGCGACGTCCGCGACGTCACCCCCGGCGACCTCACCGGCCTCGACGCGGTGGTGCACCTCGCGGCGATATCCAACGACCCGGTGGGGCACCTCAACCCGGAGGCGACCTACTCCGTCAACGCCGCGGGCGCCGCCCGCATGGCCCGCGCGGCCAAGGCGGCGGGCGTGCCGCGCTTCCTGTTCTCCTCGTCCTGCTCGCTCTACGGCGCGGCCGGGGACGGCGCCGTCACCGAGGACAGCCCGTTCAACCCCGTGACCCCCTACGGCGAGAGCAAGGTGCGCGCCGAGCGGGAGATCAGCGCGCTCGCCGACGACGACTTCAGCCCGACCCACCTGCGCAACGCCACCGCCTACGGGTCCTCCCCGCGGCTGCGCGCGGACATCGTCGTCAACAACCTCACCGGGACGGCGTTCACCCGGGGCGAGGTCCGGCTGCAGAGCGACGGCAGCCCGTGGCGGCCGCTGGTGCACGTGCGGGACATCGCGCAGGCGTTCCTCGCGGTGCTCGAGGCCCCGCGGGAGGCCGTCCACGACCAGGCGTTCAACGTCGGCCGCGACGAGGACGTCGTGCAGATCCGCGACGTCGCCACCGCCGTCGCCGAGGTCTTCGACGCGCCGGTCACCTTCGCCGAGGGCGCCGGGGCGGACAGGCGGGACTACCGGGTCGACTTCACCAAGATCAAGGAGCGGCTGCCCACCTTCCGCCCGCAGTGGACCGTGCCCGACGGCATCGAGGAGCTCGCGGCGGACATGGGCCGGATCGGCCTGACCGCCGAGGACTTCGACGGCGAGCGCTACGTGCGGCTGCACCGCGTGAACCGGCTGCGCGCCGCCGGGGTGCTCGACGACCTGCTCCGCACGAGGGCGCGGTGACCCTCGCGGACGAGGTGGACGCCCTCCGCTCCGGCGAGCGGGACCTCGCCGCGCTGGGGGAGGGCATGCACGCGGCGATGCGACGGCTCCACCCGATCTGCCGCAGCATCACCGGCGACGGCGTCCGGGCCACCCTCGACGTCCTCGCGGAGTCCCTGGACCTCCAGCGGCACGGCGTCCCGTCGGGCACGCAGGCGTTCGACTGGACCGTCCCCGACGAGTGGAACGTCCGTGACGCCTACGTCGCCGACCGGTCCGGCCGGCGGGTGGTCGACTTCCGCCGGCACAACCTGCACCTGGTGAGCTACAGCGCCCCGGTGCGCGCCACGATGACGCTCGACGAGCTCCGCCCCCACCTGCACACGCTGCCCGACCGCCCGGCGTGGATCCCCTACCGGACCACGTACTACAGCCGGGACTGGGGCTTCTGCCTCGCCGACGACCAGTTGCGGGCGATGGACGACGGCCCGTACGACGTCGTCGTCGACACGACCCTGGCGCCGGGGGAGCTGACCTGGGGCGAGCTGGTCCTGCCGGGGGAGAGCCCCGACGAGGTCGTGCTCAGCGCGCACGTGTGCCACCCCTCGCTGGCCAACGACAACCTCTCCGGGATCGCCGTCGCGACGGAGCTGGCCCGCACGCTCGCGGCCCTGCCCTCCCGGCGGCTCACGTACCGCTTCCTGTTCGCCCCCGGCACGATCGGGTCGATCACCTGGCTCAGCCGCAACGCCGACGTGCTGCCCCGCATCCGGCACGGGCTGGTCCTCACCGGCCTGGGCGGTCCCGGCCCCCTCGTCTACAAGCGCACCCGCCGCGGGACGCGCGCCGTCGACCGCGCCGCCGCGCACGTGGTCACCCGGCACGGCGGCGAGGTGCGCGGCTACTCGCCCTACGGGTACGACGAGCGGCAGTACAACGCCGTCGGCTTCGACCTGCCCGTCGGGCGGCTGTCGCGCACCCCGCACGGTGAGTACCCCGAGTACCACACCTCCGCCGACGACCTGGCCTTCGTGCGGCCGGCGGAGCTGGCCGGGTCCTACGCGGCCGTGCTCGAGGTCCTCGACGTCCTGGAGAACGACGACTGCTTCGAGAACCTCAGCCCCTTCGGCGAGCCGCAGCTGGGCAAGCGGGGCCTGTACCCGAGCACCGGCGGGAAGCAGGCCACCGACGCCGTCATGGCGATGCTGTGGGTGCTCGGGTACTCCGACGGCGCCACGTCGCTGCTCGACGTCGCCTCCGTCGCCGGCACCGACTTCGCGGGCCTGCGCCGCGCCGCGGCCGACCTCCGGGCCGCGGGCCTGCTGGCGCCCGTCCGGTAGTCCCGGTCCGGCCCCGGCGGGTGTCCCCGCCGCGGTCTAGCCTGGGATGCCGGGCCTGCGCCGCACCCGGCGGCACGGAGCGGGCCGTCCACCCAGGAGGAAGACCCCCGTGAGTCTGCGCGGCGTGCTCGACGTCGTCCTCACCGATCCCGGCGTCGCGCGCGTGGTGGCCGCGGCCGGGTCCGCCGAGCTCGCCGTGACCGCACCGCCGCCGGTGCAGCCGCTCGTCGCCGCCGCCCTGGCCGCGCGGGAGCCGGGTGCCGGCGTCCCGGTGCTGCTGGTCACCGCCGGCGAGCGGGACGCCGACGCCGCCGCGGACGTGCTGCGCTGCTTCCTGCCCGACCGCCGCGTGGAGACCTTCCCGTCCTGGGAGACGCTGCCGCACGAGCGGCTGTCCCCGCGGGCGGACACCGTCGGCCGCCGGCTGGCCGTGCTGCGCGAGCTGACCCACCCCGGCGACACCGGCATCGACGTGCTGGTCGCACCGGTGCGCAGCGTGCTGCAGCCGCTGGCCCCCGGCCTCGGCGACCTCGTGCCGGTCGAGCTGAAGGCCGGCGGCACCGCCGAGCTCGACGACGTCGCCCGCGCGCTGTCCGACGCCGCCTACACCCGCGTGGAGCTGGTCGAGAAGCGCGGCGAGTTCGCCGTCCGCGGCGGCCTGCTCGACGTCTTCCCGCCCACCGAGCCGCACCCGGTCCGCGTGGAGTTCTGGGGCGACGAGGTCGACGAGCTGCGCTACTTCTCCGCCGCCGACCAGCGCTCCCTCGACGAGCGGCCCGAGCGGCTGTGGGCGCCGCCGTGCCGAGAGCTGCTGCTCACCGACGCCGTCCGCGCCCGCGCCGCCGAGCTCGCCGCGCAGCACCCGGGCCTGGCCGAGCTGCTCGGCAAGCTCGCCGAGGGCATCGCCGTCGAGGGCATGGAGTCGCTGACCCCCGCGCTGGTCGAGGGGCAGCTGCAGCTGCTCACCGACCTGCTGCCCGCCGGCACCCACGTGCTCGTCGCCGACCCCGAGCGGGTCCGCAGCCGGGCCGCCGACCTGGTGCGCACCGCCGAGGAGTTCCTCGCCGCGTCCTGGGCCACCGCCGCCGAGGCCGGCGAGGCGCCGCTGGACCTGGGCGCGTCGTCGTTCCGCGAGCTGGCCGACGTCGAGGCCGCCGCCCGGGGCCGCGGCCTGCCGTGGTGGACCACCGGCGCGTTCACGCTGGACGTCGACGACGAGTCGTCGGTGACCCTGCAGGCGGGCACCGTCGAGCGCTTCTCCGGCGACCTCGACCGCGCCGTCGAGACGCTGCGCGGCTGGACCCGCGACGGCTGGCGGGTCGTCGTCACCTTCGCCGGCCCCGGCCCCGCGCAGCGCGCCGCCGACCAGTTCGGCGCCGCCGACCTCGGCGTGCGGCTGGTGCCCGGCATCGAGTCCGCGCCCGAGGCGAACCTGACCTCGATCACCCAGGGCAGCCTGGAGTCCGGCTTCGCGCTGCCCGGCGTGGGGCTGGCGCTGGTCACCGAGCACGACCTCACCGGCCAGCGCGGCACCACCATGCGCGACGCGGTGAAGATGCCCGCGCGCCGCCGCAACGCCGTCGACCTGGTGCAGCTGCAGCCCGGCGACCTCGTCGTCCACGAGCAGCACGGCATCGGCCGCTACGTCGAGATGGTCAGCCGCACCGTGCACGGCGGCCAGCGCGACTACCTGATCGTCGAGTACGCGCCCGGCAAGCGGAACCAGCCGCCGGACCGGCTGTTCGTGCCCACCGACTCCCTCGACCAGCTCACCCGCTACGTCGGCGGCGAGCAGCCGGCGCTGTCCAAGCTCGGCGGCGCCGACTGGGCGAAGACCAAGGGCCAGGCCCGCCGGGCGGTCAAGCAGATCGCCGCCGAGCTCATCCGGCTCTACTCCGCCCGGATGGCGACCTCGGGGCACGCCTTCGGCCCCGACACGGTCTGGCAGCGCGAGCTCGAGGACGCCTTCCCGTTCCAGGAGACCCCCGACCAGCTCGCCGCGATCGACGAGGTCAAGGCGGACATGCAGAACCCGGTCCCGATGGACCGGATCATCTGCGGCGACGTCGGCTACGGGAAGACCGAGATCGCCGTCCGCGCCGCGTTCAAGGCGGTGCAGGACGGCAAGCAGGTCGCCGTCCTGGTGCCGACGACGCTGCTGGCCAACCAGCACTTCAAGACCTTCTCCGAGCGGTTCGCCCAGTTCCCGGTGACGGTGAAGGTGCTCTCCCGCTTCCAGTCCGACGCCGAGACCCGGCAGATCCTCGAGGAGCTGGCCCGCGGCGAGGTGGACGTGCTCGTCGGCACCCACCGGCTGCTGCAGCCGACCACCCGCTGGAAGGACCTCGGGCTGGTCGTCGTCGACGAGGAGCAGCGCTTCGGCGTCGAGCACAAGGAGTACCTGAAGACGATGCGGACGGCGGTCGACGTCCTGTCGATGTCGGCCACCCCGATCCCGCGCACGCTGGAGATGAGCCTGACCGGCATCCGCGAGATGTCGACGATCCTCACGCCCCCGGAGGAGCGGCACCCGGTGCTCACCTACGTGGGCGCGTGGGACGACAAGCAGATGGCCGCCGCGATCCGCCGCGAGCTGCTGCGCGACGGCCAGGTGTTCGTCATCCACAACCGGGTGCAGTCGATCGACAAGGCCGCGGCGAAGATCCGCCGGCTGGTGCCCGAGGCCCGCGTCGCCGTCGGCCACGGCCAGATGAAGGAGCACGAGCTCGAGCGGATCATGGTCGGCTTCTGGGAGAAGGAGTACGACGTCCTGGTCGCGACGACGATCGTCGAGTCCGGCCTGGACATCCCCAACGCCAACACCCTGATCGTCGACCGCGCCGACACCTTCGGCCTCTCCCAGCTGCACCAGATCCGCGGCCGGGTGGGGCGTGGCCGCGAGCGTGCGTACGCCTACTTCACCTACGACCCGTCGCGGCCGCTGACCGAGACCTCGGTCGACCGGCTGACCACCATCGCGCACAACACCGACCTCGGCGCCGGCATGGCCGTGGCGATGAAGGACCTGGAGATCCGCGGCGCGGGCAACCTGCTCGGCGGCGAGCAGTCCGGGCACATCGCCGGGGTCGGCTTCGACCTCTACGTGCGGCTGGTCGGCGAGGCGGTGGCCGACTACAAGGCGCAGGTCGGCGGCGAGGAGGCGCCGGCCGAGCCGCTCGAGGTGCGGGTGGACCTGCCGGTCGACGCCCACCTGCCGCACGACTACGTGCCCGGCGAGCGGCTGCGGATGGAGGCCTACCGCAAGGTCGCCTCGGTGCAGGACGACGACCAGGCGCAGGCGGTGCTCGACGAGCTCACCGACCGGTACGGCGCCCCGCCGGCGCCGGTGCTCAACCTGCTCGCGGTCGCCCGCTTCCGCGCGGCGATGCGGGCGCTGGGCATCACCGAGGTGTCGCTGCAGGGCCGCGCCATCCGGGTCTCGCCGGTGCCGCTGCGGGAGTCGCAGCAGATGCGGCTGGCCCGGCTGGCCGACGGCGCCACCTACAAGTCCGCCGTCCAGACGGTGTCGCTCAAGGTCCCGGTCGGCCCCGACCGGCGCACCCCGCTCCGCGACGTCGCGCTGCTCGAGCACCTGCACTCGCTGCTGAAGGCGGTCGTCGAGCAGCCGGTCGCCGCCTGAGGCGGCGCCTGCGACGACCGTCACACCCCATGTGGCAGCCTGCCCGGGTGCGCACCCGCCGTCCCGCCGCCGTCGTCCTCGGGCTCGTGGCCGCCGCCGTCACGGTGACCGGCTGCCGGACCTCGCCCAACGTCGCCGCCTACGTCGGGGACCAGCAGGTGACCGTGGCCGAGCTGCAGGCCGCCGTCGACGAGCGGCTGGCCGACCCCGCGATCGCCGAGGCCGTCGGGGGCGGCGGCACCGACTACACCCGCCAGGTGCTCACCCTGCTCGTGCGCCAGGAGCTCTACGCCGAGGCGGCCCGGCGCAGCGACGTCGAGGTCGGCGACGCCGAGGTCGGCGCGTTCATCGAGACCGCGCTGGCCGGCCGCGACGTGGAGGAGCTCTACGCGCAGGCCGCCTCGCAGGGCTACTCGCGCGAGGACATCCGGGAGAGCGCCCGCCAGCAGCTGCTGCGCCGGGAGCTCGGTGTCGCCGCCGGTGAGGACCCCGGGACCGACGAGGCCGCGCTGCGCGCCCGGTACGAGGAGGTCCGCGCCGGCCTGGAGCAGGTGGAGCTCGGCTACTTCGCCGTCCCCGACCAGGCCACCGCCGACGCCGTCGTCGCCGAGCTGGCCGCCGCGCCCGCCTCGTACCCGGCGGTCGCGGCGCGGTACCCGGGCGAGATCACCCTGCCCGCGCTGCAGCCGACCGGCACCGCCGACGTCCCCGCGCCGCTGGCCGAGGGCGTGGCCGCCGCCCCGCCGAACACCGGCTTCAGCGTCACCGTCGGCGACGTGCCCGGCGTGGTGGTCGCCTTCGTCGGGCAGCGGACGACGCCGTCGTTCGAGGAGGTCCGGCCGCAGCTGGAGGACGAGGCCGCGCAGGGCGCCGAGGAGGCCGGGGCGGCGGTGGTCGACGAGGTCCGCGACGACGTCGGCGTCACCGTCAACCCGCGCTACGGCGAGTTCGGTGACCAGGACGTGGTGCAGGAGGCGGAGGGCGGCGTGGTCGACCTGCTCGACGACGCCGGTGCCGCGGCCCCCACCACCGGCGAGGGCTGACCCGGTGCCCCCGGCCGTCGTCGTCACGGTCAGCCCGCGGCTGCCCGGCCTGCTCGGCCCGGCCGGCTGGGCCGCGCTGGCCGGGCGCCGGATCGCCGCGCTGCCCGGTGCCGCGGCCACCGCGGACGTGCTGCGCGCCGCCGGGTGGCAGGTCGCCGACGCCGCCGACGCGGCCGGCCTGGACTGCGACGTCGCCTGCCTCGCGGCCCCGGGGGAGGACGTGGCCGGGCGGCCGGTCGTCGACGGCGCCCCCGAGCCGCCCGGCGCCCACCTGCTCGACGTCGTCGCGGTGATGGACCGGCTGCGCTCGCCCGGCGGCTGCCCCTGGGACGCCGAGCAGACCCACTCCTCGCTGCGCGGCTACCTCCTCGAGGAGGCGCACGAGGCCTACGACGCCATCGTCGACGACGATCCGGTCGCGATGCGCGAGGAGCTCGGCGACGTGCTGCTGCAGGTCGTCTTCCACGCCCGCGTCGCCGCCGAGGCCGGCCCGGACCGGCGCTTCGACGTCGACGACGTGGCCCGCGACCTGGTCGAGAAGCTGGTCCGCCGGCACCCGCACGTGTTCGGCGACGCCGGTCCCCGCGACGTGGCCGGCGTCGAGGCGGGCTGGGAGGAGATCAAGAAGGCGGAGAAGCAGCGGCGCTCGCCCACCGAGGGCGTCTCGCGCTCGCAGCCGGCCACCGCGTGGGGGACGGCGCTGGTGCGGCGGGCCGCCCGGGCCGGGTTCCCGACGCCGGAGCCGGCCGAGCTGGGCTCGACGTCGCCGGAGGAGCTCGGGGAGCGGCTGCTGGCCGTGGTCGCCGCGGCCGCGCAGCGCGGCTGGGACGCCGAGGACGCGCTGCGCGAGGCGGTCCGCCGCTACGCCGGCGAGCTCGACGCCGAGGCCCGCCGCCGCGGCTAGCCGACGGGGAGTCGCTCGGCCGGCGCGGTGGTGACCCGTGGCGCGGTGAGCATGGCCTTCAGCGCGCCGAGCACGCCCAGCCCGGCGACCGCGGCGGCGCACCAGACGCCCGGCCCGAGCCGGTGGACGTCCCAGCCGGCGTCCACCAGGCGTGCGACGACCGCGGCGGCCACGGCCAGCGCGACCCCCAGCGCCAGCACCCCGGACACCCGGTGGCCGCGCGCGGGGCGGAGCAGCAGGAGCCCGAGGACGACGAGCACCGCACCGCCGAGCGCCACCGCCGCCGGCTGCCACAGGCCGGTGCGCCCGAGCTCGTCGACCCCCTCCCGGGCCGCGTCGACGGCGCGCACCACCAGGTGCAGCCCGGTGGTCTCCTCCCCCCGTTCCCACGGCAGCCACACGCTGGCCCCGTCGGCCACGCCGGCCAGCAGCAGGAGCACCCCGCCGACGACGTCGGGGCGCCGCACGTAGGCCAGCCGGCCGGGGCCGGCCGCCACCCCGGCCACCGTCGTGCCGTCCGGGACCGGCTCGACGTCCTCGTCGTCGTCCTCGGCGGGGTCCGGCGCGAACCCGAGGACGGAGGGAGCCGCCTCCGCGGCCACGTCCACGGGGGGTGGTGTCGGCGCGGCTCCGGCGCCGTACCCGGGGGGTCGCTGCTGCTGGCGCTCGGTCATCGGGTCCTCCGACGGCGCAGACGTGGGGAAGACGCCCGCCACGACGAGGTTATCGCCGGATCGGTTCCGCCGAGGCCGCACCGTGACCGCTCCGTTACCGGAGTCCCGGGGACCACGCGTCCCGGGTGAACCCCGCCCGCCTCGCTAGGCTGCTCACCGTGCCGAGCATCGATGCCGTAGGCGCGCGGGAGATCCTGGACTCGCGCGGTAACCCCACCGTGGAGGTCGAGGTCGCCCTCGACGACGGGACGATCGCGCGGGCCGCGGTCCCGAGCGGCGCCTCCACCGGCGCCTTCGAGGCGGTGGAGCTGCGCGACGGGGACGACCGCTACGGCGGCAAGGGCGTCACCAAGGCCGTCGACGGCGTCCTCGACGTCATCGGCCCCGAGCTGGTCGGCTACGAGGCCACCGAGCAGCGGCTGGTCGACCAGCGCCTGCTCGACCTCGACGGCACCCCGGACAAGTCGCGGCTGGGCGCCAACGCGATCCTCGGCGTCAGCCTCGCCGTCGCCCGCGCCGCCGCCGAGTCCACCGGCCTGCCGCTGTTCCGCTACGTCGGCGGGCCGTCGTCCCACCTGCTGCCGGTGCCGATGATGAACATCCTCAACGGCGGCGCCCACGCCGACAGCAACGTCGACGTGCAGGAGTTCATGATCGCCCCGATCGGGGCGGCGACCTTCGCCGAGGCGCTGGCCGTGGGCACGGAGACCTACCACGCGCTCAAGTCGGTGCTGAAGGGCCGCGGCCTGTCCACCGGCCTCGGTGACGAGGGCGGCTTCGCGCCCGACCTGCCGACCAACCGGGCCGCGCTCGACCTCATCGCCGAGGCGGTGGAGAAGGCCGGCTACTCCCTGGGCACCGACATCGCCTTCGCCCTCGACGTCGCCGCCACCGAGTTCCACGGCGAGGGCGGCTACGACTTCGAGGGGCAGACCCGCTCTGCGGAGTACCTCGTCGACTACTACCGCGAGCTCGTCGACGCCTACCCGGTGGTCTCCATCGAGGACCCGCTGTCGGAGGAGGACTGGGACGGCTGGGTCGCCATGACCGCCGCCCTCGGTGACCGCGTGCAGATCGTCGGCGACGACCTGTTCGTCACCAACCCGGCCCGCCTCGCCGACGGGATCGAGCGCGGGGCCGCGAACGCGCTGCTGGTCAAGGTCAACCAGATCGGCACCCTGACCGAGACCCTCGACGCGGTGAACCTGGCGCACCGCAACGGCTACCGCTGCATGATGAGCCACCGCTCGGGCGAGACCGAGGACACCACGATCGCCGACCTCGCCGTCGCCACCGACTGCGGGCAGATCAAGACCGGCGCGCCGGCGCGCAGCGAGCGGGTGGCGAAGTACAACCAGCTGCTGCGCATCGAGGAGGAGCTCGACGACGCCGCGCGCTACGCCGGCGCGGCGGCCTTCCCGCGCCTGCGGACCTCCTGACCCGGTGAGCGCCGGTTCGGGGCGGCGGCGCTCGACCGGCCGCCCGCTGTCGCACGCGGCGTCGCGGCCGGTCCCGGCCGGGACGCGGTCGGGCGCCGGCAGCCGTCCCGAGGCCCGCCGCCCCGGCCGGCGCACGCCGCCGCGGACGCCCGCGCGTCCCGCGGCGGCGCGCCGGCCGCTGTTCACCGGCCGGACCGTGGTGTTCGTCGGGCTGCTCCTGCTGCTGTCGCTCACGCTGGCCGGACCGGTGCGGCAGTGGCTGGACGGCCGTGCCGAGATCGCCCGGCTGGCCGCGGAGAGCACCGCCTACGACGAGCGCATCGCCGACCTGCAGGCCGAGCTCGAGCGGCAGGCCGACCCGGCGTGGACCGCCCGCGAGGCCCGCGAGCGGCTGGCCTACGTGCTGCCCGGCGACCGGCTCGTCGTCGTGGTCGACGGCGAGGCGGCCGAGGGCGACGCCGGCACGCTGCCCGACGCCGTCGACGCCGCGCCGCGGCCCTGGTACGAGGAGCTGCTCGGCTCGGTGGCCGACGCCGACGGCTGAGGGGCGCCGTCGGGCCCGTCGAGCCGCTGCCGCAGACTTCCCTGGTGACCACCCCGACCACCCCGGGACGCCGGGTGCACGAGCCGATCACGCCGGAGGAGCGCGAGGTCGTCGCCCGGCAGCTGGGCCGGCCGCCGCGCGCCGTGCGGGCGGTCGCGCACCGCTGCCCGTGCGGCCAGCCCGACGTCGTCCAGACCTCGCCGCGGCTGGAGGACGGCACGCCGTTCCCCACGCTGTACTACCTGACCTGCCCGCGGGCGTCGGCGGCCGCCAGCCGGCTGGAGTCCACCGGGCGCATGCGCGAGTGGCAGGCCGACCTCGGCACCGACGCCGACCTCGCCGCGGCCTACCGGGCGGCGCACGAGGCCTACCTGGCCGAGCGCGACGCCCTCGGCGAGCTGCCCACCCGCAACACCGCCGGCGGCATGCCCGACCGGGTCAAGTGCCTGCACGCCCTGGCCGGCCACGCGCTGGCCGCGGGGCCCGGCGTCAACCCGATCGGCGACCGCGCGGTGGCCGGGATGGGGGAGTGGTGGGCCGCCGGCCCCTGCGCGCAGCCGGAGGAGCGGCCGTGACCCGGGTGGCCGCGATCGACTGCGGCACCAACTCCATCCGCCTGCTCGTCGCCGACGTGCCGCCCGAGGGCGCGCACACCGACCTGCTGCGCCGCATGGAGGTCGTGCGGCTGGGCCAGGGCGTGGACGCCACCGGCCGGCTCGCCCCCGAGGCGATCGAGCGCACCCGGGTGGTGCTCGCCGAGTACGCCGCGCAGGCCCGCGACCTCGGCGCCACCGCGGTGCGGATGGTGGCCACCAGTGCCACCCGCGACGCCGCCAACCGCGCGGACTTCGAGGCGATGGTGCTGGCCACGCTCGGCCGTCCGCCGGACGTCGTCCCGGGCGACGAGGAGGCGCGACTG
Source organism: Geodermatophilus sp. SYSU D00867 (assembly GCF_054050315.1). NCBI lineage: Bacteria > Bacillati > Actinomycetota > Actinomycetes > Geodermatophilales > Geodermatophilaceae > Geodermatophilus > Geodermatophilus sp. SYSU D00867. The sequence continues at coordinate 165,405 of NZ_JBJGZC010000008.1, read as the reverse complement.
TCCTTCCTCGGCGCCACCGCCTCCCTCGCCGCCGCGGCCGCCGCGCACGGCGGCCCGCCGCCGCGCCCGCCCTACCTGGTGGTCGACATCGGCGGCGGGTCGACCGAGTTCGTCCTCGGCGACGCCTCCGGGGTGCGCGCCGCCCGCTCCGTCGACGTCGGCTGCGTGCGGCTGACCGAGCGGCACCTGCACGGCGACCCGCCGACGGCGGACGAGATCGGCGCCAGCGAGGCCGACATCCGCGCGGCGCTGGCCGAGGTGGCCGCGGCGGTGCCGGTGGAGGAGGCGGTCACGCTGGTCGGCCTGGCCGGCTCGGTGACCACGGTGGCCGCCCTCGCGCTGCGGCTGCCCGCCTACGACGCCGAGGCCATCCACGGCTCGCGCGTCCCGGTCTCGGCGGTCCGCTCGGTCACCGCCGGGCTGCTGACCGCCACCCGCGAACGCCGGGCCGCGTACCCGGTCATGCACCCCGGGCGGGTCGACGTCATCGGCGCCGGCGCGCTGGTGCTGCGGGTGGTCATGGACGCGTTCGCGCTCGACGAGGTCGTCGTCAGCGAGCACGACATCCTCGACGGCATCGCGCTGCGGCTCGCCCGGGGGTGACCGTCAGCCGGCCTCGTTGAGGCCGGGCGGCAGCTTGCCGGTCAGCTGCTGGTAGGCCGTGGCCGCGCCGCGGGCGGCCAGCAGCCGGCCGGCCGCGACCGCCAGCCCGGAGAACGCGGCCCAGGCGAGCGCGTCCGGCCAGGAGACACCGGGCGCGGCCGGGTTCTTCGGCGGGGTCGTGCCGCGGGCCGCGTACCAGGCGGCGTCGGTGAGCTTGCGGACGGCGATGCCCGACACGGTGGCCGTCCCCGTGCCGAGGAGCTTCCAGGTCAGCGGCGCCTTCTGCTTGCGGGCCATGGGGTGATCATGCCTGGCGCCCCCGCGCTCCGCGCGCCCCCGGGCGGGTGGTCCACTGGGCGGGTGGCGGTCGACGCGCAGGGGTTCCCGGTCACGCGGACGCCGGCGGGGGTGGCCCGGTCGGCGCGCGCGGCCCGCGACCTCGCCGTCCTGGACGCCCGGATCTCGGGCTGCCGGGCCTGCCCGCGCCTGGTGACCTGGCGCGAGGAGGTCGCCCGGGTCAAGCGCGCGTCCTTCCGCGACCAGGACTACTGGGGCCGCCCGGTGCCCGGCCTGGGCCCGGCCGACGCGCGGATCGCCGTCGTCGGGCTGGCGCCGGCCGCGCACGGCGGCAACCGCACCGGGCGGGTCTTCACCGGCGACCGCAGCGGCGACTGGATCTTCGCCGCGCTGTGGCGGGCGGGCCTGGCGAGCCAGCCGACGTCGACGCACGTCGGGGACGGCCTCGAGCTCACCGGCGTGCGGGTGGCCGCCGCGGTCCGCTGCGCGCCCCCGGACAACGCGCCGACGCCGGCCGAACGCGACACCTGCTCGCCGTGGCTGGCCCGCGAGCTGGCGCTGCTGCCCGACCTGCGGGTGGTCGTCGTCCTCGGCGGGTTCGGCTGGACGGCGCTGTGGCCGGTCCTCGCCGGGGCGGGGTACGTCCTGCCCCGCCCGCGGCCGGCGTTCGGCCACGGCGTGGAGGTGGCGCTGCAGGGGCCGCGCGGGCCGCTGACCCTGCTCGGCAGCTACCACGTCAGCCAGCAGAACACGTTCACCGGCCGGCTGACCGAGCCGATGCTGGACGCCGTCCTGTCCCGGGCCACGGAGCTCGCCGGGACCGGCTGAGCCGGAGCACGGCCGGAGGGCCGCCCTAGGCTGGGCGGCACCGGGCAGCCGTCCGCAGCGCGCCCGCCCCCGTGGCCCAATCGGCAGAGGCAGGCCCCTTAAAAGGGTCGCAGTGTGGGTTCGAGTCCCACCGGGGGCACCGGTCCGCACCCGCAGTTCTTCCGGCCCCATAGCGCATGCGGGCGAGGAAATCCAGGGGTTGACGTCCCCCGTGACCGTCTTGACAAGGTGACCCTGAGCAACGGAGCTCACACCCTACGTTCGAGGGGACGTCGTCCATGACCCAGGTCCACCCGTCCCGCCGGTCGCGGCTCGCCGTGATCGGCAGTGCCGGCGCCATCGCGCTGGCCGGGAGCGTGGTCGCCGCGCTGCCCGCCGGTGCCGCCGGCGGCTGCGAGACCCGCACCAACAACACCGTCGCCAAGCTGACCGAGTGCGTCACGCTCGAGGGCGTCACGGAGCACCTCGAGGCGTTCCAGGCGATCGCCGACGCCAACGGCGGCAACCGCGCCTCGGGCACCGCGGGCTACGACGCCTCGGTCGACTACGTGGAGGAGCGGCTGGAGGCGGTCGGCTACACCGTCCACGTCCAGGGGTTCGAGTTCCCGTTCTTCCGGCTGGGTGAGAGCTCGTTCAGCCGCGTCGCGCCCACGGCGACGACGTACACGGTGGGCACCGACTACGCGCCGATGACCTACACCGGCCCGGGCACGGTCGACGACGGCGTCGTCGCCCCGGTCGACCTCGCCGGCACGGGTCTGGGCAGCGGCTGCGAGGCCACGGACTTCGCCGGCCTCGCAGCCGAGTCGGTGGCCCTCGTCCAGCGGGGCGGCTGCGCCTTCGCCGTCAAGGCGCAGAACGCTGAGGCCGCCGGGGCTTCCGCGGTCATCGTCTTCAACAACACGGCCGGCCCGCTCAACGGCACCCTGGGCGCTCCCGGGATCACCATCCCGGTCATCGGCGTCCCCACGGCCCTGGGCCAGGAGCTCGCCGCCGCGGGCACGACCGTCGACCTGACCGTCGACGCGGAGAGCGAGATCCGCGACACCTACAACGTCGTCGCCGAACTGCCCGGCCGCACCTCGGACAACGTGGTCATGGCCGGTGCGCACCTCGACTCCGTGCTCGCGGGCCCGGGCATCAACGACAACGGCTCCGGCAGCGCGGCGATCCTCGAGGTCGCCGAGAACATCACCAAGCTGAAGCCGGAGAACACCATCCGGTTCGCCTGGTGGGGCGCCGAGGAGCTCGGCCTGCTCGGCTCCGAGCACTACGTCTCGCAGCTGAGTGACCAGCAGAAGGCCGACATCGGGCTGTACCTGAACTTCGACATGGTCGGCTCGCCGAACTTCGCCCGGTTCGTCTACGACGGCGACCAGTCGGACTTCCGGGCGCCGGTGACGGTCCCCGAGGGCTCGGCCCAGATCGAGTACGTCCTCGAGGACTACTTCGAGGCGCAGGGCCTGTGGTACGAGGGCAGCGAGTTCAGCGGCCGCAGCGACTACCAGGCGTTCATCGAGAACGGCATCCCCTCCGGTGGCCTGTTCACCGGCGCCGAGGTCCTCAAGCAGGCGTACCAGGTGCCGCTGTACGGCGGTACCGCCGGGGTCGCCTACGACCCGAACTACCACCAGGCCGGGGACACGATCGACAACGTCGACCCGAAGGCACTCGAGACGAACTCCGACGCCATCGCCTACTCGGTGCTGACCCTGGGCTACGACACGTCCCGGGTGAACGGCGTGGCCGGCCGGCCGGTGCCGGGTGGCACGTTCGAGGAGGACCCGACCGACCGCCAGTTCCGGGTGACCCCGGAGCAGAAGGCCGGCGGTGGCGGCCTCTCGCCGGACCACGACCACGACCACGACCACGGCGGGGTCGAGGCCTGACCTCCACCTCCCCGCACGACCCGGGGGCGCGGCACCGCACGGTGTCGCGCCCCCGGCGCGTCTTCCCACCCGGTCGGGGGTACTGGCAGGGTCAGGAACGCGCAGGCCACCTGCGGCGTTGTAGGAACCGAGTGGGGTGCGAGGTAGCAGCCCACCGACCGACCAGTCACCTCGAGGAGATGACGATGCCCAGCTCCAACCCGGTCTTCGGCCGGGGCTTCGCCAACGCCGCGTCCGGCGGTGGCCAGCCGTACGGCCAGGGCTACGGCGCTCCCGGCTACGGCCAGCAGTACGGCCAGCAGGGCTACGCCGCTCCCGGTCAGCAGCAGTACGGCCAGCCCCACGGCCAGCAGTACGGCGCGCCCCAGGGCTACGGCGCCCCGCAGGGCTACGGCGCGCCCCAGGGCTACGGCGCCCCGGCCCCCGCCGGGCCGTACGGGCCGCCGGCCACCCGCTACATGACGATGGACGACGTCGTCCAGAAGACGGGCCTGTCGTTCCTCGTCACCGTCCTGGCCGCCGCCGCCGTCTGGGCGCTGCCCGGCCAGGCCGCGTGGGGCCTGGCGCTGCCCGCGGTGCTCGTGGCCTTCGTCCTGGGCCTGGTGATCAGCTTCAAGCAGATCGCCAACCCGGCGGCGACGCTGGCCTACGGCGCGCTCTACGGTGTCGCGCTCGGCGCCATCAGCGAGGCCTTCAACACGGTCTACCCCGGGATCGTGATCCAGGCGGTGATCGGCACCTTCGGTGTCTTCGCCGGCATGCTCGTCGTCTACAAGACCGGCGCCATCCGGGTCACCCCCAAGCTGACCCGCTGGATCGTCGGCGCCCTGTTCGGCGTCCTGGCCCTGGTCCTGGTCAACCTGCTCGTGTCGTTCTTCGTCCCGGGCGGCCTGGGCCTGCGTGACGGCGGCCCGCTGGCCATCGTCTTCAGCCTCGTCGTGATCGGTGTGGCGGCCTTCTCGCTGCTGCTCGACTTCGACATGGCCGACCAGGCGATCCGCCGCGGCGCCCCGGCCAAGTTCGCCTGGTACATCGCCTTCGGCCTGCTCGTCACGGTCGTCTGGCTGTACCTGGAGATCCTGCGGCTGCTGTCCTACTTCCAGGACAACTGACCCGCAGCACGTCCCGGTGGCCCGGTCCCCCTCAAGGGGCCGGGCCACCGGCGTCTGCCGGGCCGGACGACGCCGGATCGTCCGCCACGGACGATGCGGGGGCGGCCGGACGGCGCTGGGGTGGGGAGGGCCCGCGAGCGGGTCCACCCCCAGCCCGCGCCAGGAGGCCCGGATGTCCGCTCCCACCGACCCGACCACCGTCTCCGTCCCCGGGGCCGTGCCCCCGCCGCGGACCGCCGCCGGAGCCGACCCCACCGCCATCCGCCCGTTCCGGATCGCCGTCCCCGAGGCGGACCTGCTCGACCTGCGCCGGCGCGTCGCCGCGACGCGGTGGCCCTCCGCGGAGCTGGTCGCGGACCGGTCGCAGGGCGTGCAGCTGGCGACGGTGCAGGCCCTCGTGCGCCACTGGCTCACCGACTACGACTGGCGCGCGTGCGAGGCGCGGATCAACGCGCTGCCGCAGGCCGCCACCGAGATCGACGGGGTGGAGGTCCACTTCCTGCACGTGCGCTCGCGGCACGAGGACGCGCTGCCGCTGGTCATGACGCACGGCTGGCCGGGCTCGGTCGTCGAGCTGCTCGAGACCGTCGGCCCGCTCACCGACCCGACCGCGTACGGCGGCCGCGCCGAGGACGCCTTCCACCTCGTGCTGCCGTCCCTGCCCGGCTACGGCTTCTCCGCCGAGCCGCGGGAGCTGGGCTGGGACGTCGCCCGCGTCGGGCGCGCCTGGGCCGAGCTGATGCGCCGCCTCGGCTACACCCGCTACGTGGCCCAGGGCGGCGACGTGGGTGCCGGGGTCACCGACGCGATGGGCCGGCAGGCGCCCGAGGGGCTGCTCGGCATCCACCTCAACCTGCTGGTGACCGCGCTGGCCGGTCCCCAGCCGACCGACACCGAGCAGGAGCGCGAGGCCGCCGCCGCGGTCGAGACGTTCCGGACCAGCGGCTTCGCCTACTTCCTCGAGCAGGCCACCCGGCCGCAGACGATCGGCTACGCCCTGCTCGACTCACCGGTCGCGCTGGCGGCCTGGATGCTCGACCACGACACGGACTCCTACTACAAGATCGCCCGCGCCTTCACCGACGGGCAGCCCACCGGCAACCTCACCCGCGACCACGTGCTGGACAACGTCACGACGTACTGGCTGACCGGCACCGGCGCGTCGTCGGCCCGGTCCTACTGGGAGAGCTACGGACCGGACGCCCCCGCCGCCGCGGCGGCCGGCCAGACGCCCCCACCGGTCGCGGTCCCGACCGGCTTCACCACGTTCCCGGGTGAGATCTGGCGCGCCCCGCGCAGCTGGGTCGAGCGGTCCTACCCGACTCTCACCTACTTCAACGAGGTCGACCGGGGCGGGCACTTCGCCGCCTGGGAGGAGCCCGAGCTGTTCGCGACCGAGGTCCGCGCCGCCTTCCGGCCGCTGCGCGGCTGATCCCGCGCCGGGGACGACGGCGGCCCGGCCCCCCGAGGGGACCGGGCCGCCGTGGCGTGCCGGGAGCGGCTCAGGAGAGGCGCTCCAGCACCATCGCCATGCCCATGCCGCCACCGACGCACATGGTCTCCAGGCCGAAGGTGCCGTCCGTGGTCTGCAGGCCGTTGAGCAGCGTGCCGGTGATGCGGGCGCCGGTCATGCCGAAGGGGTGACCGACGGCGATCGCGCCGCCGTGCACGTTCAGCTTGTCGATGTCGATGCCCAGGTCCCGGTAGCTCGGGATGACCTGCGCGGCGAAGGCCTCGTTGATCTCGACGAGGTCCATGTCGTCGATGGTCATGCCCGCCCGCTGCAGCGCCAGCTTCGAGGCGTCGACCGGGCCGTAGCCCATGATCTCCGGCGACAGGCCGGTCACCGCGGTGGAGACGATGCGGGCCAGCGGGGTGAGGCCGAGGTCGCGGGCCTTGGTGTCGCTCATGACCACGACCGCGGCGGCGCCGTCGTTGAGCGGGCAGGCGTTGCCGGCGGTGACCCGGCCGTCGGGGCGGAAGACCGGCTTGAGGCCGGAAATGCCCTCGAGGGTGGTGCCGGGACGCGGGCCGTCGTCCTTGCTGACGACGGTGCCGTCGGGGGTGGTGACCGGGGTGATCTCCCGCTCCCAGAAGCCCTCGGCGATGGCCTTCTCGGCCAGGTTCTGGCTGCGGACCGCGAACTCGTCCATCTCCTGGCGGGAGACGTCCTTGAGCAGCGCCAGGTTCTCGGCGGTCTGCCCCATGGCGATGTAGATGTCGGGGATCTCGCCGTTCTCCCGCGGGTCGGTCCACGAGTCGGCGCCGCTCTCGGCGGTCTTGGCCACGCGCGCCTCGGCGTCGGTGAAGACCGGGTTGTGGGTGTCGGGCAGCGAGTCGCTGTTGCCCTTCACGAAGCGGGAGACCATCTCGACGCCGGCGGAGATGAAGACGTCGCCCTCGCCGGCCTTGATCGCGTGCATGGCCATGCGGGTCGTCTGCAGCGACGACGAGCAGTAGCGGGTGATCGTGGTGCCCGGCAGGTGGTCCATGCCGAGGAGCACGCTGACGACGCGGCCCATGTTGTGGCCCTGCTCGCCGCCGGGCAGGCCGCAGCCGAGGATCAGGTCGTCGATGTCGGTCGGGTCCAGGGCGGGGACCTTGTCCAGCGCCGCGCGGACGATGGTGGCGGTCAGGTCGTCGGGGCGCAGGTCCTTGAGCGACCCCTTGAACGCGCGCCCGATGGGGGAGCGCGCGGTCGCGACGATGACGGCTTCGGGCATGGGGTCCTCCACGGTGAGGGGCTCCCGGCCGGGGGTGCCGGGTGTCGGGTCACCCCGGAAACTACCCCCGGGTACGCGGCCGGTCGCGGGTGCGCCCGGAACAGGACGCCGCTGTGTTGCAGGTCACGCGGCGTTCAGCCGACCGACGCCTCCCTGGCCTGGCCGGCCTCCTCGGGCGTGGGCAGCTCGCTGGGCCGGCGGCGCAGCAGCCGGGCCCAGGGGCCCAGCGGCCCGGTGCCCGAGCCGCGGACCTCGGTGGCCCGCACCTCGGTGCCCGGGCGCCCGGCGGCCCGCGCCGCCGCCTGGGCCACCGGGCGCACCGAGGTGCGGCGCAGCCGGCCGCGCTCGGCCCGGGCGGGCCAGACGCCGATGGCGTCGGCGAGCGCGGGGAGGATGACCGCGGCGGCCTGCGCGTAGCCGGCCGCGCTGGGGTGGAACTCGTCGACGCTGAACAGCGAGCGGTCCTGGGCGAAGCTCGGCCCGAGCACCGAGCCGAGCGACACCGTCCGCCCGCCGGCCTCCACGACGGCGATCGTCTGCGCCGCGGCCAGCTGCCGGCTCCACCGCCGGGCCAGCAGCCGCAGCGGCTGCCCGATCGGCCGGATCGTCCCGAGGTCGGGGCAGGTGCCGACGACGACCTGCGCGCCCGCCTCGCGCAGCCGCCGCACCGCGTCGGCCAGGTGGCGCACCGACACCGACGGCCGGGTGCGGGTGGTGACGTCGTTGGCGCCGATCATGATCAGCGCGACGTCGGGCCGCTGGACCAGCGCGGCCTCGACCTGCGGGTCCAGCTCGCAGGACTCGGCGCCGGAGACGGCCAGCCGGACCAGCCGCACAGGGCGCTCGGCGAGCTCGGTCAGCGCGGCGGCGAGCAGCACGCCGGGGGTCTCCGTGGCGCGCGTGACGCCCAGGCCGACGGCGCTGGAGTCGCCGAGCACGGTGAACACGATCGGCTTGCCGCGGCCCCGGCCGTAGACGCCGTCGCCGGAGGGCGGGTCCTGCTTCGACGTCCGCGCCTCCACCCGGCGGCGGGCCGCGAGGGCCTGGAGGCGGAGCAGCCCGAGCAGCCCGGCCCCGGCCAGGCCCAGCCCGGTGCCGCCGTAGGCGGCGCCGGCCGCCAGCCGTCGCGCCCTGCTCGCCCTCGTCACCGCCACCCCGCCCGTCGCGCCGCGCAACCGTCTGTCCTGCAGGCTAGTCGGCCCCTACGGTGCGCCCCGTGTCCGAATCCCCCCGACGGGTGGCCCCCGATCGAACTCCCGGTGACCGCTCGCAGCTGATCGTCGACGTCCTGGTCGAGGCCTTCTCCGAGCTGATGGCCGTCGACGCCGACGCCTTCCGCACCAAGTTCCGCAAGATGGCCGCCGACCCCTTCGCGTTCTACCGAGGCAGCGCCTGCCTCTTCTACGCCGACATGGACCGCCTCGAGGACCCCTGGTGCGACGAGCGGACCAGCCGGGTGTGGATCCAGGGCGACCTGCACGCGGAGAACTTCGGCACCTACATGGACGGCGCCGGGCGGATCGTGTTCGACGTCAACGACTTCGACGAGGCCTACGTCGGCTCGGTCACCTGGGACCTGCGCCGGTTCGCCGCCAGCTTCGCGCTGCTGGCGTGGCGCAAGGCCCTGGGCGACGACGTGATCGGGGAGCTGGTCGGCACCTACCTCGGCGCCTACCTGGACCAGGTGGAGGCGTTCCGCCGCTCCGACGACGACCGCTCGTTCGCGCTGACCGCCGCGAACACCGAGGGCGCCGTCCGCGAGGCGATCCTCGAGACGACCACCCGCACGCGGGCCGCGCTGCTCGACCGCACGACCGTCGTCGAGACCTACCAGCGGCGGTTCGCCGACGGCGGCCGCACCCGCCGGCTCGAGGACGCCGAGCGCGACCGGGTGCTCGCAGCGCTGGACCGCTGGCGGGAGACCGTCGTCCCGCCGGTGCGCCGCCGCGACGTCGCCTACGACGTCAAGGACGTCATCGGCACGGGCGGGTTCGGCATCGGCAGCGCCGGCCTGCCCGCCTACAACGTGCTGCTCGAGGGCTACGACCAGGCGCTGGAGAACGACGTCGTCCTGTCGCTCAAGCAGGGCAACGTGGCCGCGCCCAGCCGGATCGTCCGCGACGAGCGGATCCGCTCCTACTTCGAGCACCACGGGCACCGCACCGCGGTCAGCCAGCGGGCGCTGCAGGCCAACGCCTCGCAGTTCCTCGGCCACACCGAGATCGACGGCGTCGGGTTCGTCGTCCAGGAGCTCTCGCCCTACGAGGTGGACCTGGACTGGGAGGACCTCACCGAGCCCGAGGAGATCGCCCCGGTCGTGGCCCAGCTGGGCCGGGCGACGGCGAAGATGCACTGCGTCGGGGACGTCGACAGCGACCACACGCTGGTCGACTTCCAGACCGAGGACGCGGTGTCGGCGATGGTCGGCGGCCGGCGGGAGGAGTTCGTCGCCGACCTGGTCGACTTCGCGCACTCCTACGCGCGGCAGACGCAGGAGGACCACCGGCTGTTCGTCGACGCCTTCCGCGCCGGACGCATCCCCGGGATCAGCTCGAGCGGCGCCCACCCGCTCCGAGTGGGGTGAGCATGCCGACGTGCGGGCCGGTGCCCGCGACGTCGAACGGCGCGGTCACCACGCGGAAGCTCATCCGCTCGTAGAAGCCGGCCGCGGGGACGCGGGCGTCGCACCACAGCAGGTCCGCGTCCCGCGCGGCGAGCAGCTCCCGGCCGGCCGCGACCAGCGCGCGGCCGGCCCCGGTGCCCCGCACGGCGGGGTCGGTGGCCATGCCGCGCAGCTGCCACGGCGCCCGGGCCGGCTGCCACGGGCAGGGAGCGGGCGACAGCCGGACGACGCCGACCACCCGCCCGTCGGCGGTCCGGGCCGCGAGGTGCACGGTCGCGGGGTCGTCGTCGCCGGGCATCGCGGCCGGGCCGCCGTCGCGCAGGAGGGCGCTGCGCAGCGGCAGGACGACGTCGACGCCGACCTCCTCGACCGTGACGGTCACCTCGTGGGCGCGGCCCCGGAGCCGCAGTTCCGGTCGTGGTGGGCCCCGACGCGCGACAGCGCCGGTCCGGCCGCCGAGCCCTCGACGGCGGTGACGGCGCCGTCCACCCGCCCGTCGGCGTCCGGGCTGTCCGGGTCGATGGCGCCGACCTGGGCGCGCAGCCGCGCGAGCCCGTCGTGGACCGCCTGCCGGTCGGCGGCGACCTCCCCGGGGACGGTCACGCCGTCGAACGCGGTGACGGCCTGGTCGAGCAGGGCGGCAGGGCCGCGACGCCCCGGGTCTCGGTCGCCTCGAGGGCGGCGCTCAGCTGCGTCACGACCGGGGTGGCCTCGACGCCGCGGACGAGTCGTCCCCGCCGCCTCCGCAGCCGGCGATCAGCAGGGCGCCGGCCGCGGTGAGCAGGCCGGCGCGGAGGAGCCGGGTCGATCGGGACACGGCGCCACGCTATCGGGCGAGCACCGAGCGTGGACCGCGGCCGGGAGGGGCCGGCGCCCGGTCACCGGCTGCCCGGCGCAACGCGGCGCCCCGGACCCACGCACGTGCGCCGCCGACGAGCAGCCGACCGACCGCGGCCGCCCCCGGCGCCCAGCGGCCCAGCCTCGTCCGGGCCAGGACCGATGAGTTCCTCCGCCGCGGGGCGTCCACCCCTGGGCGCCCGTGACCCGGCACCCTGACCAGCCGGACGAGAGAAGGGGACGAGATGGCGGAGAGCCTGCACGAGGTGGACGCGCACGACCTCCGGTCCTGGGTGGGGCAGACGTACGACGGCCTGGCGGACCTGCTGGCCTCCGGGCCGGCCGGCACCTGGGACGCCCCCTCGCTGTGCGCGGGCTGGCGGGTCCGGCACGTGGTGGCGCACGTGACGATGCCCGCGCGGCTGTCGGCCGAGCAGTTCGGGGCCGAGATGGCGGCCGCGGGCGGGGACTTCGCCCGGCTCTCCGACACCGTGGCGGACCGCGACGCCTCCCTGCCGGCAGCCGAGCTGCTGGACGCCCTGCGCTCGCCGGTCCTGCACGGGTGGCAGCCGCCGGGCGGTGGCGCGGCCGGGGCCCTGAGCCACGCCGTCATCCACTCCCTGGACGTGACCGTCGCGCTCGGGCGGCCGCCGGTCGCACCGGCCGGGGCCGTGGTCGCCGTCCTCGACCGGCTCGCCGCCGCGGACGGCGCCGTCTTCGGGCTCGACCTGACCGGTGTCCGCCTCGAGGCCGCCGACACCGCGTGGAGCCGGGGCGACGGTGAGGTCGTCCGCGCGGACAGCGGCCCGCTGGTCGCGCTCCTGAGCGGTCGCACCCTCCCCGACGGCCGGGTGCTGCGCCGCCGCTGAGGGCCGGTGGCCGCCCACCGGTCCGGGAGGGGCCGCCGCGGGCCCGGGGCTCGCGGCGACCCCTCCCCTCAGCGGGCCCGGCGTCCCCGACGGGTGCGCAGGTAGTCCGCGACGACGTACTCGCCGAGCCGCTCGCTGTCGGGCGTGAAGACCCGGCCGCCGGCGCGCGCGGTGATGTCGTGGACGAAGTGCACCAGCCCCGGCTCGGGGTCGAGCGCGAACACGTTGAGCGTCGCGCCGGACCGGGCCACCCGCTCCACCTCGGCGACGGTCCGGGCGATCGTCTCGGGCATCGGCGGCCAGCAGAAGTACGGCGTGCCGTCCTCCTCCAGGTGCGCCGTCGGCTCGCCGTCGGTGACCACGAGGACCACCGGCTCCGCGTCCCGGTGCCGGGCCAGGAACCGGCGGGCGAGGATCAGCCCGTGCTGCAGGTTGGTGCCCTGCAGCGTGTCGACGCTCAGCTCGGCCAGCGTCTCGGGCTTGAGCACCTGCGCGGTCGACGAGAACCCGATGATCTGGATCGCGTCCTGCGGGAAGCGGGTGGTCACCAGCGAGTGCAGCGCCATCGCCGTCGACTTGGCCGCCCCCCACGTGCCGCGCAGCGCCATCGAGTAGGACAGGTCGACCAGCAGCGCGACCGCGGCGCCGGTGCGCCGCTCGGTCTCCACGACCTCGAAGTCCTCGACGGCGATGCGGACCCGGCGGTCGCCGTCCCCGTGCGGGTCGCCGGCGGTGCGCAGCACGGCGTTGCGGACCGTGCGGACGACGTCGAGCGGCTGCTCGTCGCCGAACTGCCACTCCCGCGAGCTGCCGGTGAGCTCCCCGGCGGCGCCGGCGTCGGCGACGTCGTGCTCGCCGCGGCCGGTGGCGTCGAGCTTGGCGAACACCCGCCGCAGCGCGGTGGCGCCCAGCCGGCGCACCGCCTTCGGCGAGAGCTCCAGCTTGCCGTCGGAGCGGTTGAGGTAGCCCTGCCGCTCCAGCTCGCGCTCCATCTGCCGCAGCGCCGCGAGGTCGTCGACGGCCTCGCGGCCCAGCGCCTGCTCCAGCAGCTCCTCGTCGACGTCGGCCAGCGAGGCGCCGGCGTAGCCCTGCGAGAGCTGGTTGGACAGCGCCTCGAGGTCGGCCAGCTCCGCGACGGCGCTGGTGGCGTCGCCGAGGCCCAGGCCCTGCTCGCCGTCGGGCACCTGGCCGCGCTGGCCCCAGGGCAGGTCGGGACGGGCCTGGCGCAGCGCGTCCTGCAGGTGGGCCATCTCGCTGGCCAGCCCCAGGTCGGACATGGTCTGCGCCATCAGGTCGGCCAGCTCCGCCCGCTGCTCGGGCGACAGGCCGGCCATCATCCGCTCCTGCGCGGCGGCCCGGCGGGCGAGGGAGTCGATCAGCTCGTCCACCGACTGGGGGTCGTCGGGGAAGAACTGCCCGTGCTTCTCCATGAACTCGCGGAAGCGCTCCTCGGTGTCCTCACCGCGGTTGTGCGCGTCCACCAGCTGCGACAGGTCGGCGACCATGTCCTTGACCGCCTGCACGTCCTGCTCGGTGGCGTTCTGCAGCGCCTGCTTCATGTTGGCGAAGGAGCTGTCGAGCACCTCCCGCCGCAGCAGGTCCTGGATCTGGTCGTAGGTCTGCCGGGCCTCGGCCGAGGCCCAGTCGTACTCCTTGAGCGCCCGGACCGCGCCCGCGGTGTCCTGCGGCAGCGCGTCGAGCTCGGCCTCCTTGAGCCGGGCCAGGTCGTCGGGGTCGGGGAACAGCTCCCGGCGCTCGGCCGCGAGCGCCCGGTCGAGCAGCTCGCGGACCTCCTGCAGCGTGCCGTCCATCCGGCCCGCGGTGCGGGCCTGCCGCAGCCGCTCCCGCACCGAGCGGCGCAGCTCGTCGAGCCCGCGCCGGCCGTCCATGCCGCGGCGCAGCAGCTCCCGCAGCGCCTCGCGGACGCCGCTCCCGCCGAGCACCGAGTCGCCGATCTCGTCGACGGCGCTGCCCAGGTCGTAGGGCGGGGCCAGCGGGTCGGGCCCGCCCCGCCAGCGGCCGTACCGGTACCCCCTGCCGGGGCGTGGGCGCGCCACCGTCAGGCCCCGTACACCGTGCGGGTGCCGTCGGTGTCCTTGGCCAGCCGGCGGGTGAGGTAGAGCCCCTCGAGGGCGAACTCGACCGCGGCGGCCGCCTGCTCGGCGGACTCCTCGCCCTCCGGCACGCCGAGGCGGCCCAGCAGCTCGGCCAGCCGCGGGATGGTGCCCAGCTGGCCCAGCAGCGCCGCGCCCGGCACCAGCTCGCCGGACTCGACGGTCTCGCCGCCGGTGAAGTGCTCCTGCAGGCCGGTCAGGTCCAGCCCGCCGCACCGGGCCCGGAAGGTCTGCGCGGTCGCCTGCCGCAGCAGGTGCTCCAGCACCTCCACCTCCCGGTCGTCGTCGGGGTCGCTGCCGGCGTCGGCGAACTCGACCTTGCCGCGGCTGGCCGGGACGACCCCCGGCAGGTCGACCACCCGGGCCACCGGCCGGGTCTCCCCGGCGATCGCGGCACGGCGGACGGCGGAGGCGGCCACCGTCTCCAGCCCGGCGATCGCGAACCGGGCGCTGACGCCGGATCGCTGGTCGACGTGGCTGGACTCGCGGACCAGCCGGGTGAACCGGGCGACGATCTCGACCAGGTGCTGGGGGACGACGGGGGCGTCGAACGCGTCGTGCCCGCTGGGGGCGCCGAGGCCGCTGGTCCGTGCCTCCTGGTCCAGCAGGCGGATCTCGTCGGCGAGCTCGAGCGGGTAGTGGGTGCGCACCTCGGCGCCGAAGCGGTCCTTGAGCGGGGTGATGATCCGCCCGCGGTTGGTGTAGTCCTCCGGGTTGGCGCTGGCCACGAGCAGCAGGTCCAGCGGCAGCCGCACGCGGTAGCCGCGGATCTGGATGTCGCGCTCCTCGAGCACGTTGAGCAGCGCGACCTGGATCCGCTCGGCGAGGTCGGGCAGCTCGTTGACGCTGAAGATGCCGCGGTTGGTGCGCGGGACCAGGCCGTAGTGGACCGTCTCGGGGTCGCCCAGCGTGCGGCCCTCGGCCACCTTGATCGGGTCGACGTCGCCGATGAGGTCGCCCACGCTGGTGTCGGGGGTGGCCAGCTTCTCGCCGAAGCGCTCGCTGCGGTGCAGCCAGCCGACCGGGGTGGCGTCGCCGTGCTCGGCGATCTGACGGTGCGCCCACACGCTGATCGGCTGCAGCGGGTGCTCGTTGAGCTCGCTGCCGGCGAGGACCGGCGTCCACTCGTCGAGCAGGCCGACGAGGGTGCGGATGAGGCGGGTCTTGCCCTGGCCGCGCTCGCCCAGCAGGACGAGGTCGTGGCCGGCGATGAGGGCCCGCTCGACCTCGGGGACGACGGTGTCCTCGAAGCCGACGATGCCCGGGAGGGTGGGCTCGCCGGCGCCCAGGCGGGCGAGCAGGTTGGCGCGGATCTCGGCCTTGACCGGCCGGGCGACGGCTCCGCTGGCACGGAGCTCGCCGAGGGTCGTGGGTGCGGGTGGGGTCTGCGCTGGGGCGACGTCCGTCACCTCAGCCACGGTACGACGACCAGGCACGATGCGGGAGCCGCTGCGTCGGCCGGGTCGGGATCGCGCTCCCTGCGAGGATCGGGGCATGGGAGCGGAGCTGGTCACCGGAGCCGACGTCGCCGCCGCCGCCGGGCTGCTCGACGGGGTCGCCCGGCGCACGCCGCTGGAGCACTCGCGGGCGCTGGCCGAGCGGGTCGGCGGTCCGGTGCACCTCAAGTGCGAGAACCTGCAGCACACCGGCTCGTTCAAGTTCCGCGGCGCCTACGTGCGGCTGTCCCGGCTGACCGCGGAGGAGCGGGCCCGCGGGGTCGTCGCGGCCAGCGCCGGCAACCACGCGCAGGGGGTGGCGCTGGCCGCCCGGATGCTCGGTGTCCGCGCCACGGTGTTCATGCCCGAGTCCGCGCCGCTGCCGAAGGTCGCCGCCACCCGTGGCTACGGCGCCGACGCGCGCCTGGTCGGGGTCGACCTGACCGCGGCGCTGGCGGCCGCCGTCGAGCACGCCGGGGCGACCGGGGCGGTGTTCATCCACCCCTTTGACCACCCCGACGTCATCGCCGGGCAGGGGACGGTCGGGCTGGAGCTGCTCGAGCAGTGCCCCGACGTCGCCACCGTCGTCGTCTGCACCGGCGGCGGCGGGCTGGTGTCCGGGGTGGCCGCCGCGGTGCGGGCACGGCGGCCCGAGGCGCGGGTCGTGGCGGTGCAGGCGGCGGGGGCCGCCGCCTTCCCCGGGTCGCTGGCCGCCGGGCGGCCGGTGGCGCTGACCGGGGTGTCCACGATGGCCGACGGGATCGCCGTCGGCGCGCCCAGCGACCTCACCCTCGCGCACGTCCGCGACCTGGTCGACGACGTGCGCACGGTGGGGGAGGAGGACCTCTCCCGCGCGCTGCTGTTCTGCCTGGAGCGGGCCAAGCTCGTCGTCGAGCCGGCCGGGGTGGCCGCGGTCGCGGCCGTGATGGCCGAGCCGGAGGTGTTCCGGCCGCCGGTGGTCGCCGTGGTGTCCGGCGGCAACGTCGACCCGGTGCTGATGATGAAGGTGGTCCAGCACGGCATGGCCGCCGCCGGCCGGTACCTGCGGCTGCGCCTGGCCGTCCCCGACCGGCCGGGGTCGCTGGCCGCGGTGCTCGCCGTCCTGGCCGAGGCCGGCGCGAACGTCCTCGAGGTCGAGCACGAGCGGACGGCGACGCGCCTGGACCTCGGGCAGGTCGAGGTGTTCGTCGTCCTCGAGACCCGCGGCCCGGACCACGCGCGGACCGTCGCCGGCGCGCTCGAGCAGGCCGGCTTCGCCGTCTCGGAGGCCTAGCGCTCACTTCTCCCGCGTCCGTCGGTCTGCCCTCCGGGACCGTCGGACAGGGAGAGGTGTCGTGGGGGAGAACAGCAGGCGTCGGGTCGTTCGCGGGTCGCGAAAAGGACTCGGGAAGTGTCGGTGCTCACACCTAGTTTCCCTGTCATGAACGACGCGATCCTCGTCGAGGGACTGCAGAAGCGCTTCGGGTCGAACACGGCGCTGGCGGGGGTGGACCTCGCCGTTCCCGAGGGCACGGTGCTCGGCCTGCTCGGGCCCAACGGCGCGGGCAAGACGACCGTCGTCCGCATCCTGACCACGCTGCTGCAGCCCGACGGCGGGCGCGCGCAGGTGGCCGGCGTCGACGTCGTCCGGGAGCCGGACCGGGTGCGCTCGGTCATCGGGCTGACCGGGCAGTACGCCGCGGTCGACGAGTACCTGACCGGCTTCGAGAACCTGGAGATGGTGGGCCGGCTGTACCGGCTGGGGAAGCGGGAGTCGCGGGCCCGGGCGGGGGAGCTGCTCGAGCGGTTCGACCTCACCGACGCCGCGAACCGGCCGGCGAAGACCTACTCCGGCGGCATGCGCCGGCGGCTGGACATCGCCGCCTCGCTCATCGCCCGGCCGCGGGTGCTCTTCCTCGACGAGCCCACCACCGGGCTCGACCCGCGCAGCCGGCTGGCGATGTGGGAGTTCATCGCCGACCTCGCCGACGGCGGGACGACGATCCTGCTCACCACCCAGTACCTGGAGGAGGCCGACCGGCTGGCCGACGGGATGGTGGTCATCGACCGCGGCCGGGCGATCGCGCGCGGCACGGCCGACGAGCTCAAGGCGCAGGTCGGCGGGCAGCGGCTGGAGTTCGCGGTCACCGACGCCGGCGCCCTGCCGGAGATGGTCGCGCGGCTGCGGCCGCTGGCGGTGGACGAGCCGCACGTCGACGAGCAGGCGCGCCGGCTGAGCATCCCGGTCAGCGGCGGCGCGGAGGTCCTGGCCGACGCGCTGCGCCGGCTCGACGGCCACACCGCCGACATCTTCGACGTCGGGCTGCGCCGCCCCGACCTCGACGACGTGTTCCTGGCGCTGACCGGCCACGCCGCCGAGGGCGGGGACGCCGGCGCCACCGACGAGACCCCGGCCGAGCCGGTCCCCACGGGAGGCGTGCGATGACCTCGCTGGCCGCGACGCTGTCCGACAGCGTCGTCATCACCAAGCGCAACCTGATCAAGGTCAAGCGGGTGCCCGACCTGATCGTGTTCGCGACGCTGTCGCCGATCATGTTCGTGGTGCTGTTCCGCTACGTGTTCGGCGGCGCCATCGGCGGGCTGCCGCCGGGCATCAGCTACGCGGAGTTCCTGCTGCCGGGCATCTTCGCGCAGACCGTCGTCTTCGGGTCGACCGTCACCGGCGCGAGCATCGCCGAGGACCTGCAGAAGGGGCTGATCGACCGGTTCCGGTCGCTGCCGATGTCCCGGTCGGCGGTGCTGGTCGGGCGCACGATCGCCGACTCCGGGCTCAACGTCATCTCGATCACGGTGATGGCGCTGACCGGCCTGGTGGTCGGGTGGCGGATCAACTCCTCGATCGGCGAGGCGGTGGGCGGGTTCCTCGTGCTGCTCGTGTTCGCCTACGCGATCTCGTGGCTGATGGCGGTGGTGGGGCTGCTGGTCCGCACGCCGGAGGTGGTGAACAACGCCAGCTTCATCGTGATCTTCCCGCTGACGTTCATCGCCAACACCTTCGTGCCGCTGGAGACCTTCCCGGCGGTGCTGCGCACCTTCGCCGAGTGGAACCCCGTCTCCTCGGTGACGCTGGCCGCGCGGGAGCTGTTCGGCAACGTGCCCGCCGGCTACCCGGTGCCCGACGCGTGGCCGCTGCAGAACCCGGTGCTGTACACGCTGATCTGGACGGCGGTCATCCTCGCGGTGTTCGTGCCGCTGTCGGTCCGCCTCTACCAGCGCACCGCCAGCCGCTGAACCGCGCGCTCGTCCCGGCGGCGGAGCCGCCGTCGCCGGGACGCGTGGGGGCCGGAGGCCTCCGCGAGGAGCGGCGGGTCCGGCTCGGCGGCAGCCGGGACGGCACGTGGTCGCGGTGCGGTCCGGGAGGACCGCGGTGTCATGCCTGGACACGGGTGACCCGGGACCTCGCCGGTTCCGGGCCACCCGTGTCCGACGCTCCGGGGCGGCGCAGGATGGACGGCGATGAGCGCCGAGTCCGCCCCCGCCGTGTCCGCTGACAACCCGCTGTTCGCCGAGTCGCCGCTGCCGTACGGGCTGCCGCCGTTCGCCGACATCACCCTCGAGCACTGCCGCGAGGCGGTCCTGGCCGGGATGGCCGAGCAGCGCGCGGAGATCGCCGCGATCACCGGCTCGGCCGAGCCGCCGACCTTCGCGAACACGATCGAGGCCCTCGAGCGCTCCGGCGCGCTGCTGCGCCGGGCCGAGGCGGTGTTCGGCAACCTGTCCTCGTCGCTGTCCTCGCCGCGGCTGCGGGAGATCGAGCGCGAGCTCGCGCCGCTGGAGGCCGCGCACGCCGACGCGCTGCGGCTGGACCCCGCGCTGTTCGCCCGCGTCGACGCCGTCCACGCCGACCGGCACTCCGCGGACCTGGACCCCGAGGCGGTCCGGCTGGTGGAGCGGCACCACCTCGACCGGGTGCTGGCCGGCGCCCGGCTAGACGAGGCCGGCCGCGCCCGGCTGTCGGGGCTGAACCGGGAGCTGTCGGAGCTGTCCACGCAGTTCGGGCAGAACCTGCAGCTGGCCACCGAGGCCGCCGCCGTCCGGGTCGCGGATGCCGCCGAGCTCGACGGGCTGTCCGAGGAGGAGGTCGCCGCCGCCGCCCGCGCCGCCGCCGACCGCGGCCTGGACGGGTACGTGCTGCCGCTGCTGCTGCCCACCGGACAGCCGGTGCTGGCCAAGCTGCGGGACCGGGAGCTGCGCCGCCGCGTGTTCGAGGCGTCGGTGACCCGCGCGTCGTCCGGAGAGCACGACAACGGGCCGGTGGCCGTCCGGATCGCCCGGGTGCGGGCCGAGCGCGCCCGGCTGCTCGGCTTCGCCACCCACGCCGACCTGGTCCTCGCCGACCAGACCGCCGGCAGCACCGCCGCCGTCGACGCGATGCTCACCCCGATGGTCGGCCCGTCGACGGCGAACGCGCGGGCGGAGGCCGCGGTGCTGGCCGAGGTCGCCGCCCGCGACGGCGTCGCGGAGCTCGCGCCCTGGGACTGGGCCTTCTACAGCGAGCGGGTGCGCGCGGAGCGGTACTCGGTCGACACCGCCGCGCTGCGGTCGTGGTTCGAGCTGGACCGGGTGCTCGTCGACGGCGTCTTCCGCGCCGCGGAGCTGCTCTACGGCTTCCGGTTCACCCCCCGCCCGGACCTCGCCGGCTACCACCCCGACGTCCGCGTGTGGGAGGTCAGCGGTCCCGACGGCGAGGCGGTCGGCCTCTACCTCGGCGACTTCACCGCGCGCGAGGGCAAGCGCGGCGGCGCGTGGATGAGCTCGTTCGTCCCCCAGTCGCGGCTGCTGGGCACCCGGCCGGTCGTCGTCAACAACCTCAACGTGGCCCGCGCGCCCGAGGGGCGGCCGACGCTGCTGACCCTCGACGAGGTCGACACGCTGTTCCACGAGTTCGGCCACGCGCTGCACGGGCTGAGCTCCGCCGTGACCTACCCGCGCTTCGCCGGGACCGCGGTGCCGCGGGACTTCGTCGAGTTCCCGAGCCAGGTCAACGAGGTGTGGGCGCTGTGGCCGGAGGTGCTCGCGCACTACGCGCGGCACGTCGAGACGGGGGAGCCGCTGCCGTCGTCCGCCGTCGAGGCGCTCGACGCCGCCCGGCTGTGGGGCGAGGGGTTCGCGACGCTGGAGTACCTCGCCGCGACGCTGCTGGACCAGGCCTGGCACCGGATCACCCCGGAGACCGAGATCGGCGACCCGGCGGAGTTCGAGCGGCGGGCGCTCGAGGCGGCCGGCGTCGCCTCCGACCTGGTGCCGCCGCGCTACCGGACGACGTACTTCCAGCACGTCTTCGCCGGCGGCTACGCGGCGGGTTACTACTCCTACATCTGGTCGGAGGTGCTCGACGCCGACACCGTCGAGTGGTTCCGGGAGAACGGGGGCCTGCGGCGGGAGAACGGCGACGTCTTCCGCGAGCGGCTGCTGTCCCGCGGCGGGTCGGTGGATCCGCTGGAGGCCTTCCGCGCCGTCCGCGGACGCGACGCCGACCCGGCACCCCTGCTCCGCCGCCGCGGGCTGGCGCCCGCCTGAGCGCGTCCGCTCCTGGGGCGTTCCTCGTCCTCCGGGGGTCCTGCAGCACCGCCGGACCGCGAGGAACGCCCCGGGAGCGGCGGCCTACAACCAGGGGAGCGAGAGGACCAGGTCCAGGTCGTCGGGGGCGTCGCCGTCGCGGACGAGCCGGTTGGGCTGGCGGTGACCGCACGCCGTGCAGCGGTGCACCACCTGCCAGCCCTTGCCGGACTTCTCCACCAGGCCGATCGGCTGCATCGGCTGCCGGCAGTCGCTGGCGCGGTCGCCGGGCAGGTCGTCGACGTGCAGCGACCACAGGCACACCGGGCAGTGGTTGCGGTAGTGCCCGTCGGTGTTCGCGGGGACGTCGGCGGCACAGTGCACGCAGACGAAGCCGGTGTTCTCCGCCCGCCGGGAGCGGGCCACGACGCGGGGCCGGGTCAGGGGACGAACGGCTCGACGGCGACGACCTCGACGGTGATGTCGCGGCCGTTGGGCGCCTGGTAGGTGACCGAGGTGCCCGGCTTCGCGCCGAGGATCGCCGAGCCCATCGCCGACTCCGGCGAGTAGACGGCGAGGTCCGTGGTGCCCGCGATCTCGCGGGAGCCGAGCAGGAACTTCTCGGTCTCGTCGTCGCCCTGGAAGCGGATGGTGATGACGGTGCCGAGCTCGGCGGTGGTGGCCGTCGTCGGCGGCTCGCCCACGCGCGCCTTGCGGAGCAGGTCGGTCAGCTGCCGGATCCGGCCCTCCTGCTTGCCCTGCTCCTCCTTGGCGGCGTGGTAGCCACCGTTCTCCTTGAGGTCGCCCTCCTCGCGGCGGGCGTTGATCTCGGCGGCCATGGCGGGCCGGCCGGCCACCAACTGGTCGAGCTCGGCCTTCAGCCGGTCGTGGGCCTCCTGGGTCAGCCAGATGCCCTGCTCGTTCTCAGTGGGGGTGGTCACGCGGGGTACTCCTGCACAGCTCGGGAGCCGCGTCCCGGTCGGGAGGCGGCGACGTCGATCCGGCCAAGCTAACACCGGCCGGGCGGCCCGTGCAGGGACGCGATCCGCTCCCTGCCGGGGAGCGGACGGTACCGGAGCATCCCGTGACAGGCGCCACATCCAGCCCTCCGGGGGACCCGTCGGCGGCGTTCCGTCGGCGCGTCGGGGGACACTGGGGAGGTGACCGACGCCGACCAGTTGCGCCTGCTCGCCGTGCACGCCCACCCCGACGACGAGTCGAGCAAGGGCGCGGCGACGATGGCGAAGTACGTCGCCGAGGGCGTCGAGGTGATGGTGGCGACCTGCACCGGCGGTGAGCGCGGCTCGGTGCTGAACCCCTCGCTGGACCGCCCGGAGATCTGGGAGCGCCTGCCGCAGCTGCGCGTCGAGGAGATGGCCCGGGCCCGGGAGATCCTCGGCGTCCAGCAGGAGTTCCTCGGGTTCGTCGACTCCGGCCTGCCCGAGGGCGACCCGCTGCCGCCGCTGCCCGAGGGCTGCTTCGCGCTGGTCCCCACCGAGGAGGCGGCCGCGCCGCTGGTGGCGCTGATCCGCCGGTTCCGCCCGCAGGTCGTGCTCACCTACGACGAGCGCGGTGGCTACCCGCACCCCGACCACATCAAGACCCACGAGGTCTCGGTGCACGCCTTCGAGGCGGCCGGTGACCCGGAGCGCTACCCCGAGCTGGGCGAGCCCTGGCAGCCGAGCAAGCTCTACTACCACATGGGCTTCACGCTGACCCGGACGCGGGCGCTGCACGAGGCGATGCTCGAGACCGGAGCCGAGTCGCCCTACGCCGAGTGGCTGGCGAACTGGGACCCGGAGCGCGACATGAGCCACCGCGTCACCACCCGCGTCCCGTGCGCCGAGTACTTCCCGGTGCGGGACGCCGCGCTGATCGCGCACGCCACCCAGATCGACCCGAACGGCCGCTGGTTCGCCTGCCCGATGGACCTGCAGCAGCGGGTGTGGCCGACCGAGGACTACGAGCTGGTCCGCTCGCTGGTGGACTCGACGCTGCCGGAGGACGACCTGTTCGCCGGCATCCGCAGCGAGGTGCCGGTCCCGTGACCACCGGGCTGGTGAGCGGCGCGCTGGCCGGGGCGGTCCTGGCCGCCGAGGAGCAGCTGCCCGAGGACGTCGGCAAGTCCGGCCCGTTCGGGCTGTTCCTCACCCTGGTCCTGCTGCTCGCCGTGTTCCTGCTGGTCCGGTCGATGAACCGGCACCTCAAGCGGATCCCGCGCAGCTTCGAGCCGGAGGACGACCACCCGCAGGTCGTCGTCCCCGACACCCCGGCGGAGCTGGTCGACCCGCCGCGCCGGCCCGGTCAGGACCTGCTCGACGACCTGCGCCGCGCGCCCCGCGCCATCGAGGGACCGAAGCGGAGCGCCCCCGGGCGCGACGACCGGACGGACCCGCCGGCGCGCTGACGCCGGCGGGCCGACCGGGCCGGGGGTGGTCCCGGCCCGGTCGTGGTGCTCACCAGGTGTGCGCGACGTCGACGACGAGGCGCGAGCCGTCGCCGGGACCGTCGAGGACCAGCACGCGGAACGGCAGGCGGGCGCGGACGCCGAGTCCGACGGTGCTGCTGCCCTCGAACGAGCCGGCGTAGGCGACCTGCCGGAAGGTGCGGTAGCCGCCGACGGCGACGGCCTCGGCGTCGGTGCGCGGGTCGTAGGTCGCCGCCCCGGCGTCGGTGTGCCCGGGGGTGTGCACGACGACCTGCAGGTCGGCCGCCCCGCGCAGGGGCACGGGCCGGCCCGAGCCGTCCTGCACGACCTGGGGCACGTACCGGACGTCGTAGCCCACGTCGGCGGCGTCGATCCCGTCGAGGTCCAGGACCAGCCGGTCGTAGCAGTCGTGGCGGCCGGCGCGGACGTCGTCGAGGGTGCCGCCGCCGCCGTCGGAGACGGTCTCCGGCTGGGAGCCCCACGCCGTGCTGCACGAGGCGGCGGAGGCGGAGGGCAGGGCGAGGCCGAGGGCGGCCGTGGCGGCGGCCAGGACGACGGCGGTGCGGGTGCGGGTGGTGCTCATGGTGGGCTCCGGGGTCAGGGGGATGCGGACGCGGGGAGGATGCGCCGACGGCGGCGCAGATGCCATGGCTCTGATCGCCCACGGGCGTCGATCCGGGACACCGTCCGATGTGGAGAAGTGACAGGAAACGGCGTCCCGGGCGCGACACGACATGGCACATCGCCTTCCCGTTGCCGCCGGGTGACGATGGGTATCCCCGGACCGTGCCGAACCGCCTCGCCGCCGCGACCAGCCCCTACCTGCTGCAGCACGCGGACAACCCGGTCGACTGGCGCGAGTGGGGCGAGGAGGCCTTCGCCGAGGCGCGCGAGCGGGACGTCCCGGTGCTGGTGAGCGTCGGGTACGCCGCCTGCCACTGGTGCCACGTGATGGCGCACGAGTCGTTCGAGGACGAGGCGACCGCGGCGCAGATGAACGCCGGGTTCGTGTGCGTCAAGGTCGACCGGGAGGAGCGGCCCGACGTCGACAGCGTCTACATGACCGCCACCCAGGCGCTCACCGGCTCCGGCGGCTGGCCGATGACGGTCTTCACCACCCCCGACGGGCGGCCGTTCTACTGCGGCACCTACTACCCGCCGCGCCCCGCCGGCGGCGTGCCGGCGTTCCGGCAGGTGCTCACCGCCGTCTCCGAGGCCTGGACGCAGCGCCGCGACCAGCTCGAGGAGGCCGGCACCCGGATCGCGGAGGGCATCTCCCGCCGCCTGGACCTCGGGCCGCCCACGCCGCTGTCGGCCGCCGACCTCGACGGCGCCGCGGCCGCGGTCGCCGCCGACCACGACGACCGGCACGGCGGGTTCGGCGGCGCCCCGAAGTTCCCGCCGTCGATGCTGCTGGAGTTCCTGCTGCGGCACGCCGCCCGCAGCGGGGACGCGCGCTCGCTGGAGGTGGCCCGCCGCACGCTGGAGGCGATGGCCCGCGGCGGCATCCACGACCAGCTGGCCGGCGGCTTCGCCCGCTACTCGGTCGACGAGCGCTGGGTGGTGCCGCACTTCGAGAAGATGCTCTACGACAACGCCCTGCTCCTGCGCGTCTACCTGCACCTGTGGCGGGCCACCGGCGAGGAGTGGGCGCGGCGCGTGGCCGACGCGACCGCCGCCTTCCTCGTCCGCGACCTCGGCACGCCCGAGGGCGGCTTCGCCAGCGCGCTGGACGCCGACACCGACGGCGTCGAGGGCCTGACCTACGTGTGGACGCCGGCCCAGCTCACCGAGGTGCTCGGCGACGACGACGGCCGCTGGGCCGCAGAGCTGTTCGCGGTGACCGGGCGCGGCACGTTCGAGCACGGCACCTCCACGCTGCAGCTGCCTCGTGATCCCGACGACCCCGCCCGCTTCGCCTCCGTGCGCGAGCGGCTGCTCGCCGCCCGCGCCCGGCGCCCGCAGCCCGCCCGCGACGACAAGGTGGTCACCGCCTGGAACGGGCTGGCCGTCGCCGCGCTGGCCGAGCACGGCGTCCTCACCGGCACCCCCGCGTCGGTGGACGCCGCCCGCCGCGCGGCGGAGCTCCTCGCGGACGTCCACTGGGTGGGCGGGCGGCTGCGGCGGGCCTCGCGGGACGGCGTCGCCGGGACGCCGGCCGGGGTGCTCGAGGACCACGGCGACCTCGCCGAGGGGTTGCTCGCGCTGCACCAGGCGACCGGGGAGGGCCGGTGGCTGGACTGGGCCGGTGACCTGCTCGACGTCGTCGCGGAGCAGTTCCTCGACGCCGACGGGTGGCACGACACCGCCGCCGACGCCGAGGCGCTGGTGCACCGCCCGTTCGACCCTGCCGACGGGCCGACGCCGGCCGGGGTCGCCGCGGCCGCCGGTGCGTTCGTCACCTACGCGGCGCTGGCCGGGTCGCCGCGGCACCGCGAGCTCGGCGAGGCCGCGACCGGGCAGCTCGGCGTGCTGGTGCGCCGGGCGCCGCGGGCGGCGGGCTGGGCCGCGGCGGTGGGGGAGGCACTGCTGGCCGGGCCGCTCGAGGTCGCCGTCAGCGGCCCGGCCGGGCCCGAGCGGGACGCGCTCGCCGCGGCCGCGCGGGGCTCGGCCAGCCCGGGCGCCGTCGTCGTGGTGGGGGAGCCGGACACCCCCGGGGTGCCGCTGCTGGCCGACCGGCCGCCCGTCGGCGGGCGCCCCGCCGCATACGTGTGCCGGGGCTTCGTCTGCTCCGCGCCGGTCACGGACGTGTCCGCTCTCAGCGCAGCGATGGCCCCTTCCTGACCCCGCCCGGCGGTCTTACCGTGTAATCACGTAAGCACCTCACTGGAGGAGGCCGTCGTGCACGGACACCACCACCGCTTCGCCGACTCACCCTTCGCCCGCATGGGCGCCCCCGGCTGGCGCCGCCGCGGCCCGGGCGGCCGCGGGGGCGACACCCCGCCGGTCGACCGCGCCGAGGTCGCCGGCTGGTTCGCCGGGCGGCTGCCCGACGGCTGGTTCACCGGGCCGGCCGAGATCACCGTCGACCGGGACGAGATCACCGTCGTCGGCCCGCTCGCCGAGCCCGACGCCGGCGAGGGCGACCCCACCGCCGCCCGCGCCGGCCGCATCGCCCGCTTCCGCGAGGACACCCGCGGCCAGCGGATGGCCATCGCCGACGCCGCCCAGGAGCGCTACGGCCGCTCGGTGGCCTGGGGCGCCTCGTGCGGCGACGTCCGCGAGGTGTTCACCAACGCCTCGGTGCCGGTGATGACCCGGCTCCGCCAGCCCGAGCGGCTGGTGCTCGACACGCTCGTCGACGCCGGCGTCGCCCGCTCCCGCTCGGAGGCGCTGGTCTGGGCCGTGCGCCTGGTCGGGCAGCACGCCGACGCCTGGCTGACCGAGCTGCGCGACGCCATGGCCTCGGTGGAGGAGGTCCGGGCGCGCGGCCCGGAGCTGTGAGCCCTGCCAGGCTGGTGGGGTGAGCCCGCGGGAGCTGCTGCACACGGCGTACGAGGACCTCACCCGGGTGCTGCTCACGCTCACCCGTGCCGAGCGGTGGGCGCCGACCGGCTGCACCGGCCGGGCGGTGGTCGACTGACCCACCACCTGCCGCAGGACGCCCGCCGGGCGCCGGTCGCGCCGGCGACCCCGGCGGGCGGCCCGCCGGACACGACCGCGGTGGACCACTGGCGCTCGTGGCGCCCGCCGGCGCCCGACGACGAGGACGGCCCGTGGGCCACCCGCGCGGCGGCCGGCCTGCACGGCGGCTCCGCGGCGGTGCAGCGCGGCCACGCCGAGGCCGCCGCGGCGGTGCTCGTGGCCGCCGGCCGGGGGCCGCTGTCCGACGCCGACCGCGCCGCGCTGGGGACGCCGCCGCCCGGTTCCCCCTGTTCGGTTGGAGGGCCTCCCTGCCCCCCGCCCCTCGCGAGCTCGCGGCGGGACCCGGCAGGGAGGCCGCCGCGGAGCAGGGACACTGGAGGGCGTGCCAGCAGCTGCCGCCGTCCCCGCCGCGACCGACGTCCTCGTGGTGGGGGCCGGGCCGGCGGGCTCGGCGGCGGCCGCGTGGGCCGCGCGCGCCGGTCACGACGTGCTGCTCGCCGACGCCGCCGTCTTCCCGCGCGACAAGACCTGCGGCGACGGGCTGACCCCCCGCGCCATCGCCGAGCTCGACCACCTCGGCCTCGGCGACTGGGTGCGCGGACACGCCCGCAACCGCGGCCTGCGCGCCGCCGGGTTCGGGCAGGTGTGGGAGCTGCCCTGGCCGGGTGGCGCCTTCCCCGACCACGGCGGCGCGGTGCCGCGCACCGAGCTCGACGCCCGGATCCGGGAGGTGGCGGTCGGCTCGGGGGCGGTCCCGGTCGACGGCGCGCGGGCGGTCGACGTGGAGCGCGAGGGCGACCGGGTCCGCGCGGTGGTGTTCGAGCTCGCCGACGACAGCCGGGTGAGCGTCGCCTGCCGCCGGCTGGTCGTCGCCGACGGCGTGCGCTCGCCGCTGGGCCGGGTGCTCGGCCGGGAGTGGCACCGCGACACCGCCTACGGCGTCGCCGCACGCAGCTACGTCCGCTCCGGCCGCAGCGACGACGAGTGGATCTCCTCCCACCTCGAGCTGCGCGGCGAGGAGGGCGAGCTGCTGTCCGGGTACGGCTGGGTCTTCCCGCTGGGTGCCGCCGCCGGTGAGGTCAACCTCGGCGTCGGGACCCTGGCGACGGCGCGGCGGCCCGCCGGGGTGCAGCTGAAGTCGCTGCTGGAGTTCTACGCCGGGTCACGGCGCGAGGAGTGGCAGCTCGACGGGCCGGTCCGCGACGTCGCGTCCGCGCTGCTGCCCATGGGCGGCGCCGTCTCCGGTGTCGCCGGCCGGAACTGGGCGCTGGTCGGTGACGCCGCCGGCTGCGTGAACCCGCTCAACGGCGAGGGCATCGACTACGGCCTCGAGACCGGGCGCGCCGTCGTCGACCTGCTGGCCGAGGACGACTGGTCGTGCGCCTGGCCGGCGACGCTGCGCCGTCACTACGGCGAGGCCTTCTCGATCGCCCGGCGGCTCGCCGGGCTGCTCACGGTGCCCCGCTTCCTGCCCTCGGCGGGCCCGGTCGGGATGCGGTCCCGGTCGCTGATGACCGTGGCGCTGCGGGTGATGGGCAACCTGGTCACCGAGGCCGACCGCGACGTCGTCGCCCGCGCCTGGCGCGCGGCGGGCCGGGCCTCGACCCGGTGGGACGGGCGGCCGCCGTTCAGCTGACCGGCGCTCAGACGAAGGGGCTGTTGTAC
Source organism: Geodermatophilus sp. SYSU D00867 (assembly GCF_054050315.1). Taxonomy (NCBI): domain Bacteria; kingdom Bacillati; phylum Actinomycetota; class Actinomycetes; order Geodermatophilales; family Geodermatophilaceae; genus Geodermatophilus; species Geodermatophilus sp. SYSU D00867. Next base: position 136,897 of record NZ_JBJGZC010000008.1, on the reverse strand, counting down.
ATCGCGAAGTAGACGGCGATGTAGTGGCAGATCGCGGCCACGACGGTCATCGCGTGGAAGACCTCGTGGTAGCCGAAGACGCCCGGCCACGGGTTCGGCTTCTTGATCGCGTAGGCGACGCCGCCGACGGTGTAGAGCACGCCGCCGGCCGCCAGCAGCACCAGCGAGGTCACGCCCGCGATGTGCAGGATGTCGGTGAGGATGAAGACGGCGACCCAGCCCAGGCCCACGTAGAGCGGCACGCCCACCCAGCGCGGTGCCGTCGGCCAGGTGAGCTTGAGGCAGACGCCGGCCAGCGCGCCGGCCCAGACGCCGCCGAGGACCCAGTAGCCCAGCGGCTGGTCGACGGCGAGCAGCGAGAACGGCGTGTACGTGCCCGCGATGAACAGGAAGATCATCGAGTGGTCGAGCCGCTTCATGACCTTCCAGCCGCGCGGTGACCAGCGCCGGCGGTGGTAGAGCGCGCTGATGCCGAACAGGCCGCAGATGGTCAGGCAGTAGACGGCGACCGAGAAGCCGGCGCGGGCGCCGAGCACCGAGCCCAGCGGCACGAGGACGGCGCCGGCGACGATCGCGCCGAAGAAGGCGAACAGGTGCAGCCACCCGCGCATCCGCGGTCGCGTGTCGGGGTGCTCCCAGTCGCCGTCGGCGAAGTCCGCGGCGGTCCAGGTCCGCTCGACCCGCTCGTCCTCCTCGAGGACGGTGGCGAGGGCGGGGCCGCGCGGGGCCTCGATCTCGGCCCCGTCGGCCACCACCCGGACCGGCTCGAGTTCGTCGGGAGCAGAGGTCACACACCCGAGGTTACGGAGGCGTAGGTGGGGCCGCAGCGCCAGCGACCTGTGAGTTCCCCGGCAGCGCCCCGGAGGGGCGGCGCGCGGGCGGGAGGCAGCGGAACGGCGGCGTCCCCGGGCGCCTAGGGTGTGGCCCCGTGGGGGCGCGTCAGTGGGTCCGCGACGTCCTGACGCAGATGTACGAGCGTCGCCTGGCCCGGCAGCTGGTGGGCGCCGACGTCCCCCGGCACGTGGGCGCGATCATCGACGGCAACCGCCGCTGGGCACGCGCCACCGGGCTGCTCGACCCGAACGCCGGCCACCGCCGCGGCGCCGACCGCATCGCCTCGTTCCTCGCCTGGTGCGACGAGGCCGGCGTGGAGGTGGTCACCCTCTTCCTGCTCTCCACCGACAACCTGTCCCGGCCCGAGCCCGAGCTCACGCCGCTGCTGCGGATCATCGAGGGCGTCGTCGAGGACCTGTCGGCGCCCGACCGCCGGTGGCAGCTGCACCCGGTCGGCGCGCTGGGGCTGTTGCCGCCGGAGACGGTCACCGTCCTCAAGGAGGCCGAGGAGACCACCCGCGACCGGCCGGGCGCGACGGTGAACCTCGCCGTCGGCTACGGCGGCCGCCGGGAGATCGCCGACGCCGTCCGCTCGCTGCTGGCCGAGCACGCGAGCCGGGGGACGTCGCTGGACGAGCTGGTCGAGGTGCTCGACGTCGAGCACATCGCCGAGCACCTCTACACCCGCGGCCAGCCCGACCCGGACCTGGTCATCCGCACCAGCGGCGAGCAGCGGCTGTCGGGCTTCCTGCTCTGGCAGACGGCGCACTCGGAGTTCTACTTCACCGACGTCTACTGGCCCGACTTCCGGCGGGTGGACTTCCTGCGGGCGCTGCGGGCCTACGCGGCGCGGCACCGCCGTTTCGGTGGGTGACAGACTCGGGCCCATGGCACTCGGCGCGGTCGACGTCCCCCTCGAGTACGTGCGGCTGGGGCTGCGGTTCGACCGGTTGGAGTCCGGGTTCGTCGACGCCTACACCGGCGAGAAGCGGATCCGCGCCGAGGTCGAGAGCGAGCCGGCCCCGACGCCGCAGGGGCTGCGCGCCCAGGCCCGGGCGCTGCTGCAGGAGCTGGACTCGACCGTGCTCCCGGCCGACCGCGCCGCGTTCCTGCGCGGCCAGCTCACCGGCCTGGAGTGCAGCGCCCGGAAGATGAGCGGGGAGCCGGTGGGCTTCCTCGACGAGGTCCGCGGCTACTTCCAGGTCGACCTCACCCTCGGCGACCCGGCCGCCTACGCCGCCGCGCACGCCGAGCTGGACGCGCTGCTGCCCGGCGAGGGGTCGCTGGCCGAGCGCTACGCCGCGCACCGCCGTCGCGAGGAGTGCCCGCCGCAGCGGCTGGAGGCCGCGGTGCACGCGCTGTCCAGCGCGCTGCGCGACCGGGTGCGCGGCCGCTACGGGCTGCCCGAGGCCGAGACGGTGCGCTACGAGGTGGTCACCGACAAGCCGTGGTCGGGCTTCAACTACTACGAGGGCGACTACCGCTCCCGGGTGGCGATCAACGCCGACCTGCCGCACCGGCTCAGCCAGCTGGTGCACCTGGTGGCGCACGAGTCCTACCCCGGCCACCACACCGAGCACTGCCGCAAGGAACGCGGGCTGGTCGAGCGGGCCGGCCACCTCGAGCACACGGTGTTCCTCGTCAACACCCCCGAGTGCCTGATGGCCGAGGGGCTGGCCGACCTCGGCGTCGACGCCGCCGTCGGCGACGGCTGGGGGCCGTGGTCGGCCGAGGTGCTCGGCGACCTGGGGCTGCGCTTCGACGGGCACCTCGCCGAGCGGATCGCCGCGGCCGCCGCGCCGCTGAACCGGGTGCGCCAGGACGCCGCCGTGCTCCTGCACGACCGCGGGGCCGACGCCGACGAGGTCGCCGCCTACATCCAGCACTGGTCGCTGGTCAGCCCCGACCGGGCCCGCCAGCAGCTGCGGTTCCTCACCCACCCGCTGTGGCGGGCGTACATCACCACCTACGTCGAGGGCTACGACCTGCTGCACCGCTGGCTCGGCGCCCGCCCGGCCGGCCAGGACGTCGCCGACCGCTTCGTGCGCCTGCTCGACGAGCCGCTGACCCCCGCCGTCGTCACCGCCGAGCTCTCGGACGCCTGACCGGTGCCCCGCCGCGACCCCCGGGAGGCCCGCGCCCTCGGCCTGTGGACGGCGGGATGGCTGTTCGCGCTCCTGCTCGCGGGCCTGCTGTGGATCGGAGACCTCGCCGTCCAGTGGCCGGTCCTGCTGGTGCCGGCGCTGTGGGCGGCAGCGGCTGCGCGACCGCGGCGGGGACGGCGGCCGGAGACCTGGGAGGCGCCGGAGCGCGGCGGGCCGCCGCCCACGTGGGAGCTCCCGGCGTCGCGCCCGCTGCCCCGGCCGCCGGACGCGCGGGGACGCGAGCGGTACTGAGCCGTGCGCGCCCGGCCGTCGCCGGGACGGGCGGTACGGGTGGGACCCCATCGGGTGAACAGTGGGTTTCGGCGCGCTGTGACCGCGCGCTCCTGTCGGTCCGTGCCTCTAGCGTCCGGGGTGGACGACGGGCCCGCCCCGCCGTCCACGGGAGGCCCGGTTGGTGCTGACGTTCTCGTCGACCAGGGGGGCCGGTGCCCGGCCCCTGCGCCGGGGCCCGGCCACCTTCGAGGCGGGGCGCGGTCTCGCGCCCCAGGGGAGACGACCCGTGACCACTCGCCGCACGTACGTCCTCGACACCTCCGTCCTGCTGTCCGACCCCCGCGCGCTGCTGCGCTTCGGCGACGCCGACGTGGTGCTCCCGCTGGTCGTCATCGGGGAGCTCGAGGACAAGCGGCACCACCCGGAGCTCGGCTGGTTCGCCCGCCAGGCGCTGCGGCTGCTCGACGACCTGCGGGTCACCCACGGCCGGCTCGACGCGCCGGTGCCGGTGGGGGAGGACGGCGGCACGCTGCACGTCGAGCTCAACCACAGCGACGCCGCGGTGCTCCCCGCCGGCTTCCGCAACGACAGCAACGACAGCCGGATCATGGTGGTCGCGCTGAACCTGCGGGCCGAGGGCCGCGACGTCTGCCTGGTCACCAAGGACGTGCCGCTGCGGGTCAAGGCGGCCGCCGTCGGCCTGGAGACCGACGAGTACCGCGCGCTGGACTCCGTCGACGAGGGCTGGACCGGCATGGCCGAGCTGTCGCTGGACGACGCCGAGCTGTCGGGCCTCTACGACACCGGCGAGGTGTACGTGCCGGCGGCCGCGGAGCTGCCCGCGCACACCGGGCTGGTGCTGCTGAGCTCGCGCGGGTCGGCGCTGGGACGGGTGACCCCGGACAAGCAGGTGCGGCTGGTGCGCGGTGACCGCGAGGCGTTCGGGCTGCACGGGCGCTCGGCCGAGCAGCGGGTGGCACTGGACCTGCTGCTGGACCCCGAGATCGGCATCGTCTCGCTCGGCGGGCGGGCGGGCACCGGCAAGTCTGCACTGGCGCTGTGCGCGGGGCTGGAGTCGGTGATGGAGCGGCGCGCGCACAGGAAGGTCGTGATCTTCCGGCCGCTGTACGCCGTCGGCGGGCAGGAGCTCGGGTACCTGCCCGGCAGCGAGGGCGAGAAGATGTCGCCCTGGGCGCAGGCGGTCTACGACACCCTCGGCGCGCTGGTGTCCACGGACGTCCTCGACGAGATCGCCGCGCGGGACCTCATCGAGGTGCTGCCGCTGACCCACATCCGCGGCCGCTCGCTGCACGACTCGTTCGTGATCGTCGACGAGGCGCAGTCGCTCGAGCGCGGCGTGCTGCTCACCGTGCTGTCGCGGCTGGGCAGCGGGTCGCGGGTGGTGCTCACCCACGACGTCGCGCAGCGGGACAACCTGCGGGTCGGCCGGCACGACGGCGTCGCCGCGGTGGTCGAGCAGCTGAAGGGGCACCCGCTGTTCGCCCACGTGACGCTGACCCGGTCCGAGCGCTCGCCGATCGCCGCCCTGGTCACCGAGATGCTGGAGGACCTCGAGCTCTGACCGCGCGGCCCTCCCCTCTGGCTGGGCTCTTGCGGTGTCCTCGGCACTCCTGCGGTCCTGCGACACCGCAGGAGCAGGGGCGACACAGCAAGAGCCCGGTCAGAGCGGCCGTCCGGCCCGGCTGAACGCCCGGCGGATCCGGCGATCGACCACCGCCGGCGCATCCAGGTCGGCCCAGGTCCAACGTGCGACCTCCCAGCCCGAGTCGCGGATCTCGTCCTCGCGCAACTTCTCGCGGAACACGACATCGCCCGGGTCCTGTCCCTCGTCCGCCCGGTACTTCACCCGCCCGTCGAACTCCCCGACGGTCCGGTGTGCACGCCAGCCGAAGTCGCACCGGCCCACCAACGACCGGTCGGGCCGCAGGAGCCGCACCTGCAGATCCGGGGAGGGGAGTCCGAGCCGGTGGAGCAACACCCGGCTGCGGCTCTCGCCGACGCTCCCACTGCGTCCGTCGGCGAAGGCGACGACCCGGGCGGCGCGCCGCGACCCGGGCACCGGGCCGGTCCTCTGCAGGCACGCGGTCAGCTCCTCACGCGTCACGCCTCCCGCGGCCAGGGCGCCGTCGGCGGTGACGACCGCGGACTCGAAGGGCACCGACCGCGCCAGGTCCACGACCGTCCGCGCCAGGCCGGTCAGGAGGACACCGTCGACCAGGACCAGCTCGTCCTCGGCGAGCCGCGCCACGTGCAGGTGCACCCGGGCACTGCCGCTCCCGGCGGCGGGAGGCCGCCTCGTCACGTGCACCCGCCCGGGAGCCACCCGCCACAGCGGCAGGCCGTGGAGCACGGCGGCCGAGGCGTGGCTGACCACGCTGCCGTCCCGGAGCGCCGGCGCCGTCGCCAGGACGAGCGCGTGGTGCCGCGGCAGCCCTGCCGTCGGGTCGAGGTAGGCGCCCCGCCGGATGCGGATGAGCTCCCCTCGCCGGACGGCTCTCGCCAGCTCGTCGTCGGAGAGACCGGCGGCCAGCGCCTCGGATCTGCGCAGCAACGGTCCCGGGTGCACCCAGTCGGTCATGTGCCGACCGTCCCCGGTCGCCGGCCGGAGCGACGCGTGCCGGGCGGAACTGTGGACGACGTCCCGGCCTGTGCTCTTGCGGTGTCAGGCGGCGGGGGTGGGGTCCTCGTCCGGGAGTGCCGGCGTCCGGGACGCGCGCTGCGGGGCCGGGCGGGGCCGCGGCGTCGCGGCGTAGCGCAGCAGCGCGACGGCGCCCCAGCCGGCGAGCAGGCACCAGGGCAGCCGGGTGGCGACGTCGTCGAGCGTGAAGTCGCCGCGCAGGTACAGCGCGAGCACCGGCAGGGCCAGCACGAACCCCGCCGTGAGGACGTCCCAGCGCAGCGGGCTCATGCCTCAGCGGTCTCCAGCCGCTCGCACAGCAGCGACGCCCAGCGGTGCGCGGTCGCCCGCACGCCGTCGAGGAGGGCCACCGGCACCGTCGTCCGGCCCAGCACGGCGGCGGGATCGACGGTCAGGTCGGAGTCCTGGACGACGAGCGCGTCGACGCGGGGCAGGGCGTCCAGCCACGGGCCGACGTCCTCGGGCTTGCGGGTCGCCTCGACGACGGCCCAGACGGCGACCGGCGAGAAGATCGCCATGACCTGCTCGAGCCACGTCCGGCCCCCGGCGCGCATCGGGGCGTCCACCGCGACGACGGTCGGCGTCCCCGCGGCGGCGGCCTCCTGCTTGCGCGCGATCGCGGTGTCGACCGAGGTGATCCGGCTGGACTCGGGCGCGAGCGCGGCGAGGTCGCCGCGGGTGGCCCACTGCAGCCGGTCGCCGTCGAGCCGCATGCCGGCGGCCAGCGAGCGCGCGGCGGCGAGGGTCTCGACGCCGGGGCCGACGACCAACAGCACCTCGCCGGCACCGGCCGGGGCCGACGGCGCCGCGGGCAGCGCCGCGCCGAGCGCCCGGGTCAGCGCCGCGTAGGTGCCGGACCGCGCGACCTCGGCGGGGAAGCCCCCGCCGAGCAGGTCCTCCGGCACGCCGAGCGCGCGCAGGCGGGCGACCGTGCCGGCGGCCTCGACCATCCGCGGGTCGACCCAGCCGCGGCCCGGCGCCACCGCACCGGCCTCGCGCACCGACGGCACGACGACGCGGGCCGGCGTCCACCCGCGGGCGGCGCGGGCGTCGACGGGCAGGCGGGTCACGGTCGCCAGGCCCGGCGCCGGGGCGGCGACGCGGGCGACGGCCTGACCGGGCACCGGCGGCAGGCGGCGCGCCGGCGGCACCGGCGGGCGCCCGAGCAGCCGCGGCACGGCCAGCTCGGCACCGGGGGTGGGCGGCGGCAGCAGCGACAGCGGGGGCAGGACGGCGGTGGAGTCGAGCGGCAGCGGGGCGGGGTCGCTGGCGGTCGGCGCGAGCACCGCCTCGTCGGCCTCCCACTCGTCGGACTCGGCCGAGGCGTCGACCCAGCCCGGCTCCTGGTCCACGCGCTGCGAGGGCGCGGGGACCGGCGGGCGGCCGCGGTGCGCGCCGCCCTGGGTGGAGGCGCTGGCGAGCACGCCGCGGAGGATGTCGGTGAGCGCGTCGTCCGGGGTGTCGTGGGCCAGGGCCGCGCGGAGCACCTCGGCGATGGCCTCCTCGCGCCCGGTGACCGGGCCGGTGAGGTCCGGGTCGGCCCAGGCGGCCACCGGCTGGGGCGCCGGCACCTCGATCGGCTCCGCGACGACGGCCGGCAGCACGTCGGTGACCGGCTCGTCCTCCGGCACCGGCGCGACGGCGGTCGGCGCCTCGGCGGCGGTGTCCTCGGTGGCCGTGTCCTCGGTGGCCGTGTCCTCGACGGCGGACTCGACGGCGACGGGGTCCTCGGCGGCGGTCTCGTCCGCCTCCGGGCCGAGCAGCTCGGTGAGCAGGGACTCCTCGGCGTCCTCGGGGTCCTCGTCGGCCGGAGGCTCCTCGACGTCGGGCTCCTCGACGACCGGCTCCTCGACGACGGGCTCCTCGACGACGGGCTCGGCGACGGCGACGGGGCGGGACACGGGCACGGGGTCGGCCCACATGTCCACACCGGGTCCGGACTCCTCGGCGGACCCGGGGACCGCGGGAGCGTCCAGGGTCTCGGGCAGCGGCTCCTCGGCGACGGGCTCCTCGACGACGGGGGTCTCGACGACGGGGACCTCGACGACGGGCGCGACCGGCTCCGGCACCGGCGCGGGAGCCGGAGCTGCCGGGGCAGGGGCGGCGGCGCGGGCGGGCGCGGCCATGGCGGCGGCGAGGGCGGCGGCCAGCGGCATCGCGGGCGCGGCCGGAGCGGGCTCCGGGGTCCGCAGCACCGACGGGGGCGCGAGCTCCTCGTCCGTAGCCTCGGCGGTCGCGGCGGCGACCGCCTGGACCGCCCGCAGCGCCTCGGCGGCGGACACCGCGGCGGCCGAGCGCACGGCGTCGTCGACCGCCTCGCGGACCTCGCGGTCACCGGCGACGACCTGCGCCAGCGCGGCGGTGAACGGCGAGGGACCGGCGGGCCCGGCCGGCGGGCGGACCGCCGCCCGGGCGGGCCGGCGGGCAGCCGAGGGCGCGGCGGCGGACGGGCCGGCGGCCGCGCGGGGGGCAGCGGTGCGGACGGCGGCGGCCGGGCGGAAGGCGGCGGTCCCGGCGGCGGGCCGGCGGGTGGCGCCCACGGACGCCCGGGAGTACAGGTCGACGCCGGGGTCGCTGTCGCCGGACCCGAGCAGGCCGGCCAGCTCGGACACCGGGTCCGGCAGCTCGGTCGGGATGGTCGGGCGCTCGGTGGGGACGGTCGGGCGCGCGGTGGGCCGGGCCGCCGCGGGCCGGCTGCGGTGCAGCTCGGTGGCGCGCAGGAACGCGCCGGTGTCGGCGAGCGGGCCGGGGTCGCGGCTGAGCGCGACCTCGATCCGGCGGGCCGACTCGGACTTCGGCGCGGGGCCGCGCCGGGCCGGCTCGACGTCCTCCACCTCGGCGACGAACCGCTCGGTGGCGAAGAAGCCCAGCACGCCGCCGGACCGGATGCGGCGCACGCCGGTGATCCGCACCGCGTTGCCGTACCGCTCGCGGGCCGCGGCGACGGCGGCCTCGGGCGTGGGCGCCTCAACGGATGGCAACGGCACCGTTCACCACTCCCAGTGACTCGATCTGGGCCGTCCGGGAGACCTCCGAGTAGGAGATCACCGGCAGGCGGGGGAGGACCTGACGCACCAGGCGGGACAGCGCGGCCCGCACCTGGGGGGAGCAGACGAGGACGGGGGACAGGCCGTGCTGCTCGGCGTCCTCGAGCAGCCCGCTGCACCCGGTGACCAGCGCGTCGACCGAGCCGGCGTCCAGGGCCAGCACCTGGCCGCCGTCGCCCTGCCGCACCGCCTCCAGCAGCCGCTGCTCGAAGGCGGGGTCGAGGGTGAGCACGTGCAGCCGCTCGTCGGGGGTGACGTAGGGGTGGCTGATCGCCGCGCCGAGCGCCGCGCGCACCGCCTCGACCAGCCCGTCCAGGTCGGTGGAGGTCTTCGCGCGCAGCGACAGCGCCTCGAAGATGCGCGCCAGGTCGCGGATGGAGACGTTCTCGGCCAGCAGCGCGTGCAGCACCCGCTGGATCTCGCCGAGGGTGAGCAGCCCCGGGGTGAGCTCCTCGACGACGACCGGGTGGGTCCGCTTGACCATCTCGACCAGCAGCCGCACGTCCTCGCGGCCGAGCAGCTCGGCGGCGTTCTGGCGGACGACCTCGGCCAGGTGGGTGGTGATGACCGAGGAGCGGTCGACGACGGTCGCGCCGGCCATCTCGGCCTGCCGCTGCAGCTCCACCGGCACCCACTTGGCGGGCAGGCCGAACACCGGCTCGCGGGTGGGCCGGCCGGGCAGGCCGTCGAGGGCGTCCCCGATGGCCAGCACGGTGCCGGCGGGGGAGGTGCCCTTGGCCGCGGGGACGCCGTTGAGCCAGATGACGTACTGCGACGAGGGCAGGTCGAGGTTGTCGCGGGTGCGGACCAGCGGGATGACCAGGCCGGTCTCCATCGCGACCTTCCGGCGCAGCGCCTTGACCCGGTCGAGCAGGTCGCCGCCACGGGAGGAGTCGACGAGGTCGACCAGGTCGAAGGCCACCTCGAGCTCCAGCGGGTCGACCCGCATGCGCTCGGCGATCGCCTCGGGGGAGTCCGGCGCGGGCTCCTCGGCGGCGGTGAGCGCGGGCGTGCCGTCGTCCTCGGCCGGGGCCTCCGTCATCCGCGCGGCCATGACCAGGAACAGCCCGCCGATGAGGAGGAACGGCAGCTTCGGCAGACCGGGGATCAGGCACAGCGCCAGCGCCCCGCCGCCGGCGATGCGCACCGGCTGGCGGAAGCGGCCGAGCTGGGCGAGCAGGTCGCTGCCCATGTCGCCGTCGCTCGCCGAGCGGGTGACGATGATGCCGGTCGCGGTCGACAGCAGCAGCGCGGGGATCTGCGAGACCAGGCCGTCGCCGACGGTCAGCAGCGAGAAGGTGGAGACGGCGTCGCCGGGCGCCATGCCGCGCTGCATGACGCCGACGGCGAACCCGCCGACGAGGTTGATCAGCGTGATGATGATGGCGGCGATGGCGTCGCCCTTGACGAACTTCGAGGCGCCGTCCATCGAGCCGTAGAAGTCGGCCTCGGCGGTGACCTCGGTGCGCCGCTTGCGCGCCTGCTGCTCGTTGATCAGGCCGGCGTTGAGGTCGGCGTCGATGGCCATCTGCTTGCCGGGCATCGCGTCGAGGGTGAAGCGGGCGCCCACCTCGGCCACGCGGCCGGCGCCGTTGGTGATGACGACGAACTGGATGATCGTGAGGATCACGAAGATCACCAGGCCGACGACGAGCGAGCCGCCGATCACGAAGTGCCCGAAGGCCTCGATGACCTTGCCGGCGTAGCCGTCGGTGAGCACCAGCCGCGTCGAGGAGACGTTGAGGGCGAGCCGGAACAGCGTCGCGACGAGGATCAGCGACGGGAAGACCGCGAAGTCCAGCGGCCGCCTGATCTGCATCGCGACGAGCAGGATCAGCAGCGACGCGGTGATGTTCAGGCCCAGCAGCAGGTCCAGCACCGCGGCGGGCAGCGGCACGACCAGCATGAGGACGATGGCCACCACGCCGATCGGCACGGCGGCCTTGGTCATCCCTCGCACGGGCACTCCATCGGCAGCCGGGGGTGCCCGGCCGACCGCTGACGGCGCACGAGTCACAGCCGTCCCAGGGTCAGGAGGCGACCGGGGTCCTCCGGCGGCCGGCCCGCGGCAGGCCGGCGACGTCGGGCGCCTCGAACCCGGGCCGGTGGAAGCCGCCGCGCACGCCGCGGGCGCCGAGCTGCATGACGAAGGCCAGCACCCGGGCGACGGCGGTGAACAGCTGCGGCGGCACCTCCTGGCCGAGCTCGCAGGAGGCGTGCAGCGCCCGGGCCAGCGGCACGTCCTGCACCATCGGCACCCGCGCCTCGGCGGCCCGCTCGCGCAGCCTCGCGGCGATCTCGTCGGCGCCCTTGGCCACCACCCGCGGCGCGCCCTTCTCCGGCTCGTACCGCAGCGCGACGGCGACGTGCGTCGGGTTGACCAGCAGCACGTCGGCGGTGGCGACCTCGGCCATCATCCGGTTGCGCGACAGGGCCAGCTGCATCGACCGGCGCTGGCCCTTCACGTGGGGATCGCCCTCGGACTGCTTGTGCTCCTGCTGGATCTCGTACTTGGTCATCTTCAGCCTGGTCATCGTCTGCTTGCGCACCACGACGTAGTCGGCGATGGCGATGACCAGGCCGGTGATCGCCACGACGCGGAACATGAGCACGGCGGAGGAGGCGAACGTCGCCACCACCGCCGACAGCGGCAGCGCTCCTGACGCCGACACCAGCGCCTGCGCCCTTCCGCTGGTCACGACGACGACGGTCCCGAGCGCCGCCGTCTTGACGACCGCCTTGACCGCCTCCCACAGGCCGTGGGTGCCGAACATCCGCTTCATCCCGGGGAACGGGTTGAGCTTCTTGAGCGTCGGCTTCATGCCCTTGGTGGCCAGCGCGACCCCGCCCTGCGCGGCCGAGGCGAGCACCCCGACGAGCATGAGCGCGAGCGCCATCGGCAGCACCGTCTCGAGGAAGGTCGTCAGCGCCTCCTCGAGCAGCGCGCCGACGGCGTCGGGCTCCGGGTGCTCGACCACCGACCCGAACCGCACGAACAACCGGCCCACGGCGTCGAAGGCGTTCGCGACGAGCACCGGCAGGAACACGCTCGCCGCCGCCACGCCCGCCCAGGTGCCGAGCTCCTGGGTCCGCGGGATCTGCCCCTCCTTGCGCGCCTCCTTGAGGCGCTTGGGAGTGGGCTTCTCGGTCTTCTCACCGCCCGGTCCGTCCTTGGCCACCCGGCCTCACCCGCTCCGGAAGCCGACGATCGCGCGGGTGGCCTGCTCCACCAGCGCGTCCAGCGCCGGCGGCAGCAGCGGGAAGGTCAGCCCGAGCAGCGCGAGGGTCAGCATGATCTTGACGGGGAAGCCGATGGCGAAGATGTTCAGCGCCGGGGCGGCCCGGGACAGCAGGGCGAGGGCGACGTCGGCCAGCAGGAGCACGGCCACCATCGGGCCGGCGATCTGCAGCGCGGCGAGGAACATCATCGAGAACGCCGTCAGCACGACCTGGCCGACGTCCCCGGCCGGGAACCCGCCGCTGACCGGCAGCCCCTCGTAGGAGGTGGCGAACCCGCGCACGATCACCAGGTGCCCGCCGCTGGTGAACAGCAGCGTCGTCGCGAGCAGGTAGTGCAGCTTGCCGATGACCGAGTTGGTGGTCATCGCCAGCGGGTCGTAGGCCGGCTGCAGGGAGAAGCCGCCGGTGAGGTCGATGAGCTCGCCGGCGAACTGCACCGCGGTGAAGAACAGCTGGACGACGAAGCCCAGCGCCGCGCCGATGGCCACCTCGCTGACGGCGGTGACGACGAGGAACCCGGTGGTCGGCTCGGGCAGGCCCGGCGCCACGCGGTCGACCAGGGCGACCGCCAGCGCCAGGGCCAGCGCCCCCTTGACCGGCGCCGGGATGGTGCGGGTGGTGAACGGCGGGGCGAGCAGGACGAAGCCGGCCGCCCGGGCGGTGGCCAGCAGCAGGGCCGCGAGGGTGACCGCCGGGACCTCGAGGTCCATGACGGTCAGGTCCGCCCGAGCAGGCGCGGCAGCTGGTCGAAGAGGGTGTGGGTGAAGTCGACCAGCTCGGAGAGCACCCAGTTGCCGGTGACCAGCAGGGCGATGCTCACCGCGATCATCTTGGGGACGAACGACAGCGTCGGTTCCTGGATCTGGGTCGCCGCCTGGAACAGCGAGATGAGGAAACCGACCAGCAGGGCCGTGAGCAGGACCGGGGCGGCGACCTTCGCGGCCACCATCATGGTCTGGACGGCGATGTCGGTGACGTCTGCGTCGGTCATCCGTACGACCCCACGAGGGACGTGGTGATCATCGCCCAGCCGTCGACGACCACGAAGAACAGCAGCTTGAACGGCAGCGACACGATCGACGGCGGCACCATCATCATGCCCATCGACATGAGCGCGGCGCTGACCAGCATGTCCATCACCAGGAACGGGATGAACACGACCAGCCCGATGATGAAGGCGCTCTTGAGCTCGGAGAGGACGAACGCCGGGACCAGCGTCGTCATGCTCACCGCGGCGCGGTCCTCGGGCTGCTCCTCCCCGGACAGGCCGACCATGAGCTGCAGCTCGTCGCCGCGGGTGTTGTCGAGCAGGAACTCCTTGAGCGGCACGACGCCGGCGTCGTAGGCCTGGGAGACCGTCATCGCGCCGTCCACGTACGGCTGCACGGCGACGTCGTTGACGTCGGACAGCACCGGCCCCATGACGAACAGCGTCAGGAACAGCGCGATGCCGGTGAGCACGGAGTTCGGCGGCGAGGACTGCAGGCCCAGCGCGTTCCGGGTCAGCGACAGGACGACGACGATCTTGGTGAACGACGTGCACAGCAGCAGCACCGCCGGCGCCACCGACAGCACGGTGACCGCGAGGATCAGCGTGATCGAGGTGCTCGGGCTGCCGTTGCCGACCGAGATGTCGACCCCGCCGTCGACCGCCGGCACGGTCGGTGCCGTGGGGGCGGTCGGCGCGGTGGGCGCCGCCGCGGCCGGACCCGCGAGCAGCACGCCGGCGAGCGCGCAGCCGAGCAGGGCCAGCAGCAGGGTGGCGGCCCGGCGCGCGAGGGCGCGCGCGGGGGCGGTGGCGGTCATCAGCGGCGGACCGTCCGCTCGCGCAGCTGGGTGACGAAGCCCTGCCAGCCCGACCGGTCGAAGACCGAGCCGGCCAGCGCGCCGCCGACGCGGGGCGCCGGGACGGCCGGGCCGCCCGCGGCCGTCGGCGCGGCGGCGGCGCGCTCCGCGAGCGTGGCCTCCACGGCGTCGCCGTCGAGCTCGGCGAGCAGGGTGACCTGCTCCTCGGTGGCGCCGACGACGAGCACCCGGTCGGCGATGCGCAGCACGTTGACCGTGCTGGCGCGGCCCATGCGCTGGCGTGCCACGACCTCGACCAGGCCGCCGCTGGAGCCCAGCCCGCGCTTCTTCGCCAGGCGCGCGGCGAACCACAGCACCCCGCCGACGAAGGCCAGCGACAGCACCAGCCGGATCAGCATCCACGTCATGCCTGCGCGGCCCCCAGCTCGGCGGCGGCGTCACTGACGATCTCGCTGATCCGCAGGCCGAAGTCCTCGTCGACGACGACGACCTCACCGCGCGCGATGAGGGTGCCGTTGACCAGCAGGTCGGCGGGGGCGCTGGCGGCGCGGTCGAGCTCGACCACCTCGCCCGGGTGCAGCGAGAGCAGCTCGCCCACGGTCATCCGGGTGCGGCCGATCTCGACGGTGACCTCCATGGCCACGTGCCGCAGCAGGTCCAGGCTGTTGCGCGGGCTGCGCGGCGCCGTCGGCAGGGTGACCTGCAGCGCGAGCGTCGCGATGTGGTCAGCGGAGGGGTGCCCCGCGCCGGCGACCAGCGGCACGGCGACGAACATGCCCTTGTCGCGCAGCCCGTCGAGCGCGGTCACCGGGTCCTCGGTGCGCTCGGCGTCGACCCGGACCCGGCCCAGGGTGGCCGCGGCGGCCTCGAGCGCGGGGCGCAGCGCGGTCGCGACGTCCATCGGGCCGACGGGGGAGTTGTCGAGCGCCTCGACCACCTCCGCCGACAGCACCAGGACGACGTCGCCGGTGATCTCGCCGGAGAGCCGGGCGCCGACCGCGGCGGCCGCGGCCGGCGGGACCGGGACGGCGTCGGGGTCGGTGACCGCGGGCCCCGGGACCAGCTCGGCGCCGGAGGGGACGAGCGCGGCCGCGGCGCGGGCGGCGGCCACCACGACGGCGGTGATGGTCTCTGCAGCGGCGTGAGTGGCGGCCTGGGTGGTGTCGAGCGTGGCGGTCATGCGGGGTCCTTCACGGCGGACGGGGCGGGGACGATGGCGGCGGCCAGCCGGCGCCGGTGGTTGCTGGCGATCGCGTGGGCGAAGACGGCGTCGTTGGTGGTGACCTCGAGCGGCGCGTCCCGCGGGTGGCGCAGCAGCAGCACGTCACCGACGGTCAGGGAGAGCAGGTCCTCCGAGGACACCTCGAGCGGGCTGAACCGGACGCTGACGTCGACCGGCACCAGCTCCAGGCGGGCGGCGAGCAGCTCGGCGGCGCGCTGCCGGGTGCGCTGGGCCGACTCCGACAGCTGCGGGGAGGCGGCGCTGTCGAGGGCCTGCTGGAAGGAGCTGAAGGGCAGCACGAGGGACGCGGCGCCCTCGCGGCTGCCGATCGACATCGTGTAGCGGGCCACCATCACGGTGTCCGAGCCGGCCGCGGCCTGGGCGAGGGCGGGGTTGTACTCGATGCCGTCGATGGCCGGCTGCAGCTCGGTGACGTGCGCGAAGGAGGCGGCGAACTCCTGCAGCAGCCGGGTGAGCAGCGACGTGGTGATGGTGGTCTCCATCGCCGTCATCGGCCGCTCGGGCTGGTGGGCGGCGCCGGAGCCGCCGAGCATGTGGTCGACGCCGGCCATCGCCATGTCCAGCGGGTAGGCCAGCAGGCCCTTGCCGCCGAGCGGCTCGATGGTGAACGTCGTCAGGAAGCAGGGGTCGGGCAGCGTGGCGAGGAAGTCGTCGTAGGAGTGCTGCTCGATGCCGTGCAGCTCCATCCGGGCGCCGGTGCGCAGCATCGTGGTGAGGACCGTCGTCGCCTGGCGGGCGAAGGCCTCCTGGGCGATCTGCAGCACGCGGACGTGCTCGCGGGAGAGCTTGGTGGGGCGGCGGAAGTCGTAGGTGCGGGGCGCACCGCGCCGGCTGCGGCCGCCACCGGCCGGCGCCTGCGGCCCGGGCCCTGCGGGCGCGGTCGCGGTGTCGGGGCGGGTCACGGTCCCCTCATCGGCGGGGCCCGGACGCGAACTGACCGGCGGCGCGGGGCGCCGCCGGTCAGCCGGGGAGTGTGGGACGAGTGGGACTGGTGCGTCACTGGGTGACGTACTCCGTGAGGTAGACGTGCATGACCATCGGGACGCCGTCCTCGGTGTAGGCCTCGACGATCTGGTGCTCCAGGGACTCCTTGAGGGCCTCGCGGGCGCCGGTCACGTCGGCCGGCTGGGCCTGGGAGTAGGTGGAGATGAGGATGTCGAGGGCCTTGGAGCCGTCGACGCCGCCGCTGCCGTGCCCGCCGGAGGCGGCGGCCGCGGTGTACTCCAGGGTGATGCCGATCTTGAGGTAGCCGCCGCCGGCCAGGTTGACCGCGATGGGCTCCAGCGCGGTGTAGCCGCCGTGCTCGGGCTCCTCGGCCTCGGCCTCGCCGCCGGCGAACAGGAAGAGGTACGCCGCGGCGCCGAGGACGACCAGCAGGACGGCGGCGACGACGAGCAGCTTCTTCCTGCCGCCGCCCTTCGCCTCCTCGCCCTCGGCCGGGGCGTCCTTCTCCTTCTCCTTGGCCTTGCTCTTGGTGCTCACTCGTGGGTGCCTTCCTGGGCAGGGGCGGCGGCCGGTGCGGGCGCGGCCTGTGCGGGGGCGTCGAGGCCGGGCAGGAGCTGCCGGGCCTCGGCGGAGGCGTCGGACAGCACGACGACGTCGACGCGGCGGTTGAGGGACAGGGCGTCCGGGTCGCTCGCCGGCACCACCGGGCGGGTGTCGGAGTAGCCGGTCCCGGACATCCGGTCCTGCGGGACGCCGGCGGCGGCCAGGTGGCGCACCACCGTGGTGGCCCGGTAGGCCGACAGCTCCCAGTTGGAGGGCCACGGCCCGCCCGGGGTCACCGGCAGCGAGTTGGCGTGCCCCTCGATCGCGAGGTCGTTGGGCAGCGCGGCCAGGGTCGGGGCGACGGCGTCGAGGATGGTGCGGCCCTGGGGCTGCAGCGTGGCCTCCTCGGGGCCGAACAGCACCGGGTCGGACACGATGTGCACGGTCAGGCCGCGCTCGTCGATCTCGTACCGCGCCGTCCCGGCGTGACCGGCCGCCGCGAGGGCGGCGTCGATGGCGTCGCGCGCGGCGGCGAGCTGGTCGTACTCGGCCCGCGCCTCGGCCGCGACGTTCGCGGCCTCCTGGGCGGCGGCCTGCGCGGCGGCGGCGTCGACGTCGGACTCCGCGGCGGGGGCCGGCGGGATCTGCACGTCGACGGCGGCGTCGAGGGAGTCGAGGACCGAGGCGTCGGAGTTCGTGCCCGCGCTGCTCAGCGCGCTCACCGGGGCGCCGAACGCCTCCGACAGGCCGCTGGCCAGCGCGGCGAACTTCTCCTTGTCCACCTGGCTCATCGCGAAGAGGACCACGAAGAGCACCAGGAGCAGCGTCATCATGTCCGCGTAGGACACCAGCCACCGCTCGTGGTTCTCGTGCTCCTCGTGCTCGGGGTGCTTCCTGCCGCGGCGCTTGCCGCCGCCGTGGCCGCCGGCGCTCACGCGCCGCCCCCGGGGATGGTCACGCCGCCTCCTTGGCGGCCTCGCTCGGCGGGATCAGGGCGCTGAGCTTGAGCCGGACGGCGCGCGGGCTGGTGCCGGCCTGGATCTCGGCGATGCCCTCGACGAGCAGCTCCATCTGAGCGGCCTGCAGCTCGCTGACCCGCAGGATCTTCGCGCCCATGGGCAGGAACCAGAAGTTGGCCGCCATGACGCCCCACAGGGTCGCGACGAACGCCGAGGCGATCATCGGGCCGAGGGCCTCGGGGTTGCTGAGGCTCCCCATGACGTTCATCAGGCCGACGATGCAGCCGACGATGCCGATGGTCGGGGCGTAGCCGCCCATCGTCGTCATGAACTTGGCGGCGACCTTGTCCTCGGCCTTCTTGGCGGCGATCTCGCTCTCGAGGACGGCGCGCAGCTCCTCCGGGTCGGTGCCGTCGATGCCCATCTGCAGGCCGCGCTTGAGGAACGGGTCCTCGATCTGCTTGACCTGCGCCTCCAGCGCGAGCAGGCCCTCCTTGCGGGCCTTCTCGGCGAGGGTGACCAGGGTCTGGATCTGCTCGGAGGCCGCCGGGACCTTGGCCGGCATCAGGCCGGCCTTGAACCAGCCGCCCATCTTCTTGAGGTCGCCCATCGTCTGGCCGGACATCGCCGCGCCGAAGGTGGCGACGATGACCAGCACGATGGCCGGGAGGAAGATCAGCGACGTCGGGTCGGCGCCCTCCATGACCATGAAGACCAGGAGCGCGACGAGCGAGATGACGAAGCCGATCAGGGTCGACGGGTCCACGGGTCAGCGCTCCTCACGGGCCGGGAAGGGGACGACCGACGCGCGGCGGGTGTCGCCGGCCGGGTCGGTCGCCGGGGCGCCCGGGCCGGCGGTCGTGCTGGAGCGGTAGGTGCCGCGGTCCATGGCGTAGGCGGTCGCGAGGATGCTGGCCCGGTACTCGCGGATCTCGTCGAGCACCTCGTCGACGTCCTCGCTGACGACGTACTTGGTGCCGTCGACGAGGAAGACGACCGTGTCGGGGTGGCCCTCGACCCGCTCGATCAGGTCGGGGTTGAGCGCGAAGTGCTCCCCGTTCAGGCGCGTCACTCGGATCACGGGTGGGTCCTCTGGCTCGTTCGGGAAGGGGGAGGGCCGCGACGGCGCGGCGCCGGCTACAGGGACCATCGGTCCCGCGCGGGGACTGCTTGAGCCGAACCCGGCCCGCCGCACCACCCCCGGGGGTGAGCCCGGCACCGCGTTCCCGCACGTCACACGCGCACCGGGGCACGACGCGGCGCGGCCCGGCACCCCGGGGAACGGGTGCCGGGCCGCGGCCTGGTGGGGGAGGTCCTCGCTCAGCGCTTGAGGTTGACCAGGTCCTGCAGGATCTCGTCGGAGCTGGTGATCACGCGGCTGTTCGCCTGGAAGCCGCGCTGGGCGACGATCAGGCCGGTGAACTCCTCGGCGAGGTCGACGTTGGACATCTCCAGCGCGCCGGCGGTCAGCGAGCCTCGCCCGCCGGTGCCGGCCTCGCCGATGACGGCCTGGCCGGAGTTGTCGCCCACCCGGTAGCTGGAGTTGCCGGCCTTGGACAGGCCGCCGGGGTTGGCGAAGGTGGCCAGCGCCAGCTTGCCGATCGGCTCGCGCAGGCTGTTCGAGTAGACGCCCATGATCGTGCCGTCGTTGCTCAGCGAGATCGACTGCAGCGTGCCCATGGCGTTGCCGTTCACGCCGCTGGGGGTGAGCGAGGTCTTCCCGCCGTACTCGGTCAGCCCCCCGAGGCGGATGCCCACGCTCTGACCCGCGACCGTGAAGGAGAACGTCGTGTCCGGGGGGAGCTCGCCCGTCGCCGGGTCGAAGGACAGGACCTGCGAGGCGAGGGGAGCCGACTCGCCCTCCTGCGCGGACACGGTCCACCGGTTGGCGGCGTCCTTCGTGAAGGTGAGGGCGATCTCGTGCGCCGTCCCGACCGAGTCGTAGACGGTGACCTGCGTCTCGACCTCGCCGTCGACCGCGGTCGACGTCGACAGGTTGCCGGCGAGCGTCCCGCCGGTCGTCGCCGTCGGTGCCATGACCTGGCCGAAGGGGATGCGCAGCGGGCCGATGGGGCCGTTGGCGTCGACGGTGCCGTCCGCGCCGACCGTCCAGCCCTGCAGCTGGGCGCCGTCGGGGGTGACCAGGTTGCCGGCGCCGTCGTAGTCGAAGGACCCGGCGCGGGTGAACAGGTTCTCGTTGCCGGCGCGGGTCACGAAGAAGCCGTCGCCGCTGATCATGAAGTCGGTGGCGCGGCCGGTGTTCTGGGTGGAGCCCTGCCCGAAGTTGGTGGTGACGCCGGCGACCCGGACGCCGAGGCCGACCTGCGCCGGGTTCGTGCCGCCGGTCTCGGCGGTCGGCGCGGAGCCGTTGCGGATCACCTGGGACAGGGTGTCCTCGAAGACGGTCTGGCTGCTCTTGAAGCCGACCGTGTTGACGTTGGCGATGTTGTTGCCGGTCACGTCGAGCTTGGTCTGGTGCGCGCGCAGGCCGGAGATGGCCGAGAACATCGAGCGGAGCACGGGGAGGTCCTCTCAGGAGGGGGGAGCGTGGGCTAGGCGGGGAGGGAGATCTCGCTGAGGCGGCCGAGGGGCACCTCGGTGCCCCCGACGACGGCGGTCGGCCCGTCGCCGCCGAAGCGGACCGACGACACCGTCCCGGTCCGCGTGGTGCCGTCCTCGGCGGTCCAGCTGACGCTGTGGCCGACCAGCGCGCCGGCCGAGAGCGAGCGCTGCAGGGCCAGCAGCTCGGCGTTCTGCGCGGCGATCTCCTCGAGCTTCTCGACCTGGGTGAACGTCGCCGTCTGCGACATGAACTCGGTCGTGCTCGTCGGGCTGTTCGGGTCCTGGTACCGCATCTGCGCGACCAGCAGCTGCAGGAACGTGTCCTTGCCCATCTGGTCGCTGCGGTCCACCGCGGTGGTGGCCGTGTACGTGGCCGGGCTGCCGCCCACGCCGCCCACGGGCTCGGTCATCGTCGGCTCCTCTCAGGCCCGGACGTCGAGGACGCTCGACGCGGGGTGGTCGGCGGCGGCAGCCGGGCGGCTCCCGTCGGTGTCGGGGGTGCGCAGCCACGGCCGGCCGCGGTCGTCGGCGGCGCCACGACCCTGGGCACCGCCCTGCGCGGACCCGCGGCCGTGCTCGCCGGCCTGCTGCTGGGCCTGCTGCCAGCCGGCCTGCGCCTGCGACGAGCCGGAGCCGGCCGCGTCGCGGTCCACCTGCAGCCGCGAGCAGGTCAGGCCCGAGGCCTCCAGGTCGCGGCGCAGGTCGGGCAGGGCGTCGAGGAGGGCGGCGCGGCCGGCGTCGGAGGCGCCGCGCAGGCTGAGCTCGACCGTGCCGGAGTGGACGGTCACCCGGACCTCGACCGGGCCGAGCGTCTCGGGGGTGAGCACCAGCGTCATGGTGTGGGTGCCGTCGGGGCCCGCGGCCAGCGTGGCGACCGTGGGGGCGACCTGGGCGGCCACTGGCGGCTGGGGCACGTCGGGCCGGGCCGGGGCCGCGGCCGGGGTCGCCGATGCGGGAGCCGGTACCGGGGCGGGCGCCGGGACCGCCGACAGCGGGGTCCCACCGGAGGTGCCGGGGTCGCGCTCCTGCGCGCCCGGGTCCGCGGCCGCAGGGACCGGTGCGGCGGCCGGTGCGGCCGGCGCCTCGGCGGGGACGGGCAGGGCGGCCGCCGGGACCGGCGCCGGCTGCGGGTCGGCCGCGACGACGACGAGCCCCGCGGGCAGCGCCGCCGCGGCGGGAGCCGCGGGCGGAGGGGTCGCGGGAGCCGGGACGGCGGTGCCGGGCAGCGCGGCGGGCGCGGTCGGCACGCCGGCGCCCGCGGGGACCGGCGCCGGGGCGGGCCGGGGGAGGCCGGCGGCGACGCCCGGCACCGCGACGGCCCCAGCGGGGACGGCGCCGTGCGCGGCGGCCGCACCGGGGGCCGCGGCGTCGGTGCCGCCGGGGGTGCCGCCAGGGGTGGTCGTGCCGGTGCCGGGGACGGCGGTGCCGAGGGCGAGGGCCAGCGCCCAGCCGACCGGCAGCGCGCCGGGCGGCACGGGGGTGTCGCCCGCGGGGCGGGCGTCGGCCGGGGCTGCGTCGTCGGCGCTGCCGGCCGGGGTGTCGGCGGTGGCCCCTGGGCGGCCGGGGTCGCCGTCGCGGCCCACGGCGCGGCCGGGACGGTCGCCGTCGCGGCCGACGCCGCGGTCGGCGCGCGGACGCCCGGCGGCGGCGTCGTCGAGGACGTCGTCGAGGGCGGACGCGAAGCCGGCGGCCGAGCCCGGGTCGGAGCCGCCGGCCGGGGAGGCAGGGGCGGGCGCGGCCGCGGCGGCGGTCAGGACGGGAGCTGTCACGAGTAGGCCTCCGCGGCGCTGGTGACCTTGCGGACGTAGGACCGGGTCTCGGCGTACGGCGGGATGCCGCCGTGGCGGGCGACCGTGCCGGGACCGGCGTTGTAGGCGGCCAGCGCGAGGTCGGTCGAGCCGAACCGGTCGGTGAGCTGGCGCAGGTAGCGGGCGGCGCCGTCGATCGACGACGCCGGGTCGCCGGCGTCGACGCCGAGGCCCTGGGCGGTGGCCGGCATGAACTGCATGAGGCCGGTGGCGCCCGCGGGCGAGACGGCGGAGGAGTCGAAGCCGGACTCGACCTTCGCCACCGCGGCGAGCAGCGCCGGGTCGACGCCGTGCCTGGCGCCGGCGGCGGTGAACAGGTCGGCGTACGGGACGCCCGCCAGGCCGGCGCCGGGGGCGGCCACCGCCGTGGAGGCGGGGGCGGAGGCGGGCAGCGCCCGGCGGATGACGGTCGGGGTGCCGACGTCCTGCACCCGGACGACGTCGCCCTCCTGCGGCGCGGCGATCATCTTCCCGTCGCCGACGTAGATGCCGACGTGGTCGATGCCCGGGCGCGACGGGGAGTTGTCGAAGAACACGAGGTCGCCGGGGCGGGCCTCGGCCAGGCTCGCGACCGGGGTGCCCGCGGTGGCCTGCTGGGAGCTGGTGCGGGGCAGGTCGATGCCCAGGTCGGCGAACACCCGCTGCACCAGGCCGGAGCAGTCCAGGCCCACGGACGGGTCGGTGCCGCCCCAGGCGTAGGGCACGCCGAGGTAGCGCCGCGCCGCGGCGACCGCCTGGTCCTCCAGGCCGCTGCCGGCGGTCGCCGCCGCGCCGGTCGCCGTCGCGCCGGTCGCCGTCGTGGCCGCGGTGCCGGTGAGCCCGGCGGCGGACGCGGCGCTGGCCCAGGCAGCCGACGTCGAGGCGGCCGACGTCGAGGTGGCCGACGCCGAGGCGAAGGTGAGGATCCGGTTCTGGATCTCGGCGATGCGGCTGTGCACCGCGGTCAGTCCCTCCACGGGTCCTCCTCTCCCTCGGGTCCGGTCCCCGCGTGCCGGGCGGTGACCAGGTCGTCGACCGCGCGCTCCTCGGCGCTGAGCTCGGCGGTCCGCAGCGCGAGGAGGTGCCGCTCGCGCAGCTTCTCCAGCGCCCTGGTCCGCTGGGCGGCGGCGGTCCACCGCGCGCGCAGCAGCCCGGCCTGCTCGGCCGAGGCCTGCGCCGTCGCCCGTGCAGCTGTCACATCGGCAGCCGCGGCGGCCGATGCGACCATCGCGGCGACGAAGACGTGCGCCGGCGCGGACGCGGGCGGGACCCGCGCGGCCAGCGCGGCGGCCTGCGCCTCGGCGCGGCGCTCCGCCTCGCGGGCCGCGGCGGCCGCCTCGGCGGCGGCCCGCTCGGCGGCCTGCTCGGCGGCGCGGCGGACCCGCAGCACCGGCTCGAGGCGGAAGGCGGCCGGCTTCGCCACCTCAGCCGGCCGTCACGAGCCGGTGCAGCATCGCCCAGGCGTCGTCGGGGGCGGTGCTGTCCTCCAGCGGCTGGCGTAGGAAGGCGTCGATGGCGGGGGACAGCGCGCGGGCGCGGTCGACCAGCGGGTCGCTGCCGGCCTGGTAGGCGCCGATCTCCACGAGCTCCTTGACGTCGCGCAGCGCGCCCATCAGCCGCCGCATCTCGCGGGCGTCGGCCATCCGCGCGGGCGCGGTGACCGCGCCGGCGACCCGGGAGATCGACTCCAGGACGTCGACGGCGGGGAAGTGGCCGGTGGTGGCCAGCCTCCGGGTGAGCACGACGTGCCCGTCGAGGATCGAGCGGGCGGTGTCGGCGATCGGCTCGTTGTGGTCGTCGCCCTCGACGAGCACGGTGTAGAGGCCGGTGATCGACCCGGTCGCGCCGGGCCCGGCCTTCTCCAGCAGGCGCGGCATCATCGCGAAGACGCTCGGCGGGTAGCCGCGGGTGGCCGGGGGCTCGCCGGCGGACAGGCCGACCTCGCGCTGGGCCATCGCGGTGCGGGTGATGGAGTCCATGAGCAGCAGCACGTCGCGGCCCTGGTCGCGGAAGCCCTCGGCGATGCGGGTGGCCACGAACGCCGCCTTGAGCCGCACCAGCGGCGGCTCGTCGGAGGTGGCGACGACGACGACCGTGCGCGCCATGCCCTCGGCCCCGAGGTTCTCCTCGAGGAACTCCTTCACCTCGCGGCCGCGCTCGCCGATCAGCCCGATGACCCGGACGTCGGCCTCGGTGCCGCGGGTGATCTGCGCCAGCAGCGTGGACTTGCCGACACCGGACCCGGCGAAGATGCCCAGCCGCTGGCCCTTGCCGACCGGCACGAGGGTGTCCAGCGCGCGGACGCCGACCGGCAGCGGCTCCTCCACCCGGCGGCGGGACAGCGCGTGCGGGGTCTCGCTGGCGAGGTCCACCCAGTCGATGCCCCCGCCGCTGCCGGGACCGAGCGGGCCGTGCCCGTCGACCGGGCGGCCCAGGCCGTCCAGCACCCGGCCGAGCAGCGCCTCGCCGACCGGCACCTGCAGCGGCATGCCGGTGTTCCGGACCGGCGCGCCGGCGCGCACGCCGCCGAGCTCGCCGAGCGGCATGCAGGTGAGCCGGTCCCGGGAGACGGCGACCACCTCGGCCACGAGCCCGCGCGGGCCGGGGTCGACCTCGACGAGGTCCCCGACGGCGGCGGCGACGCCCTCGACGGTGAGGGTGAGCCCCATGGCGCCGACGACCGAGCCGGTCAGCTGCGGGCGGGCGGCCAGGCGGGCGCGCTGCAGCAGCGCGGTGGTGCTCACGCCGACAGCACCGCCCGCACCCGCGCGAGCGCCGTCGACAGCTGCGCGTCGACCCGGCGGGGGCCGCACTCGGCGACCGCGCCGGCCCGCTCGACGGCGTCGTCGCCGACGACGGTGACCGACCGCGGCAGCGCGGCGAGGGCGGCCGGCGGGACCTCGGCGAGGTCGTCGGGGTGCAGCCGGACGACGGCGGGGGCGTCGGCGGGGACGAGGGTCAGCGCGCGGCGGACCGCGTCCACGCCGGCGGTGGTCGAGGCCGACAGCTCGCGGCCGAGCAGGTCCTCGACCAGCGTCAGGACGCCCTCGACGATCGTGTCGCGGACGTCCTCGGCGGTGGGCACCACGGCGGCGTCGAGGGCGGCGACGGCGGCGCCGAGCGCGGCGGTGGCCGAGGCCATCCGCCGCTCCCAGCGGGCCTGCGCGTCGGCCAGCCGCGCGGCCGCCTCGGCCTCGGCCTCGGCGACGACCCGGCCGGCCTCGGCCAGGCCCTCGGCGTAGCCGGCGCCGTGCCCCTCGGCGCGGGCGAACTCGCGCAGCCGGGCCAGCTCCTCGGCGTAGACGTCGCCGAGCCGCAGCACGCCGCGGCCGTTGGGCACCGGGACGTCGGCGGCGCGCCGGACGGAGGACCGCCGCTCGACGACCACCTCGGGCGCGCCGTCCACGACGGGCAGCGTCAGGGGCCGGGTCAGCTGCGGGGCCGGCGGCTGGGTGGGCGGCAGGGTCAGGGGCCGGGTCAGCTGCTCGGTCGGCTGGTGGGTCGCCGCCTGCGGTGCCGGGCGCGGCTCGGGCACCGTCGTCCCCGGCACCGAGCGGTACGGCGCCGCCGCGCTGGCCGAGGCCCCGCGCAGCAGCACCGACTCCCGGGCCGTCGGACGGGGCCCGTCAGGAGACGAACTCATCGTCCCCACCGCGCGAGATGGTCAGGACGCCCTGCTCCTCGAGCGTGCGGATGACCGCGACGATCTTGCCCTGCGCCTCCTCGACCGTGCGGGCGCGGACGGGGCCGAGCAGCTCGATCTCCTCGGCGAGGTTCTCGGCGGCCCGCTCGGAGAGGTTCCGGACCACCTTGTCGCGGACGTCGGGGCGCACGCCCTTGAGCGCGGTGGCCAGGTCGTTGGCCTCGACCTCGCGCAGCACCAGCTGCATCGAGCGGTCGTCGATGGTGGTGATGTCCTCGAAGACGAACATCTGCGCGCGCACCTGCTCGGCCAGCTCCGGGTCGGAGGTGTCCAGCCACTCGAGGATCGAGCGCTCGGTCGGCCGCGGCGAGCGGTTGATGATCTCCACGAGGGTCTCGACGCCGCCCACGGTGGACATGTCCTGGTGGGCGAGCAGCGACCCCATGCGGCGGCCGAGCTCCTCCTCCACCAGCCGGACCATCTCCGGGGAGGTGCGGTCCATCGTGGCGATCCGGTGGGCCACCTCGGCCTGCTGCTCGGGGGAGAAGCCAGAGAGCACCTCGGCCGACTGCCCGGCCGACAGGTGGGCCAGCACCAGGGCGATGACCTGCGGGTGCTCGTCCTTGAGGAAGGTGACCAGCTGGCGGACGTCGGCGTTGCGCAGCGAGGCGAACGGCACCTCGGTGTAGACGACGTTGAGCCGGGCGAGGATGCCCTCGGCCTTGTCCTCACCGAGGCCGGCGGCCAGGATCTCGCGGGCGAACTCGACGCCGCCGCGGCCCACGTACCGCTGTGCGGCCATCATCTGCGAGAACTCGGTGAGGACGCCGTCGACGTCCTCCGGCTCGACCGAGCCGAGCTTCATGATCTCGCGGGTGAGGGCCTCGACCTCGCGCGGGCGCAGCTTGGACAGCAGCAGCCCGGCCTCCTCCCTGCTCATCTGGGCGAGGAAGACGGCGGCCTTGCGCAGGCCCGGCATCTCGGGACGCGGGGGAGCCGGCGGCAGCGCGGGCAGGTTGGTCCCGCCCGCGCCCACCAGCTGCTCGACGCTGGCGAGCGTCACTTGACGTCACTCAGCCAGCCGCGCAGCATCTGCGCCACCTCGTCCGGACGTTCGCTGACCATCGTCGCGATCTCCCCCCGCACC
The DNA here is from genome assembly GCF_054050315.1 of Geodermatophilus sp. SYSU D00867. Lineage (NCBI taxonomy): Bacteria > Bacillati > Actinomycetota > Actinomycetes > Geodermatophilales > Geodermatophilaceae > Geodermatophilus > Geodermatophilus sp. SYSU D00867. Next base: position 110,104 of record NZ_JBJGZC010000008.1, on the reverse strand, counting down.
CGCTGCCGCTCCGCGGCCTCCAGTTCCAGCGCCCGGTTGTCCAGGACCGCCGTGTCGTCCCGCGAGCTGGACACCCGCAGCCGCTCGAGCTCGGCGATCAGGCCCTCGTCGAGCTCCAGGGGCTCGTCGTCCTCGTCCTCCTCCTCGTCGTCGCCGCGGCGGCGCGAGCGCAGCCACACGACGAGGACCAGCAGCGCGATGCCGAGCGCGATGCCGCCGTTCTTGACCAGGGACCACATCTGCGCCTGCTGCTCGGCCTCGCGGGCCGCGGTCATCTCCGCGGCGGCGGCGTCGGCGGCGGTGGTGTCGAAGGCGAGGGAGGCGACGCTGATGTCGTCGCCGCGCGCGGTGTCCAGGCCGACGGCGTTGCCGATGAGGTCCTGCACCTGCGTCTGGTTGAGGTTGCCGGCCACCGTGTCGTTCAGGACCACCGCGACGGTGAGCCGGTTGACCTCCCCGGGCGCGGTGACGGTGTTGGTGACCGTCTGGTCCACGGAGTTGTTCGCCGTCGTCGACTCGGTCGAGTAGGTGGAGGTGCCGCCGCCGGCGCCGTTCGCGGCGTCGGCGGTGTTCTCCGGGCCGAGCACGCCGCCGACGGCGGTGCCGTCGCCGGTGTACTGCTCGGTCGAGGTCTGCTCGGAGACCGGCGGCGTGCCCTGGGTGTAGCCGTAGGTCGTCGCGGTGCTGTCGCTCTGCGACATGTCCAGGTCGGCGCGCACGGCGACGCGGGCGTTGCCCGGGCCGAGGACGGTGTCGAGGATGGCCTGGGCGTTGGCGGCCAGGCGGCTCTCGTAGTCGGTCTCCATCTGCGAGCGGGCGTCGCCGGAGGCGGCGCTCACGCCCTGGCCGGCGGCCGAGAGCAGCTGACCGGTCGAGTCGGAGACGGTCACCTGCTCGGGGTCCATGCCCTCCACGCTGGAGGAGACCAGGTTGGTGATCGACTGGATCTGCTCGCCGGCGAGCTCGGTGCCCGGCTCCAGGTCCAGGAGCACCGAGGCGGTCGGCTCGCGCTCGTCGGAGGCGAAGACCTCGTCCTCGGGCAGCGCGACGTGGACCACGGCGGTCTGCACGCCGTCGAGCGCCTCGAGGGTGTTGGCCAGCTCGCCCTCGATGGCGCGCTGGTACTGCACCTGCTGCTGGAACTCGCTGGTGGTGATGCCCTGCTCGTCGAGCAGCGCGTACCCGGTCTCCGAGCCGGCCGGCAGGCCCTTGCCGCTCATCTGCAGCCGCAGGTCGTAGACCTGCTCGTTGGCCACGAGGATGGTGCCGCCGCCGTCGGCGAGCTCGTAGGAGACGCCGGCGGCGTTGAGCTCGTCGACGATCGCCGAGGCGTCGGTCGAGGCCAGGTTGGAGAACAGCGGCGCCATGGTCGGCGTCGTGATCCAGCGGTAGAAGAAGAAGCCGCCCAGAGCCAGCCCGGCCACCAGCAGGCCGATCACGACCTTCTGGCCGAGGCTGATGGTGGCGAGCGTGCTCCGCAGCTTCGCCAGCGGCCCAGCGAGTGCGGCAGGCATCAGACGGGCATCCTCATGATCTCGGTGAAGGCCTCGACCGCCTTGTTCTTGAGGGTCACGACCACCTCGGTGGCCACGGAGGACTCCTGGGCGGCGATCATGTAGTCGTGCACGTCACGCAGGTCGCCGGTGGCGCCCTGCACGGCGAGGGCGTCCTTGGCCGACTGCAGGCTGCCGAGCTGGTCGAGCGCGCCGGTCAGCGCGGCGGCGAAGCCCTCGCCCGACGTCGAGGTCGCCGGGGCCGCGGGCGTCGTGCCGCTGATCCCGCCGAGGGCGCCGATCGTCGGGACGCCGGGCAGCGAGATGCCGTCGATGGGGGAGCTCACGGTCAGCCCTTCCCGAGCTGGAGGGCGGCCTGGTAGGCGGTGGTCGCCCGCTCCAGGGACGCCAGGTTCGCCTGGTAGCCGCGCTGGGCCATGATCAGCTGGGTCATCTGGTCGCCGAGGTCGATGTCCGGGTACCGGACGTAGCCCTCGGCGTCGGCCAGCGGGTGGTCGGGCTCGTGCACGAGCCGGCCCTCGCCGCTGCCGAACTCGGCCCGGGCGATGCGGACACCGCCCTCGCCGGAGCCGTAGTCCACGGCCTGCGCGACGACCATGCGCTCCCTGAACGCCTCGCCGTCGGTCGAGCTGACCGTGTTGATGTTGGAGATGTTGTCCGAGACGGCGTCCATCCAGCGGCGGTGGACGGAGAGCCCGGACCCGGAGACGTCGAGGCTGTCGAACACGTCAGGACGTCCTCAGGGCCGTGCGCAGACCGCTGTACTTGCCGTCGAGCGCGGTGAGCGCGAACTGGTAGCGCAGGCCGGTCTCGGTGGCGATGACCGTCTCGCTGTCGAGGTTGACGTTGTTGCCGTCCTCGCGGGTCGGCTCGAACGAGCGCGCGATCGAGCCGCCGGAGACCGTCGGCGTCCTGCCCTGGCGCAGCTCGGCGCGCAGCGAGGACTCGAAGTCCGTGCGGCCGGCGAGGAAGCCCGGGGTCTGGACGTTGGCGATGTTGTCCGCGGTGACGCGCTGGCGCTGGGCCAGGCCGCTGAGCGCCGCGTGCAGCGTCGTCATCGTGACGTCGCTGATCATCGGGTGGACCGCCGGCGGGCAGGACGGCAGGACACGACTGGCCTCCGGGTACGTCGGGTTGCCCCGGCGCGCGAGCGCAGGGGAGGGGCCGCCGATCCGTGGCGAGAGTGGTGCTGTCCGTGCAGCGCCGACATCGGCAGCGTTCCGTCACACCTTGACCACGTTCCGTGACTCAGGTGACGGGTGTGACGGATGGCGGGGACGAGCCCGGTGGGCACTGCGGGGCCCGTGTCGCCTCCCGAGCCGCCTCCCGCGCCCGGAGGGCGGTACCGGCCCGGGGACGACGACGGCCGGGCCCGCCGCGAGGCGGACCCGGCCGGGCCGGTTCGTCGTGGAGTGTCGCCAGTCGGGCTCAGAGGGCCCTGTCGATGAAGGCGGGCACCGGGCGGGGCCGGTAGGCCATCCGCGCGGCGACGTCGCGCTGGCGCTGGGACTGGGTGATCCGCTCGACGAGCTCCTCGGCGACGGCGAGCTGGTGCTGCAGCAGCCGGGCGGCCCGCTCGCGCAGGTCCGCCGGCACCGGGCCCAGCACGCTGGGCGGGGTCCAGTCCTCCATGCGCCGGCCCCAGGCGGCGATCTCCTCGGCGCGGTTGCCGCGGATGGCCCGCTCGGCGTCGAGGACCTCGACCTCCATCTCCTCGAGGACGCCGACCCACTCCGCGCGGCGCTGCCCGTCCGCGGAGTGCGCCGCGGTCATGCGGTGCCCGCCAGGCTGGCGGCGGCCTGCCGCCAGGCGTCGCGCAGCGGCTCGACGACCCTCAGGCACGACTCGACGCGGTTGCGGTCGCCCTTGACGTTGGCCTGCACGAGCTCGGTGATCAGCCACGAGTACAGCGCGGCGAGCCGGGGTCCTCCCTCCCACGCGTCGACGCGGAGGCTCGCACGCAGCTCGAAGACGACGTCCTGCGCGTGGGTCAGCTGTGTGCCGGCGGTCCGGCGGTCGCCGGTGGCCAGCGCGGACGCGGCCCGCTCGAGGTCGAGGGCCAGCCGGTCGTAGAGCATGACCAGGAGTTGCTGGGGGGACGCGGTGGCGACGGAGTCGCCCACGTATCGGGCGCGCAGCGCGGCGGCAGTGCTCATCAGGTCTCTCCTCGGACTCGCGCGGGCGTCAGGTGGTCAGGGGGTCACGACGACGACAGGGACGACAGCTGCGAGGACAGCCAGGACGCCTGGTTCCTCAGCGTCCCGAGGGCGGTCTCCATCGCGGTGAACTGGCGGGTGAGGGTCGTACGGCGCAGCTCGAGTCGCAGGTCCCACGCCTCCACGCGCTCGTCCAGGTCCTTGGCCCTCTCCTCGGTGCTCTTCACGAGGAGGGTCAGGGTCCCGTCCGTGGTGTTCGACGCCGTCCGTGCGATGTCGGCCAGCTTGGCGGCGATGCCCGTCGGCAGGGACTGGTTGTCCGAGGTGGTGGCGGCGTCCCCGTCAGGCCCGGGCAGCGTGGTGACCTGACGGAACATCCGCTGCACGACGGCGGGGTCGGCGGCCAGCTTGTCGAGGAAGGCGGTCTCGTCGAAGGTGTAGCGCCCGTTCTGGGTGAGCTCGAGGCCGACCGCTGAGGACGAGCCGTCCTCGCCGACGGCGAACGACAGCACGTCGAGGACCCGCGAGGTGAGCTGGCGCAGGGCGCTGTCCCCCTTCAGCACGGCCGTGCTGCTCGTGCTGTCGGTGCGCGTGGAGATCGCGTCCAGCAGGGCGTTGGCCGAGGTCACCAGGGCCTGCACGTGGTCGGCGATGGCCTCCGGGTCGGTGGCCACCTGCACGGTCACCGAACTGGCCGGCTCGGTGACCGTCAGCGTGACGCCGTCGAGCAGGCCGGTGAAGGTGTTGGTCGCGGAGGTGACCTTGTAGCCGGTGCCCTCGCCGACGGTGAGCTGTGCGTTGGCGCCCTGCGTCACGGTCGTGAAGGTGTCCGGTGCGCCGACGTCGAAGCGGGATGCCTCGCCGGTCTTCGTGGAGGTCACCTGCAGCTGGTACTGGGTGGGGGAGGTCCGGACGGCGGTCGCCGAGAGCCCCAGGTCGCTGCGGGCCGTGATCGCCGCAGCCGCTTCCGCGAGCGTGCTGCGGCCGTCGCCGTTGCGGTCGACGGTGATGGTGTGCGTGGTGCCGCCCACCTCCACGTCGATGGTGGCGGCGCCGAAGTCGAGGTCGGCCGCCGTCTGCTGATCGGTGGCGGTCCACTTCTGTGTGCTGATGACCGAGTGGGCCTTGGCGACCCAGTCGACACGGAAGGAGAGGGAGCCCGGCGCCGCTCCGGTGGTCGCGGAGGCGCTCACCGCCGTGGAGGAGCTGGTCGCCTTGACCGACTGCCAGGCGGAGTCGCCGGCCAGCTTCTCCGCGGCGGTCCTGAGTGCGTCGACGCGGCTGTTCACGTCGCGGTAGGCCGTCACCTGCTGCTGGGTCCTCGAGAGCCGCTGCGCGAGGAGGGTCTGCGGATTGGCCTCGACCGCCATCAGCTGGTCGATGATCGTGGCGGTGTCCATGTTGGACACCAGACCGCTGATGCTCAGACCGGCCATCGGGACTCCTCGACTCGTGAGCGGGGGGAGGACGAGCGCAGTGAGGGGGGAGGCCAGGGCCTCCCCCCTCACCGGGTGGTGCTAGGTGGTGCTCAGGCGCTGCGCCGAGGTCAGCGGAGCAGCTGCAGGATGTTCTGCGACGCCTGGTTGGCCTGGGCCAGCATGGCCGTGCCGGCCTGGCTCAGGATCTGCGTCCGGGAGAAGTTGGTCATCTCCTGGGCCATGTCGGTGTCCCGGATCCGGGACTCCGACGCGGTCAGGTTCTCCATGGTCGCGTTCAGGTTGTTGACCGTGTGCTCGAACCGGTTCTGGTAGGCACCCAGCTCCGCGCGGGCGGTGGAGATGCTCTCGATCTGGGCGTTGATCGCGGTGATGGCCGACTGGGCGCCCGACGCGCTCGACAGGGAGACGGCGCTCAGCGCGGTGGCGACGGCGTCGACGTCGGCACCCGACAGGTTGATGGTGATCTGGCTGTTGGTGTCGCCGTCGGCACCGACCTGGAACTTCAGCGACGAGGCGGAGCCGTCGAGCAGCTTCGTGCCGTTGAAGTTGGTCGCACCCGCGATCCGGTTCAGCTCCTCGGTCAGCTTGGTGACCTCGGTGCCGATGGCCGCGCGGGCCTTCTCGTTGTTCGAGTCGTTGCCGGCCTGGACGGCCAGGTCACGCATGCGCTGCAGGATGGAGTGGACCTCGGTGAGCGCGCCCTCCGCGGTCTGCACGACGGAGATGCCGTCCTGCGTGTTGCGGACGGCCACCTTGAGGCCGCCGATCTGCGACCGGAGCCCCTCCGAGATGGCCAGACCCGCGGCGTCGTCGGCGGCGCGGTTGATGCGGTAGCCGGAGGACAGCTTCTCCAGCGACTTGCCCATCTGGCCGTCGGTGACGGTGAGGTTGCGGTAGGCGTTGATCGCCGCGATGTTGGTGTTGACGCTGAGACCCATGGTGTTCCTCCTTGGACGTGGGCCGTTTCCTGATCCCGCTGGCATCCGTGCTGGCGGGCCTTGCTCCATGGGTTACGGCGGCAGGGCCCGGGACCTTTAACCGAACCGGGCAGCTTTCTCGCGGATCCTCCGGACGGGTCGGTCCGTGCAGGCTGCCCGCGGTGCGGGCGGCGTCCCAGGCGGCACGGGAGGCTCGGCGCTGCACTGGGGCCCCAGTCCGGCGCGTCGGACGGCCGGGGAGCGGCCCGCCCGGCCATACCGTCGCGGGACCCCGCCTCGGCTCTCGCCGCGGGGAACCCCACCAGTCGTCCTCCCAGGGGGAGCACCCATGCGCGTCCTGCTCTCGACGACCCGCTTCGCCGGGTCGCTGTACTACCGCACGGCGGAGCCGGCCGAGGCCGTCCAGGCGGCCGGGGTCGGCGTCGAGTGCTCGACCACCTACGGCCTGAAGACCGTCATGGCGCAGCGGCCGGGCGAGGACGTCCTGTCGGTCCGCGAGGTCGATGCCGAGGGTGCCGACGTGGTGGTCCTCCAGCTGCCGAAGACCAGGGAGAGCCTGGACATCCTGAGGCTCCTCCAGGCCCAGGGCGTCGCCGTGGTCGTCGAGCTGGACGACCTGTTCCGGGCCGTGCCGTACGGGCACATGGCCTTCCGCACCCTGAAGACCTCCTCGATCAACGAGTACGTGCTGGCGTGCGCTCGCGAGGCCGATCTCGTCACCGTCTCCTCGGCCGCGCTCCTCGAGGAGTACGCCGGACACGGACGAGGTGCGTACATCCCCAACGCGGTCCCGCGTCGGATCGCCGAGCTGCCGCCGGCGTACGAGCGGGACCCGGAGGTCGTCACCGTCGGTTGGACCGGTTCCGTGCCGACCCACCCCTACGACCTGCAGGTGATGGAGTCCGGGCTGCAGCAGGGCCTGGACCGCACCGCCGGCCGGAGTCGTTTCGTCATCCTCGGGCAGGCCGCGGACGCCCGGACGCGCCTCCACCTCCCCGAGGACCCCGTCGAGGTCCCCTGGAAGCAGGACGTCGACCAGTACCTGACGACCATGGGGGAACTCTTCGACGTCGGGATCGCTCCGCTGCGACTCGACCGCTTCAACGAGTGCAAGAGCTGGCTCAAGGTGATGGAGTACGCCGCGCGCGGCGTCTTCGCCCTCCGGTCACCCAGCGCGGAGTACGAGCGCCTCGGTCTCGGACGACGCGCCAAGCGTCCCCGCGACTGGGCTGCCGGTGTCGCTGCCGCCGTGGACGCTCCGGACGCCCGGCGGGAGAAGGCGGCCCAGGACCGGGCCGTCGTGCTGGAGCGGCACCTGACGGAGCACACCGCCGAGCGCTGGGTGGCGGCGTGGCGCCAGGCGCGGGACAACCGGACGCGCGCCCAGAAGGGCCTGGGCCCACGGTCGTCCCTCGCCGGGGTCGGGTGACGGGCCCCCGAGCCTCCCCGGGACCACGCGACGGCCCCGGACCCGCACGTGCGGGACCGGGGCCGTCGTCCGTCTCGGTGGGAGCTGCTCCGGGTCGGCTCCCGGCACGGCCGCCTGCTGCCGCCGAGCGGGCCGGCGAGGACCGTGCGCAGGGGTGGCGACGCGGGGACCCGCCCGGCCCGCAGGTGCCGGTCCGAGCGGGTCCTGCCGGTCGGACGTCGCCTCAGGCGGGGCGGGCCGCGCGGTACCGGTGGGCGGCCGCCTGCCACGCCGGCCGCGGTGCCGGGATCGGCGGCAACGGACTCCGGCCGGCGACCCTCTCCACGTACAGCCGCTGCTGGTTGCGCGCGCGGACGCCGCCGTCGGCCGGCACCGCCCGGCCCTCCCACACCTCGCTCATCGCCGCGTGCAGCAGGGTGAGCGCGCGGGCGCGCATCTGCGAGACGCGGGAGAGCGTGACGCCGAGGTCGGCGGCGATGTCGGTGAGCGACTCCCCACCGAAGAAGTTGCGCTCCACGACCTCGTCGAGCCGGTCGGGCAGCGCGCGGATGGCGTCCTGCAGGTAGCGGGCCCGTTCACCGCGCAGCACCGCCCGCTCGGGGGACTCGCCGGGGTCGGGCAGGTCCAGCGTGCCGCCCTCGGCGCCGGTCTCCGCGTCGATGCTGACCATGACGGCGCGGTGGACGTCGACCTGCAGCGCGTCGAGGTCCTCGCGGCGCACCCCGAGGGCCTCGGCGAGCTCCTCGCGCGTCGGCGGCCGGCCCAGCCGGATGGTCAGGGCGTCGGACGCGGCGTCGGTGCGGCGGGCCGCGGCCCGGACCGAGCGGCTGGCCCAGTCGCCCGAGCGCAGCTCGTCCAGGACCGCGCCCTGCAGCCGGGGGAGGGCGTAGGTGGCGAACGTCGCGCCGGCCGACGGGTCGAACCGGCGGGCCACCTCGACCAGCGCCACCTTCGCGCAGGACAGGAGGTCCTCCCGGCTCACGTGGCCGGGCAACGAGATGCGCGAGGCCACCGCGTTGACCGCGAACGAGCACAGGGCCAGGTGCTCGGTGACGAGCGCCTCGACCTCGACCTCGGAGCGCAGGACGTCGGGGCGCGCGGCGTCCGACGGCTGCGGGGGAGCGGAGCGCGCGGGAACCGCGCGGTCGGTCACCGGGGAGCGGGCTGCTGGCACGGTCCCTCTCTCGGCAGGGACCGCGCCCTCCCGGACGCACAACTCCTGCCAATCCTGGGAACTCGGCTTGAGGGGCGCTTGCCCGCTGCCGACCGTCTGTCCGCGAAGGCGGGGACACCCGCCGGGAGACGAGGGAGGCGGTGGCGGACGTGGACTTCCAGCACCTGTCGACGCTGCTGTGGCGCGAGCAGGAGCTGCTCGACCTGCTGCTGTTCAAGGCAGAGGAGAAGCAGTACCTGATCCTGTCCGGCAAGACCCGCTGGCTGGCCCGGATCGCCCACGAGATCGAGGTCGTCCTCGACCAGCTGCGCGTCCTCGAGGTCGAGCGGGCCGCCGCCACCGAGGCGATCGCCGTCCGGCTGGGCACCGGGGTCAACCCGTCGCTGCGCCAGCTGGCCGAGGCCGCGCCCGCGCCGTGGAACGACCTGCTGGCCAGGCACCACGAAGCGCTGCTGGTCCTCGTCACCGACCTGCGCAGCCTCTCCGACGCCAACCGCGAGCTCATCGAGGGCGGCCTGTCCGCGATCGGCGACGCGCTGCTGTCGGTCCGCCAGCCCACGGCCGGCACCTACGGCGCCACCGGCCGCTCCGAGCACGGGTCCTCCCGCGCGGTCACCCTGGACGGTGCCCTGTGAGTTCGTTCTCCGGTCTCAACACCGCGACGACGGCGCTCTGGGCCGCCCAGCGCGGACTCGACGTCACCGGCCAGAACATCGCCAACGTCAACACCGACGGCTACTCCCGGCAACGGGTCGAGCTGCAGTCGGTCAACGGCAACACCGTCCCGGCGATCCACTCCGTCAGCAACCAGGTCGGTCAGGGTGTCGACGCGGACACGGTCATCCGCATCCGTGACGCGTTCCTCGAGAGCCGGGCACAGGCGGAGCGGGCCAACTCCGCGCGGTTGACCGCGGAGAGCGCGGGACTGTCCGCCGTGGAGAACGCGCTCCGCGAGCCCGGCAGCTCGGGCATCCAGAGCATGCTCGCCGACATGTGGGACGGGTGGAGCGACGTCGCGAACCACCCCGAGGACCTGGCCGCACGCAGTCAGCTGCTGCAGCGTACGGAGACCCTGGTGTCCGGCCTCCGGACAGCTGACGGCGTCCTCGGCGCGGAGTGGGAGAAGACCAGGGACAACCTCGACGCCCTGGTCGCGGACGTCAACGCCGCGGCCCGGTCCATCGCGGACCTGAACGCCGCCATCCAGAAGGCATCGCGCGCCGGCCTGCCGGTGAACGAGCTCGCGGACAAGCGCGACGTGTTCGTCCTGCAACTGGCGGAGAAGGTGGGCGCGACGGGCAGGGCGGGGGCCGACGGGCAGGTGGACGTCAGCATCGGGGGGACCTCCCTCGTCACCGGCGACACCGCGACCGCCCTGGAGCTCACCGGCACCACGGACTCCCGGTCGGCCGCGCCCGGGGACCCCCGCCTGGTGACCCGGCCGGGAGGGACCACCGTCCGGCCCGGCGGGACGGCGGAGGGGCAGCTGTCGGTCCTCGGGACGATCCTCCCCGGCTACCGCGGGCGGCTCGACGCGATCGCATCGCAGGTGGCCCGGACGCTCAACGACGCCCAGGCGGGGACCGGTACGGAGCCGGCCTACGACCTGGACGGTGACGTGGGCGGACCGATGGTCGACGACGGGACGGGCGCGGTCACCGTCGACCCCGCCACGGTGACCGCGGCGAACATCCGGCTGCGGCTCACCCGTCCCCAGGACGTGGCCGCCGCGCTCCTCGCGCCGGACGCCGCCGGGCCGTCGCTGGACGGTGGCAACGCGGCCGCCGCCCACCGGTTGCGCCTGGACCAGACCGGCGTGGACGCGACGTACCGCGCGCTGGTCGTGGACCTCGGGGTCCAGGCGGCCGTGGTCGCGCGCAACAGCGACATCCAGGACGTCATCACGGCCCAGGTGGACAGCGCCCGGGAGTCGGTGAGCGGAGTGAACCTCGACGAGGAGATGACCAGGATGATGTCCTTCCAGCACGCCTACTCGGCGGCCGCCCGCATGGTGACGGCCATCGACGAGTCCCTGGACGTCCTCATCAACCGCATGGGCCGAGTGGGGCTGTGACCCGGTGCGCGTGACCCAGCGCTCGATCGCGCTCACCAGCCTGCAGGGCCTCTACCGCAACCAGGACGCCGTCGGTCGGCTGCAGCAGCAGTTGACCGCGGGCAGGACGATCAGCCGCCCCTCGGACTCGCCCACGGGCACCAACCAGTCGATGATCATCCGGGCCGACGCGTCCGGCGCGGCTCAGTACGCCCGCAACATCGCCGACGGGAGCGCGTTCCTCGAGACGACGGACTCCACGTTGCAGTCCATGCTGCAGCAGACCCGGCAGGCCCGGTCGCTCGTCGTCCAGGCGGCGAGCACGGGTGGGATGAGCACGTCGTCCGCCGGCGCGATCCGCACCGAGCTCGAGGGGCTCCGCACGAGCCTGCTCGGCCTGGCCAACGCGGTCGTGCAGGGCCGGCCGGTCTTCGGCGGACCCACGGGAGGCACGGTCGCCTATGCCGACGACGGCTCCTTCGTCGGCCGCACGGACGGCGTCCTGACCCGCCGCGTCTCCGACCGTGAGGACATCCGGATCGACGTCACGGGGCCCGAGGCCTTCGGCACGGGGCCCACCGGTCTGTTCGCCGTGCTGGAGAGGGCTGCCGCCGCAGCGGGCGCCCAGGACGCCACCGCCCTGCAGACGGCGCTGGACGACCTCGACGGCGTCATGGAGCGGATGCTGACCGCCACCGCGGACATCGGCACCCGCGCTGCCCGCATGGACCGGGCGGCCGAGGCCAACACCGACCTCCAGCTCAGCCTCAAGCAGCAGCTGGCCGGCGTCGAGGACGTCGACCTGCCGAAGACGATCATGGAGCTGAACCTCCAGCAGGTGGGCTACCAGGTCGCTCTGCAGGCGACCGCCCAGGTCATCCAGCCCTCGCTCGCGGAATTCCTGCGGTGACCCTCGCCCCCGTCGTCACCCTGCCCCTGCTGGGCATGGTGTCCCCGCTGCCCGGCTTCCCCGACTTCCGCGACTACGTGCTCGTCACGGCCGACGGGGACGGGCTGCTGTTCTGGCTCCAGTCCCTGGACGCCGACGGTCCGCGGTTCCTGACCATCCCCCCGGCCCGGTACTTCCCGGACTACGCGCCCGTGCTGCCGGCCCAGGTGCTGGCCGACCTGGACCTCGCCGACCCGGCCGACGCCTCGCTGTTCTGCCTGGTCACCGTGCCGGCCGAGGGCCCGGCGGCGGCGACGGCGAACCTGCGCGCCCCCGTCGTGCTCAACCCGGCGAACTGGCGGGCCACCCAGGTCGTGCTCCCCGACAGCCGTCATCCGATCCGGCGTCCCCTGCGCCGATAGAGGAGGAGAGCGGTCCGACCGCTCGACACCCCGCCCCGCCGGGCGGGGGTGCCAGGAGGCCGTCACACACCCATGGAGGGGTACCCGTGCTCACACTGACCCGCAGCGTCGGCGAGACCATCCGCATCGGCGACGACATCGAGGTGCACGTCGTCGAGGTCCGCGGCGGCACCGTCCGGCTGGGCTTCAAGGCCCCGCGCGAGGTGACCATCCACCGCGAGGAGGTCTACCGGCAGATCGCCGAGGCCAACCTGCTCGCCGCGCAGGTCACCGCGGACACGCTCGGCGCGCTCGCCGCCTTCGCGCCGCAGGCCGTCGGCCCCGCGGCCGCCGCCCCGGACGCCCCTGCGGGGGCCGGGAAGCGGCCCGCCCCGCCGGAGCTGCCCGCGCGCTGACGACACGCCACCGACGGCGGGTCCGCGGCTCGGCAACAGTCGCCGATGCGCGGACCCGCCGGACCGGGATGGAGGTCCGGACGGGCAAGACCTGACGAAGGTCGGCCCGGAGATTGCACAGGGCACGGCGAGTTGTGTGCCCGTCACCGTCCGCTCATGCGCCAGAGTTGCCCCCGAGCACGACACAGGGGGCGATGAGGATGCAGCACAGCGTGATGGCAGGGACCCAGCAGGCCGACGAGACCGTCGTCGTCCACGTCCAGCTGCGGCCGCGCCGCGGGTCCACCCGGCGCTGCCTGGCCGAGCTGGCGGCTCTGGCCGCCGCGCACCCGTCGGTCGCCTTCTCGGTCACCGGGCTCGGCAAGGACGAGCGGGTCGTCCGCGTCACCGTCGGCGTGGAGCTCGGCCCCCGCGAGGCGATCGCCCGCTTCTCGCCGCAGGCGCAGGCCGCCTACGCCTTCGTCAGCGACCTGTTCACGGTCCTGTACGACCACATGCCGGTGTACGCCGCCGAGCCCTCCGCCGCCGAGCGCGCCGCCGCCGAGGTCCTCCTCCGCGCCGACGACGGCGACCTCGAGGTCCCGGCCGGCGCGTCCGCTTACGAGCGCGTCTCCGCGTAGCGCCCCACCCCTCGCCGACGCCTTCCCCGCGATCGACCAGGAGTCCCCGGTGACCAGCACCCCCCAGCCCGCCGTCCCCACCGCCGACCAGCCGGCCGACGCCGGCACCCGCGCGCCGCTCGTCTTCGGCGGGATCCCCGAGGCCGAGGGCTTCGCGCGGGTCCCGATCACCGCGCGCGACCGGGTGCACTTCCGCGTCGACCGGGACCTGCCGCTGGCCGCGTTCCGCGCCGACCTGCCCGACGGCGTCACGGTCAGCCACGACGAGGGCGAGGGGCTCTACCGCGTGGACGGCCCCTGCGGCCAGGGCCAGGTGCTCGCCGACTGGATCCGCGCCTGGTGCTCGACCCGTGACGTCGCCACCGTGGGCCTGCGCGCGGAGGCCGGCGTCCGCCGCCGTGCCCCGCGGGACCTGCCGCCGGCCTTCCTCGAGGACCTGTGCCGGCACTACCAGCCGGTCAGCCTCAAGCGGCTGCAGCGCAACATGAGCACGATCCGGATGCACCTGCCCGACCCCGACGACCTCGGCCAGCAGGTCGCCGAGTGGATCCTCAAGGCGGTCGGCCAGTACGACGAGACCAAGGGCGTCCCGTTCGGCGCCTTCCTCGCCACCCAGCTGTCCAAGTGGGTGCACGACCTGGGCCGCAACGCCCACGGCCGCACCGCCGCCGACACCGAGAACCGGCAGCAGAAGGCGATCGCCGCCTTCCAGGCCGAGCACCAGCGGCGGCCCACCGAGCGCGAGCTCGCGGCCTACATGGGGCAGAGCGTGGCCACGCTGCGGCGCAACTCGCAGACGGTCGCCACCCTCAACGGCCTGCGCAACCTGCAGTCCCTCGACGGCGGCCCGGACGCGACCGAGGTGCTGCTGCCGGACTCCAGCGAGGCGCCCGACCAGATCATGGACGAGGCGGAGCAGACGCTGCTGTCGCACGCCCTGACCGCGGCCTGCGCCCCCGACCCGACCGCCGCGCGCGGCCAGCGGGCCGCGCAGCCCAACGTCCTGGGCTGGGCCACCTGGTACCTGACCACCTGGGGCGGGCAGACCAAGACCCAGGTGTCGGCCGACCTCGGGACCTCGGTGCGCAACATGAACGTGCACGCCGACCGCGTCGAGCGGGCGCTCAAGGACCGGCTCGCCGAGTTGTCCGAGTGACGTCCCGGTAAACGGAACGCAGGAGTCCGTCGCCGACGGGTCCATCCGGGCGCGGACCTGCCGATATCGAGGACGTGACCGCGAGTCCCCGCTGCACCGACGCCGGGGGACCGCAGACGCCGACGGGGGGAGGTGTGCGGTGAGCGTGCTGCCTGCGGGCGACCCCGCCGTCGTCCTGCTCCCGCACTGGCTCTCCGGGGCCGACCGCGAGCTGCTGGCCGGCGTCGTGCGTGCCGCCGTCGAGCGGCCCGGTGTCCACCCGGTCGCCGCCGTCCACCTGGCCGACGTCCTGACCGAGCTGCACGTGGCCGCCGCCCGCGACGCCGTCTGGCCCGGCCCCGCCGCCCGCGTCCGCCGGGTCACCGGCTGGGCCGAGGACGTCCTGCCGGTGCGGCTGTCGGCCGCCGAGCTCGACAGCGTCCTCGGCCTGGCCGAGCTGCCGGGCGACCTGCGCGCGACCCTCGGGGGACGCCGCCCGTGACGCGGGGGCGCCCCGGCCGCTCCTCGTCGGGCCTGCTGCAGCGGCTGCGCCCGGCGCCGGTCGCCGTCGACGACGTCCGCGCCGCCGCGGACGCGGTGCTGCCGGGCCTCGCGACCGGCGGCCTGCGCGCCGCCGTGCTCGCGGACCCCGCCCGCGGGCCGGTGCTGGTCCTGGCCGAGGACGAGCGCCGCGTGCGGGTGCCGCTGCACGACCTCGCCGAGGACATGACCGACGCCGGCGTGACCCCCACCGCCGACGGCGTCGCCGCCGCGCTCACCGCCTTCGTCGCCGCCCGCCCGGTCAGCGACGCCGCGGCCGCCGGCGCCGGCGTGGCCGTCCTCGACTGGACCGGCCCGGCGTGCACCGCCGTCGGCTGGCGGGTCGTCGTCCGCCGCGGGGACCGCACCGTCGCGTGGACGCCGTCGGACCGCGCCGACGCCGCCGTGGTGGCCCGCACCCGCACCGCCGCCACCGCCCGGGCCGCCGACGCCGGGGGCGTGCTCCGCGTCGAGGGGCCGGTGGCACTGTGGTCGCACCCCGGCGCGCCGATGCTCGCCACGGCCGCGCTGGCCGATCCCGAGCGGCTGCTCGGGCGGATCGCCGAGGCCGGGTTGCGCGTGGCCGAGCCGCACGTCGTCGTCACGCCGCTGCGGCCGCTGGCGTGCGCCTCCGCGGGGGTGACCGACCGCCTGGCCGGGCTGACCGGCGAGGCGTGCGTGCGCCTGCCCTGGGCCGCCCTGCCCGACCTCCGCTGGCTGTGAGGCGGCCCCTCCGCAGGGTCCCGCCGCGAGCCTGCGAGCGGTGGGGGGGGCAGAGGGGTCCTTCGTCAGGCCAGGTGCCCGAACTCCCAGTGCCAGGGCTCGGGCTTCTCGCCGCCGGGCCGGGCCCAGTCGGGGTTGACGAAGCCGAACCGCCCGGCGTGCTCGGTCATCCACGTCCACTGCGGCGTGCCGGCGACGTTCACCCCGCCGCACAGGTCCACCGCCAGCGCCCAGCCGTGGTTCGACGTCCCCGGCACGGCGGCCAGCGCGGGCTTGCGGCGGAACGCGTCCACCTGCGCGGCCATCGACCGGTAGGAGTCGGTGACGCACAGCGGGCTGCCGAAGGCCGCCTCGTAGGCCCGGGCCAGCGCGGCGTAGCCGGCCGCGGCGTCGCAGCGCAGCGCGTGGCCGCGGGCGATCGGGCACAGCGCCTCGGCGGGGATCCGGCCGTTGGACCAGCCACCCCACGCGGGGCTCACCGGGCCGACCGGCGCCGGGGGAGCGCCGCAGGCCCCGCGGCCGGACGCCGACGCCGGCAGCGGCGCGTTCGGCGTCGCGGGCGCCGGCAGGGTGACCCGGACGGCGCGGGCGTCGGCGGGCATCGAGCGGACGCCGACCTGGTAGGTGGCCGCCGAGGCGCCGAGCACCTCGCCGTCGCCGAGGTACAGGGCCACGTCGGCGCCGCCGTCGGAGACGACCAGGTCGCCGACCTGCAGCTGCGAGGCGGGCACGACGGTCGCCGCGGCCCACTGCTCCGCGGCGCCGGCCGGCAGGTCGTAGCCGGCCAGCAGCCACGCCGAGGCGGTGAGCCCGCCGCAGTCGAAGGCGTCCGGGCCCGTGGCGCCGGCGGCGTACGGGCGGCCCAGCCGGGACAGCGCGCTGCTCACCGCGGCGACGGTCTCGGCCGGCAGCACGGTCACCGGCCGGTTGCCGACGACGGCCCACGCCACGCCGGGCACGGCCTGCCCGGCGGCGTCCAGCGCGGGGGAGAAGCCGTCGGGCAGCGTCGCCGGGTCGGCCAGCTCGGCCGCGGACGGCGGCTCGACGCCCGCCGACGCGAGCCCGGCGAGGTGGCCCTGCCAGCGCTGCAGCGCGGCGGTGTTGCGCTCCTGCTGCGCGCCGGCGGCCGGGACGGTGTCCAGCGCGGCCAGCTGCGCGGAGACGTCGAGGCCGAGGTCGTCCACGGTCGCGCGGACGCCGGCCAGCACGGTGCGGGCCTGCGCCGCGGCGGCGTCGACGGCGTCCTGCGCGGCGGCCACCCGTGCGGCGGCGGCCTCCGCCGCGGCCGCGGCGCGCTCGGCGCGGACGACGGCGGTCTCCCTCTCCTGGGCGGCGCGGTCGGCCAGCGCCTGGCGGTAGAGGACGTCGCCGGTGGTCGCGGGTGCCGCGGCGGACAGGCCGAGGACCGGCATGCGGGTCTGCGCGGAGGCGCGGTAGAGGTCGGCCGCGGCGGAGCCGACGGTGACCTGCTCGGCGGCGACGGCGGCCCGCGCTGCCTGCTCGGCCTCGACCGCGGCCCGCAGCTCGGCCCGCCGCGTGGCGACCTCGCCCTGCAGCCGGCGGTAGGCGTCGGCGTCCTGCAGCAGGGTGCTGCGGGCGGCCAGGGCCAGGCCCGCGGCGTCGGGGGCCACCGTGGCCGAGCCGGGCGCGGAGGTGGCCGGGGCGAGCAGCACGGTGAGGGCGGGCACGAGCAGCGTGGCCAGGCCGACGACCCGCAGCCGGGTGCGCCAGGGGCCGCGCCCGCGCGGCGTCCGGGCGGCGGGCCGGCGGCGGGCGGGCTGCTTCCGGCGCGTCTCCGTCTTCTGCGCCGAGGTGCCGGTGCGGCGCGGGGGGACCGGAGCGCCGGTGGCGGCGCGGGCGGCGAGGAGGGCGCGCAGCGCCTCGGCCTCGCGGGCGGTGAGCTCGCGGCGGGGCGCGGTGCGGGGGGAGGCCGTGCGGGAGGGGGTGGCCGTGCGCGCGGGAGCGGGCGTGCGTGGTGCGGGCACGGCGGGGTCCCCCGGGCGGTCTCGATCGGCTGGCCGCGCTCCGGCGTGGAGCGCTCGCCGTCAGATCGACCGCCCGGGGGACCCGGAGGAGGGACGGGAGGGGAGGCCTCACCCCGACGGGGGAGGGGATGCGCCCGGCCGGGGGACCGGGCCGGCGCGCCGGGCACCTCCGCGGAGGAGCCCGGCGCACCTCCGCCGCGAGGTCAGCGGTCGGGCGGCCACCAGGCGCCGTGCCGCGCCACCAGCGGGATGCGGTGCTCGGCGCCGTCCTCGGTGACCACGACCAGCTCGACGGCGGTGATCGGCACCGGCCGGTCGTCGTCGTCGCGCAGCAGCCGCCCGGTGGCCAGCGGGATCGGGGGGAGGACCAGCAGGTCCTCGCCGGGCGGCTCGCTGCCCATCGACGACGTCGTCAGCGCTCGGCCAGCGGGACGAACGCCCGCTCGGTCTCACCGGTGTAGACCTGCCGCGGGCGGCCGATCTTCGTCGTCGGGTCGGCGATCATCTCCCGCCACTGCGCGATCCACCCGGGCAGCCGGCCCAGCGCGAACAGCACGGTGAACATGCGGGTCGGGAAGCCCATCGCCCGGTAGATCAGCCCGGTGTAGAAGTCGACGTTCGGGTAGAGCCTGCGCTCGACGAAGTAGTCGTCGGACAGCGCGATCTCCTCGAGCTGGCGGGCGAGGTCGAGCAGCTGGTTGTCCCCGCCGAGCTTGTCGAGCACGGTGTCGGCGGTCTGCTTCACGATCGCCGCGCGCGGGTCGTAGTTCTTGTACACCCGGTGCCCGAAGCCCATGAGCTTGACGCCGGGCTCCTTCTTCTTCACCCGCTCGACGAACGCCGGGATGTCCCCGCCCGCGCCCTGGATGGACTCGAGCATCTCCAGCACCGACTGGTTGGCCCCGCCGTGCAGCGGGCCGAACAGCGCGTTGATGCCGGCCGACACCGAGGCGAAGAGGTTGGCGTGCGAGGAGCCCACCAGCCGCACCGTCGACGTCGAGCAGTTCTGCTCGTGGTCGGCGTGCAGCACGAAGAGCATGTCGAGGGCGGCGGCGAGCTCGGGGTCGACCTCGTAGGGCTCGGCCGGGAAGCCGAAGGTCATCCGCAGGAAGTTCTCGACCAGGCCCAGCGAGTTGTCCGGGTAGAGGAACGGCTGACCGACCGACTTCTTGTACGCGTAGGCCGCGATCGTGGGCAGCTTGGCCAGCAGCCGGACGGTGGAGATCTCCACCTGGTGCGGGTCGAAGGGGTCCAGCGAGTCCTGGTAGAAGGTCGACAGGGCGCTGACCGCCGAGGACAGCACCGGCATCGGGTGGGCGTCGCGCGGGAAGCCCTGGAAGAACTGCTTGAGGTCCTCGTGCAGCAGGGTGTGCCGGCGCAGCTTCTCGTCGAAGGCGGCCAGCTGGTCGGCCGTGGGCAGCTCGCCGTAGATCAGCAGGTAGGTGACCTCGAGGAAGCTGGCCTTCCCGGCGAGCTGGTCGATGGGGTAGCCGCGGTAGCGCAGGACGCCGGCGTCACCGTCGATGTAGGTGATCTCCGACGTGCACGAGGCGGTGTTGACGAAGCCGACGTCGAGCGCCACCTGCCCGGTGGTCGCCAACAGCTTGGAGACGTCGAGCCCGGAGGGTCCCTCCGACGCCGGGACCGTGCGCAGCGGGAGGTCACCCCCCGCGTGTCGCAGGGATACCTCGGGGGTGCTGGCTGTCTCGGTCATGGTGGCCCGACGCTACTGGCGTCGGGCCCCGAGGACGACAGGGACCGTCCCCGCACGGGGGTGGGCCGGGGCTCCCGGCCCACCCCGCACGGTCAGGGGTGGGTCATCGAGAGCACGTCGAGGGCCTCGTCGAGCTGGGCCTCGGTGAGCTTGCCCTGCTCGACGTAGCCGCGCTCGAGCACCACCTGGCGGATCGTCTTCTGCTCGGCCAGCGACTGCTTGGCGACCTTCGCGGCCTCCTCGTAGCCGATGTACTTGTTGAGCGGCGTCACGATCGACGGCGAGGACTCCGCGTAGGTCCGGCACTGCTCGACGTTGGCGACGATCCCGTCGACGCAGCGGTCGGCCAGGATCCGGCTGACGTTGGCCAGCAGGCGGATCGACTCGAGCACGTTGCGGGCCATGAGCGGCAGCGTCACGTTGAGCTCGAAGACGCCGGTGGTGCCGGCGTAGGTGACCGCGGCGTCGTTGCCGATGACCTGGGCGGCGACCTGGATGACCGCCTCGGGGATCACCGGGTTCACCTTGCCCGGCATGATCGAGCTGCCCGGCTGCAGGTCGGGCAGCTGGATCTCGCCGAGCCCGGTGCGGGGGCCCGAGCCCATCCACCGCAGGTCGTTGGCGATCTTCACCAGGCCGACGGCGATCGTCTTCAGCTGGCCGGAGGCCTCGACCAGCGAGTCCCGGGAGCTCTGCGCCTCGAAGTGGTTGCGCGCCTCGGACAGCGGCAGGTCCAGCTCCGCGGCGAGGGTGTCGATGATCGCGGCCGCGAAGCCGGGCGGGGTGTTGATCCCGGTGCCGACGGCGGTGCCGCCCAGCGGCAGCTCACCGATGCGCGGCAGCGAGGCCTCCAGCCGCTCGACGCCGTAGCGGATCGCCGCGGCGTAGCCGCCGAACTCCTGGCCGAGGGTGACCGGGGTGGCGTCCATGAGGTGGGTGCGGCCGCTCTTCACGACCTCGGCGAACTCCGTCTCCTTGCGGGTGAGGGAGGACTCGAGGTGGCGCAGGGCCGGGACGAGGTCGCGCACGATCGCCCGGGTGGCGGCCACGTGGATGGCCGAGGGGAAGACGTCGTTGGACGACTGCGAGGCGTTGACGTGGTCGTTCGGGTGCACCGGCGTGCCGGCGGCCTCGGTGGCGAGGGTCGCGACGACCTCGTTGGTGTTCATGTTGCTCGACGTCCCCGAGCCGGTCTGGAAGACGTCGATGGGGAAGTGCTCGTCCCACCTCCCGGACGCCACCTCGGCGGCGGCCGCGGCGATCGCCCGCGCGACCTCGCCGTCGAGGACGCCGAGGTCGGCGTTGACGCGGGCCGCGGCGCCCTTGATGGCGGCCAGGGCGGCGATGAGCTCGCGCTCGATGGGGGTGCCCGAGATGGGGAAGTTCTCGACGGCGCGCTGGGTCTGGGCACGCCACTTGGCCCACGCGGGGACACGGACCTCCCCCATGGAGTCGTGCTCGACGCGGTAGTCCTGCTCGGTGGCCACGCTGGCTCCCGTGTGGTGTCGGTGGGATCGGTGCTGCACGCGTGACCCTAGAAGGGCCCCGTCCTCCCCACTGCCCGCAGCCTCGGAGTGGGACCCGGGACGGCGCGGCTCCGGGTCCTACGGTGCGGCGACGCCGACGGCCCGAGGAGACCCCGTGACCCACCCGTACACCCCGGACGCGCCCGGCACCGTCCCCGTGGGCGGCTGGACGCCGTGGGGCACCTGGGACCCCACCGCCGGCCGGGCGCCCGCCGTCCCGCCGGCGCCCGCGCCGGTGACCGCCCCCGCGCCGGCCTCCCGCGTCCTCCCCGCCGCCCTGCTCGCGGGCGGCCTCGCCCTCGGGCTGGTGCTCGCCGCCGTCGTCGGCGCGCTGGTGCTCCGCGGCGCCGCGGACGACGCCCGCCGCGCGGCCGGCCAGGGGATGGGCGAGGCGGTCGGGGAGGCCCTCTAGGGCGGCGTTCCCTCGGAGTTCTACGACTACGGGACCGGGGGCGGGCCGGGCGAGGTCGAGCAGTCCGAGCCGGTGCCGCCCGGCGTCCTCGGGTCCGACCCCCTCCTCGACGCCCACGCCCAGGGCTGCTTCGACGGCGACCTGCAGGCCTGCGACGACCTGTTCGCCGAGTCGCCGCCGCTGTCGGAGTACGAGGAGTACGCGCTCACCTGCGGCGGCCGCGTGAAGGCGTGGTCGGTGCCGCTGTGCACCGACCTCGACTGACCGGCCCGTCCGTGACCTGCCGGTGCTGGTCGCCGCCACCCGGCCCACCTAGCCTGACCAGCGCATCTACCTGAACCGAGGAGTCCGCACCATGTCCCAGCCGCCGTATCCGCCGCCGGGCGGCAACGACCCCCAGGGCGAGCAGCCCGGCCGGCAGGGGTGGGGGCAGTCCGACGACCCGACGAGGCAGTTCGGCCAGCCGGCGCCCCCCACCTCCCAGTTCCAGCCGGGCCGGTACGGCCAGCCGGGCGAGCGCGACCAGACCTCGCCCTTCCCCCAGCCCGGTCAGCAGCCCCACGGCCAGCCGGGCCAGGACCCGACGCAGCAGTACGGCCAGCAGCCCTACGGCCAGCAGCCCTACGGCCAGCAGCCGTACGGGCAGCCCGGCTACGACCCGACGCAGCAGTACGGGCAGCAGGCCTACGACCCGAACCAGCAGTACGGCCAGCCCTACGGCCAGTACGGGCAGCCCGGCTACGGCCAGCAGCCCTACGGCCAGCAGCCCTACGGCCAGCCGGGCCACGGCCAGCCGCAGCAGAAGGGCAACAGGAAGAACGTCGTCATCGCCTCGGTGGTCGCCGGGGTGCTGCTGGTCGCCGCCGCGGCCGTCGGGCTGTTCTTCCTCCTCCGCGACGACGACGGCTCGACCGTCGCCGACCCGACGCGGACCAGCACCTCCTCGTCCGCGTCCAGCTCGTCGTCCTCGGGCCCGTCCCCGTCGTCGTCCTCGTCGAGCAGCTCCTCGTCGTCCTCGTCGTCGTCCGGCGGGGGCGGTGGCGCGGGGTCGACCTCGGCGCCGGTGCCCCCGCAGGGGCTCGGCTCGGACCCGGACGGCGAGTTCCAGCCGCTGGCCGAGGCCTGCTTCGCCGGTGACTTCTCCGCCTGCGACGAGCTGTGGGTCTCGACGCCGATCGACTCGGCGTACGAGCAGTACGGGGGCACCTGCGCCGGCCGGGTGAGCTACGAGGCCAACGGCTGTGTGTCGCGGCTCGGTGAGGGCGTGCCGGAGCCGCAGAGCGACCCGGTCCCGCCGCAGGGCCTCGGGGAGGACCCGGACGGCGAGTTCCAGCCGCTGGCCGACAGCTGCTTCGCCGGCGACTGGGCGGCCTGCGACGACCTGTGGGGCTCCTCCCCGTCGGACTCGCCGTGGGAGCAGTACGCCGGCACCTGCGCCGGCCGGGTGAGCTACGAGGTCGCCAACTGCGAGGGCCGGCTCGGCTGACGCCGGTCCCGCAGACGCACCACGGCCCCGGGGCGAGCGCCCCGGGGCCGTGGTGCGGTGCTGGAACGGCCCGCCTGCGGAGCCCCGCCGCGAGCGTGCGAGCGGTGGGGGGCAGGCGGGTCCTTCACTCGTCGTCGGAGCGGTCGAAGGGCACGGCGGAGTAGGCGCGCAGCTTCTCCAGCGAGTGCAGGCTGTCGATCGAGCGGATGGTGCCCGAGCGCGAGCGCATGACCAGCGACTGCGTGGTGCAGCCGCCGGCGCGGTACTGGACGCCGCGCAGCAGCTCGCCGTCGGTGATGCCGGTGGCGACGAAGAACACGTCGCCGCGCACCAGGTCGTCGATGGTGAGCACGCGGTCGAGGTCGTGGCCGGCGTCGACCGCCTTCTGCCGCTCCTCGTCGTCCTTGGGCCATAGCCGGCCCTGCAGCGCACCGCCCATGCACTTGAGCGCGCAGGCGGCGATGATCCCCTCCGGCGTGCCGCCGATGCCCATGAGCAGGTCGACCCCGGTGCCCTCCCGGGCCGCGGCGATCGCGCCGGCGACGTCGCCGTCGGTGATGAACCGGATCCGCGCGCCGGCCTCGCGGACCTCGTGCACGAGCTGGTCGTGCCGCGGCCGGTCGAGGATGCAGACGGTGACGTCCTCCACCCGGCCGTGCTTGGCCTTGGCGACCCTCCGGATGTTCTCGGCGACCGGCGCGGTGATGTCGACGACGTCGGCGGCGGCTGGGCCGGTGGCGATCTTCTCCATGTAGAAGACCGCCGACGGGTCGTACATCGCGCCGCGGTCGGCCACCGCCATGACGGCGATGGCGTTCGGCATGCCCTTGGCCATCAGGGTGGTGCCGTCGATGGGGTCGACGGCGACGTCGCACTCGGGGCCGTAGCCGTCGCCGACCTGCTCGCCGTTGTAGAGCATCGGCGCCTGGTCCTTCTCGCCCTCGCCGATCACGACGACGCCGCGCATGCTCACCGTGCCGATCAGCGCCCGCATGGCGTCGACGGCGGCGCCGTCGCCGCCGTTCTTGTCGCCGCGGCCGACCCAGCGGCCCGCCGCCATCGCGGCGGCCTCGGTGACGCGCACCAGCTCGAGGGCGAGGTTGCGGTCGGGCGCCGGGCGGTCGGTGCGGAAGGTGCTCCGGCGGGGCGTGGGTGGCACGGGGCCGTCGGGTACGGGCAGGGTCACGGGACCTCCTGAGTCCGGCACCGTTGCCGGTGCCCGCCGCCCGCGACCCGTCCCCGGGGCCGGTCGGGCGCGCGGGGCAGTCCGGGAGCGGGGCGGCGGGGTCGTGGATCGGTGCTGCGATCCTAGGGGCATGACCAGTTCCGGCCCGTCGGGCCAGCAGGCCCCCGAGGAGCAGCCGCCGCCGGCGCCGACCGCGGCGGAGCGCGCGAACCGGATGAGCGCGGCCAACATGCTCCGGTCGCTGCTGCCGCTGGTGGTCATCGTCCTGCTCGTCGCCGGCTGGGTCGCCTTCCGCCAGAGCGGCATCGACCCCGTCCGCCCGATCGACCCGACCAGCAGCGTCCGGCTCGCCGCCGAGCGGGCGTCCTACACCGTGGAGGTGCCCGCCGGGCTGCCCGACGGCTACCGGCCGACCAGCGCGCGCACCGACGCCGCGGACGCCGGCGAGGGGGAGCCGGTGACCCTGGAGATCGGCTACGTGACGCCCTCGGACGAGTACGCGGGCTTCCTCACCACCGACGACCCCGACGCCGACCGGCTGCGCGCCGTCCTCGACGGCGCGCAGGACGACGGCAGCGTCGACCTGGCCGGGCGCACCTGGACCCGGCAGACCAACGGCCGCGGGGAGACCGTGCTGTCGCTGGAGACCGGGGACGTGACCACCGTGGTCACCGGCTCGGCCGACGACGACGAGCTGCAGACCGTCGCCACCGCCGTCGCGCCGGTCAGCGTCCCCAGCTGAGGCTCAGCCCTCCTGCTCGCCGGGCGCCGCGGCGGCCAGCCGCTCGCGGGCGCGGTCGAGCCAGTGCTGGCACAGCTGCGCGAGCTGCTCGCCGCGCTCCCACAGACCGAGGGACTCCTCGAGGGTGAGCCCCCCGGCCTCGAGCCGGCGGACCACCTCGGCCAGCTCCTCGCGGGCCTGCTCGTAGGTCTGCGTCGGCTGCTCGGTCGTCGGCTCGCTCACCATGTCCCCGGTTCGCTCCCGCGGAACGCTCCGCTCCTCGCTCGTTCCTCGCTGCGATGCCCGCGTTCCCGTCCGCTCACGGCTCCCCATCCTGCCCGTCCACCCGGACGGCCAGCCGCCCGCCCGCGACCCGCACCGACAGCCGCTCGCCGTCGGCCACCTCGGCCGGGTCGCGGACCAGGGCGCCGTCGGCCCGCTGCACCAGCGCGTAGCCGCGCTGCAGCGTCGCCTGCGGGGACAGCGCGGCCACCCGCGCGCGGGCGTGGTCGAGGTCGCGCTCGGCGGACTCGACGCGGTGGGTGAGCGTGCGGCGGGCCCGGTCGCGCAGCGCCGCCACGTCGTCGGCCCGGCCGTGCAGCAGCCGCTGGGGGTCGGCGAGCACCGGCCGGCTGCGGACGCTCTCCAGCCACCGCTCGGACTGCTCGAGGCGCACGGTGAGCAGGTGCCGGGCGCGGGCGCGCAGCCCGTCGACCAGCCGCCGCTGCTCGCCGATCTCGGGGACGACGCGGTGCGCGGCGTCGGTGGGGGTGGCCGCGCGGACGTCGGCGACGTGGTCGACCAGCGTGGTGTCGGTCTCGTGCCCGACGGCGGTGACCACCGGCGTGCGGCAGGCGGCGATCGCGCGGACCAGGCCCTCGTCCGAGAAGGGCAGCAGGTCCTCGACCGAGCCGCCGCCGCGGGCGATGACGATCACCTCGACCTCGGGGTCGCGGTCCAGCCGCTGCAGCCCGTCGATCACCGAGGCGGCGGCGTTCACGCCCTGCACCAGGCTGTGGTGGACGGCGAAGCGCACCGCGGGCCAGCGGCGGCGGGCGGTGACCAGCACGTCCCGCTCGGCGGCGGAGTCCTTGCCGGTGACCAGCCCGACCACGGCGGGGGCGAAGGGCAGCGGGCGCTTGCGGGCGGGGTCGAACAGGCCCTCGGCGGTCAGCAGCCGGCGGATCCGCTCGATGCGGGCGAGCAGCTCACCGAGGCCGACGGCGCGGATCTCGGTGGCGCGCAGGGAGAAGGAGCCGCGGGCGACGTAGTAGTCCGGCCGCGCGCGGACGATGACACGGGCGCCCTCGGTGAGCTCCAGGCCGGGCCGGTCGGCGACGTCGCGGGCGCAGGTGACCGGCACCGAGAGGTCGGCGGCGGGGTCGCGCAGGGTGAGGAACACGGTCGCGGCGCCGCTGCGCCGGTTGAGCTGGGCGACCTGCCCCTCGACCCAGACCTCGCCGAGCCGGCCGATCCACTCGGCGACCTTGCGGGCCACCGTCCGCACCGGCCAGGGCGACTCGGGGGACGAGGGCGCACTCACGGCCCCGAGGGTGCCAGGCGGGGCCGACGGCTCCGCCCGGCACCCCGGGTGGGGCCCCCTCCGCTAGCCGCGGGGCTGCAGGGGGCTGGTCTCGACGGCCTGCTGCTCGAGCTTCTCCAGCCGGTTGCGCAGCATCGTGAGGAACGGCGCCCGGGCGCGGGTGGCCTCCTCGTAGGCGAGCAGGTCCGACACCGTGGCCAGCTGGTAGCCGCGGAGCCGGCCGCGCAGCTGGGCGACGGTGAAGGAGTCGTAGCCCTCGACGGGGGCGGCCCCGGCGGCCTGCGAACCGGACAGCTCGCTGCCGCCCTGCGCGTCGTCGGTGGGGGCGGCGGAGTCCCCGCCGACGGCGCCGACGGCCGCGCCCTCGGCGATCGCCGCGTCCTCCTCGGCGGTGTCGGTCCCACCGACGTCGGTGCGCACCCCGGTGGCCGCGGCGACGGTC
The DNA here is from genome assembly GCF_054050315.1 of Geodermatophilus sp. SYSU D00867. NCBI lineage: Bacteria > Bacillati > Actinomycetota > Actinomycetes > Geodermatophilales > Geodermatophilaceae > Geodermatophilus > Geodermatophilus sp. SYSU D00867. The sequence goes on along the minus strand of NZ_JBJGZC010000008.1, from coordinate 83,662 downwards.
GTGCCGCCCTCGTCGGTGGCCTCGGCGACCGGCTCGGGTCCGGTCGTGTCGGTGGCGGCACCGCTGTCCTCGCCGGGGGCGGGCTCGGCGCCGAGCTCCTCGTCGACGCGGGCGTGCTCCCCGGTGACGACGTCGCTCGCCTCGCCGGCCGCCGTCCCCTGGGTGGCGGCACCCTCGTCCGTGGCGGCGGCCTGCTCGCCGCCGTCCTCGGGGGCGACGACGCCCTCGTCGGTGACGGTGCCCTCGACCGTGGTGACCTGCCCGTCGGGCGTGATGACGTCGACCTCGGTCGCGGCCTCCTCGGCCGCGGCCGCGTCGGACTCCGCGTCCTCACCCAGCACACCGGCGTCGGGGGAGCCGGCGGCGTCGGCGGCGAGGCCGATGCCGGTGTCGGGCACGCCGGAGTCCGCGGCGTCGGGCACGACCGTGTCGTCGGTGCCCACGTCGGGGGCGCCGGCCAGCTCGCCGACCGGGGAGCCGCCCGGGTCGCTCGCGGCCGGGGTGTCCTCCGGGGCGGCCGCGGTGCCGGCGGGGGTCCCGGTGCCCTCGGCCTCGAGCAGCGCGCTCTCCAGGGCGTCCTCGGCGGTCAGCGCGGAGTCGGCGGCGTCGAGCGCGGACGCGGCCTCCTCGGCGCCCAGCACCTCGTCGTTGACGTCCTCGACGGCGGCGACGACCGCGGCGGGGGACGGCTCCGGGGGCAGCCCGGCGAGCTCGTCGTCGACCAGGCCGGCGGCGTCGGTGTCGACGTCGACCTCCATGACGTCGACCTCCATGACGTCGACCTCGGTGGCGTCACCGACGGTGTCGACGTCGGGGGCGCGGTCGAACGCGGAGTCGCGCAGCACGTCGATCGGCTGGGCGACGAGGGGAGCGCCGCCGGCGGCGGCCTCCTCGTCCTCGTCGAAGGTGGCCAGGCCGGGCTCGCGGTCGCCGCGCAGCCCGGTGAGCACCTCGTCACCGCGGGCGACCAGCCCCGACCACTGCTGCTGCAGCTTCATCGCCGCCTGCAGCGCGATGCCGACGATGCGCACCGGCAGGCCCGGCAGCGTCTGCGGGAGGCTGCGGACGTCGTCGAGGACGGTGGCGGCCAGACCGACGGTGGCGCGGATCGGCTCCGGGATCTCACGGGACATGCGCCCAGCCTGCCGCAGCGCGCGGCGAACGGCACAGCGGCCGGTCCCCGGCCCACCCGGTCGGGCGGCGTGCGGCTCGTCACGCTCCCTCGCGACGGCCGGGCCGGGAGCGCGGCGCCACCTACGATGGGGTCATGGCTGATCAGCGCGGACGGGTCCTGCTGGCCGATCCCCGGGGCTACTGCGCCGGGGTCGACCGGGCGGTGGTGGCCGTCGAGCGGGCCCTGGAGATCCACGGCGCCCCGGTGTACGTCCGCAAGCAGATCGTCCACAACAAGCACGTGGTGGCGACCCTCGAGCGGCGCGGCGCGGTGTTCGTCGACGAGACCGACGAGGTGCCCGAGGGCGCGGTCGTCGTCTTCAGCGCCCACGGCGTCTCGCCGGCCGTGCACGAGGAGGCGAGGGCGCGCTCGCTGCGCACCATCGACGCCACCTGCCCGCTGGTGAGCAAGGTGCACCAGGAGGCGAAGCGGTTCGCCAAGGAGGACTACGACATCCTCCTCATCGGCCACCGCGGGCACGAGGAGGTCGAGGGCACCTCCGGCGAGGCCCCCGAGCACATCCAGCTCGTCGACGGCCCCGACGACGTCGCGAACGTGGAGGTCCGCGACCCCGAGCGGGTCGTGTGGCTGTCGCAGACCACGCTGTCGGTCGACGAGACGCTCGCGACCGTCGACCAGCTCAGGACCCGGTTCCCCGGCCTGCAGTCCCCGCCGAGCGACGACATCTGCTACGCCACGCAGAACCGGCAGCAGGCGGTCAAGCAGATGGCCGGCGAGTGCGACCTGGTGATCGTCGTCGGCTCGACCAACTCGTCGAACTCGGTGCGGCTGGTGGAGGTGGCCCTGGAGGCCGGCGCCCGCGCCGCGCACCTGGTCGACTACGCCGCCGAGATCGACCCCGCGTGGCTGGAGGGCGTCGGCACCGTCGGCGTCACCAGCGGCGCGTCGGTGCCCGAGGTGCTGGTCAGCGAGGTGCTCGACCTCCTGGCCGGGAGCGGCTACCCCGACGTCGAGACGGTGAAGGCGGCCGAGGAGCGGCTGGTGTTCGCGCTGCCGCACGAGCTGCGGCCCAGGCGCGGCGAGACCGCCCGGCCCGTCCGCTAGGACCCGGGACGCAGCGAGCCCCCTCCCGGCCGGGAGGGGGCTCGCTGCGTCCGGGAGGCGTCTAGCGCCGGGCGGCCCAGCGGACGATCGCCAGGACCAGGGCCACGGCGGTGGCGACGGCCATCGTGGGGAAGCCGCGGATGAGCACCGTCGCGAGCGTCGGCAGGCTGAACGTCGCCGACGGCGCCAGGCCGATGTTGACCAAGGCGACCGCCACGAACACCAGCGGCGGCGCGACGACGACCGAGAGCAGGTCGCGGCGGCGCACCAGCAGCGTGCCGACGGCGGCGGCCGCGACCAGCGTGACGAGGGTCAGCGTGCCCAGGCCCGTGCCGAGGAACGAGTCGACGGCGCCCCCGGCGAGGGTGATGACGAAGACGCCGAGGACGACGAGCAGGCCGCGCATCCGGCTCCCCTGGGTCGGCTCCGCGGCGGCCCGCCCGGCCGCGCGCGCGGCGGCACGGGTGCCGTGGGCGCGGGGCGGCGTCGCGGGCTCGGGACGCTCGGCGAGCGGGTGGACGCCCGGGTGGGGGGTGCGCTGCTGCGCCGGACGCGCGGCCGGAGGGCGGGCCACGGGCCGGGCCTCGACGGGCGGGCGCGCCGGGACGGCGCCGCGGACGGCGCCACGGTCGCCGGGGCGGCCGCGCGGCGGGGGCGGCGGCACCGGCGGGAGGCCCATGCGCAGCGAGCGGTCCGGGCCGGTGGCGTCGGGACGCCCCGCGCGCGGGCCGGCGTAGGGGCGCTGCGCACCCACCCCGCTGTCCCGCCAGGTGTCGGCAGTGCTCGCCGAGGCCATGGCGTACCTCCCGGTCCGGACGTCCTGGCCCCTCCGGGCCGCTGTCGGTCCTCACGGTAGCGACGGGGAGCCGCCGGCAGGGGGAGTTGCCGGGCTCGACGCGCGACAGGTCGGCCTGTCGATTTGGCAACTCTGGGTGAGCCGCGGGGTGGGTGTGACGGGCGTGTCGCCCGGGCCGGGCGGGACGACCCGCGGGGAGGACGCTCAGCGCCCCTCGGGCAGCCGCCAGCGCAGCGGGGGAGCGGCGTCGTCGGCGTCGTCGTCGGCGTCGTCGGGGAGGGGCAGGTCCTCCGCGGCCGGCCGCAGCTGCCGGACCACCGCCTCGACCTCCGCCGGGACGGGCACCGGCGTCTCGCCGACGCCGAGGTCGTCGAAGCGGCGCGCGGCGGCGAGCACGGAGCGCTCGTAGGAGCCGACCGTCTCGTTGTAGCGGGTCAGCGTCGAGCCCAGCGCCGAGCCGAGGCGGGTGAGGTGGCCGGAGAGCGTGGTGAGCCGGGCGTGCAGCCGGCGGCCGGTCTCGATGACCTGGTCGGCGTCGCGGGCCAGGCGCTCCTGCCGCCAGGAGTGCGCCACCGTGCGCAGCAGCGCGAGCAGCGTGCTCGGGGTGGCGATGACGACGTCGCGGCCGAAGCCGTACTCGAGCAGGCCGGGCTCGGCCTCCAGGGCGGTGGTGAGGAACCCGTCGGAGGGGACGAACAGCACGGTGAACGGCGCGGCCGGGCGGAACGCGGTGGGGTAGCGGCGCTGGGCGAGGGCGTCGACGTGCGCGCGCAGCTGCCGGGCGTGCGCGGCGACCCGCTGCACCCGCACGGTCTCCTCGGTCGCCTGGGTGGCCTCGATGTAGCCGGTGAAGGGGACCTTCGCGTCGACGACGACCTGCCGGCCGTCGGCGAGGGTGACCACGAGGTCGGGCCGGACGCCGGCGCCCTCGTCGTTGGTCGACGACGGCTGCTCGACGAAGTCGCAGTGCTCGAGCAGGCCGGCCACCTCGACCACCCGGCGCAGCTGGATCTCGCCCCAGCGGCCACGGACGTGCGGCGTGCGCAGCGCGGTGACCAGCGCCGCGGTCTCCTGGCGCAGCATCGCACTGGTCTGCCCGACGGTGCCCATCTGCTCGCGCAGCTCGCCGTGCGCGGTGGCCCGGGCCTGTTCCATGCCGGCGAGCAGCCGGTGCAGGTGGTCCAGCGACTCGTGCAGCGGGTCCAGCCCGGCCTCGGCAGGGCGGCGGCGGGCCAGCAGCGCGACCACCCCGAGGGTCACGGCCGCCCCCAGCAGCACCCCGAGGAGCAGACCGAGCAGGAGGGAGGCAGCGTCCACGGACAGCAGGGTGCAACACCCGGCCGACAACTCCCGGGAGGCGGCCCCGTCCCACCCCCCGTGGCCCCCTGCAGGGTCCGCCGCGAGCCTGCGGGGGCAGGGGGTCCTCCTTCAGGCGTCGACGGGGACCGGGGCGTGTGCCGCCTCGTGGTCGAGCAGCCAGCGCTTGACCGGCGTGCCCCAGCGGAAGCCGCCCAGCCCGCCGTCGGAGCCGAGCACCCGGTGGCACGGGACGAACAGCGCGGCGGCGTTGCGGGCGCACGCGTTGGCCGCGGCCCGCACCGCCGAGGGGCGGCCGCAGCGGGCGGCGAACTCGGCGTAGGTGTCCGGCTGCCCCGGCGGCACGGTCCGCAGCACCTCCCAGGCGTCCTCGAGGAACGGCCCGGAGCGCTGCCGGACGGGGACGGCGTCGATCGCGCCGACGTCGCCGGCGGCGTGCGCCTCCACGACGTCGAGGACCGGCAGGTGCTCCACCCGCTCGACCCAGGTGGGCCGCAGCGCGCGGTGCACGACGGGCAGCAGCTCGGCGACGTCGCCGGTCCAGCCGGCGGCCAGGACGACGTCGCCACCGTCGGGCCCGGGTGCGACGACGACGGTGAAGGGACCGGGCGGGGTGGCCACGGTCGCGTAGCGGGCGGACGGGGTCATGACGCACTCCGATCGGCGGGGGAGCGGGTGAACAGTGTGGGCGCCGCGAGCGCCCAGAGGTGCACCGCGGCGTACGAGCGCCACGGCCGCCAGCGCCCGGCGGCCTCGGCGTCGGAGCTGCCGAGGGCAGCGAGGGCGCGGCGCAGCGCGAGGTCACCGGGCAGCCACACGTCGGGGTCGCCGAGGCCGCGCATCACCACCAGCGCCGCCGTCCACGGCCCGATGCCGGGCAGCGCCAGCAGGTCGCGGGCGGCCGCCTCGCGGTCGCAGCCGGGGTCGAGGACCACCCGCCCGTCGGCGAGCGCGGCGGCCAGGCCGCCCAGCGTGCGGCGGCGGGCCCCGGTCAGGCCGACGGCGGACAGGTCGGCGTCGGCCAGGGCCTCCGGCCGCGGGAAGGCGTGCGTGAGGGTGCCGACCGGCTCGGCCAGCGGCGTCCCGGCCAGCGTCAGCACCCGCGCGGTGAGCGTGCGGGCGCCGGCGACCGACACCTGCTGGCCGAGCACCGCCCGCGCCGCCGCCTCCGGGGCGTCGGGGGAGGCGGGCACCCGGCGGCCGGGCGCGACGGCGACCAGCGGGGCCAGCGCCGGGTCGGCGCCGAGGACCTCGTCGACGGCGGCGGGGTCGGCGTCGAGGTCCAGCAGCCGCCGGCAGCGGGGGACGGCGGCGCGCAGGTCCCGCAGGTCGGTGAGCAGCAGCCGGGCGGTCACCGCGGCGCCGCCGTCGGCGGCGGGGGACAGCCGGACGACGCCGGGACCGGCGGGCAGGTCGAGGACGCGGGAGAAAGTCGTCCCGTCCCACTCCTCCAGGCCCGGGACCGCGTGCGCGCCGAGGAAGTGCAGCACCTCGGCGGCGTCGAACGGGGCGCGGGCGGCTAGCCGCAGGGTCAGCCAGCCCGGTGTCCCGCCGACCGTGCCCGGACGGCGGCCGCGCAGCTCGGTCGGGGTGCAGGCGAAGACCTCGCGGACGGTGTCGTTGAACTGCCGGATGCTGGCGAACCCGGCGGCGAAGGCGACGTCGGCCATCGGCAGGTCGGTGGTCTCGACCAGCACCCGGGCGGTCTGCGCTCGCTGCGCGCGGGCCACCGCCAGCGGGCCGACGCCGAGCTCGCCGACCAGCAGGCGGTGCACCTGCCGCTCGGAGTAGCCGAGCCGGGCGGCCAGCCCGGGCACGCCGGTGCGCTCGACCTCGCCGTCGGCGATCAGCCGCATGGCGCGGGCGACGACGTCGGCGCGCACGTCCCACTCGGGCGAGCCGGGGACGGCGTCGGGCCGGCAGCGGCGGCAGGCGCGGTAGCCCGCGGCCTGGGCGCCGGCGGCGGTGCCGAAGAAGGAGACGTTGGCGGCCGCCGGCGTGCGCGCCGGGCACGAGGGGCGGCAGTAGATGCCGGTGGTGCGCACCGCGGTGAAGAACCAGCCGTCGAACCGGGCGTCGCGGCTGGCGACCGCGCGGTAGCAGCGTTCGGCGTCGAGGGGGGAGAGCACGATCCCGAGCATGGCACCGGTCGGAGCCGGGGACCGGCGGTTTCCGGACGCGGCCGTGGACCCTCCGGGGACCTCCGCGGCCCGCCGTCCGTTGACCGGTGTGTGCAGACGCCGGAGGCCGCCCCGCCCCGGCAGCGGCAGGTGGCGGCCCTCGTCGTCGGCGTCCTGGTGCTGCTGGCGGCGTTCCTCGTGGTGCGCCAGGTGACGACGCCGCCGCGGTCGGCGGACTGCGCGGCCGCCGGGCCCGGGGTGCGGGTCGACCCGGCCGCCGTGCCGGGCGGGCCGGTCGCCGGGTACGGCGGGGAGCAGCTGGCCAACGCCGCGGCGATCGTAAACGCGGCCGCGGTGCTGGGCCTGGACACCTGCGCGCAGGTCATCGGGGTCATGACGGCGATGGGGGAGTCCTCGCTGCTGGTGCTGGACCGCGGCGACGCCGCCGGGCCCGACTCCCGGGGGCTGTTCCAGCAGCGCGACAACGGCGCCTGGGGCTCCTACGAGGACCGGATGGACCCCACCACCAGCGCCACCAACTTCTTCCTGGCGCTGCAGGAGGTCCCGGGCTGGCAGGCGCTGCCGCCGACGATCGCCGCGCACCGCACCCAGCGCAACGCCGACCCGTACCACTACGAGCGCTGGTGGGACGACGCCGTCGAGGTGGTCAGCGCCCTGGCCGGGCGGCCGGTGCTCGGCACCGGGACCTGACCGGGGGACCCCGGCCGTCCACCGACCGGTGGACGCAAGGACCCACCGCGAGGCCGTCCCGGCTGCCGGTGCGCGGCGACAGGCTCGGGTCGTGACAGCGACCTCCCCCGCCCCGGCCGGCACGGCCGCGGCGCGCGACGACGACACGGCGGTCCGCGTGCGCGGACTGGTCAAGCGGTACGGCGACCGGACGGTGGTCGCCGACCTCGACCTCGAGGTCCGGCGCGGCGAGGTGTTCGCCCTGCTCGGACCCAACGGCGCGGGCAAGACGACGACCGTCGAGATCCTGGAGGGCGTGCGGCGCCGCGACGGCGGCGACGTCAGCGTGCTCGGGCAGGACCCGGCCCGCGCCGGCCGGGCCTGGCGCGACCGGACCGGCGTCGTCGGCCAGAGCACCGGCGGCGGCAACGCGCTCACCGTGCGGGAGACCCTCGAGCACTTCGCCCGCTACCACGCGACGCCGGTGCCGACCGGGGAGCTGCTGGACGACGTCGGGCTGACCGGGGCCGCCCGGACCCGGGTGGACCGGCTCTCCGGCGGCCAGCGGCGCCGGCTGGAGGTGGCGCTCGGCGTGCAGGGGCGCCCGGAGCTGCTGTTCCTCGACGAGCCCACCACCGGGATGGACCCGGTGGCCCGCCGCTCGTTCTGGACGCTGGTCGAGGGTCTGCGGGACCGCGGCACCACCGTCCTGCTCACCACCCACTACCTCGACGAGGCCGCGCACCTCGCCACCCGGGTCGGCGTCATCACCGCCGGCCGGCTGGTCGACGTCGCCCCGCCCGACGAGCTCGGCGCCGAGCTGCGGCGGGTGGCCACCGTCCGCTGGCTGGAGGGCGGTGAGCTCCGCGAGGTCACCACCCCGGAGCCGGCCGCCCTGCTGCGCGACCTGGTCGCGGCCTCGCCGACCGGCGAGGTCCCCGGCCTGACCGTCACCCGTCCCGGCCTGGAGGACGTCTACCTCCGGATGGTCGCCACCCCGGAGGGGCAGGACCGATGACCGCCGTCCGCACCACCCCCGCCACCCGTCCCGCCCCGCCCTCGGCCGCCGCCATCGGGCTGGCCCGCATCGGCCTGGAGCTGCGGCTGTTCGCCCGCGACCCCGGGCAGGTGGTCTTCTCCTTCGCCTACCCGGTGATCATGCTGGTGATCTTCGGGTCGGTCTTCGGCGACGAGGTCGTGGTGCCGGGGGTCGGCTTCCGGCAGTACTTCCTCGCCGGGATCGCCGCGACCGGCGTCATGCTGACCAGCTTCCAGGCCGTGGGCACCGCGGTCACCGAGGAACGCGACCGCGGCGACCTCGCCCGGCTGCAGACGCTCGGGACGCCCGCGCTGGCCTACGCGATCGGCAAGGCCGGCCAGGTCGTGATCACGACCGTCGTCCAGCTGGCCCTGCTGCTGGTGGTGGCCGCCTACGCCTACGACGTCCCGCTGCCCACCGAGGCCTCGCGGTGGCTGACCTTCGCCTGGGTCGTCGTCCTGGGCATCCTGGCCGGCACCGTCCTCGGCCTCGCGGTGGCCTCGTTCATCGGCAGCTCGCGGTCGGCCGGCGCCGGGATCCCCGCCTTCGCCGTCGTCCTGCAGTTCATCTCCGGCGTCTTCTTCATCGGCTCGGACCTGCCGGCCTGGATGGACCAGGTCGCGGCGCTGTTCCCGCTCAAGTGGATGGTGCAGGGGATGCGGTCGGTGTTCCTGCCCGACTCCGCCGCCGTCGCCGAGCAGGCCGGCAGCTGGGAGCACGGGACCACTGCCCTGGTGCTGGCCGCGTGGGTGATCATCGGTGCCGTGGTGTGCGCCCGGACCTTCCGCTGGCGCCGGGCCGCGTGAGCCTGACCCGCCGCCTGGCCGCCGCCGTCGTCCCCCCGCGGGACGACGGCGGCGAGCCGCTGCCCGAGCGCGGCTGGCGGGCCACCGTCACCGGCGTGCACGTGATCTCCACCGTCGTGTGGGGCCTGGCCGTGGTGTCCGCGACCGCCGGGGACGCCGTTGACGACGACCGGCGCGCGGCGGCGCTGGCGGTGCTGGGTGGGCTGGCCGTCGCGTACGCCGTCCTCGGCGTCCCCGCGATCGGCCGGGGAGCGCGGCGGCGGGCGGTGGCCTACCTGCTCGTGCTGGTCACCGCGTTCGCCCTGCTCGGCTGGGTGGCGCCGGGGCTGCTGTTCCTGCTCTTCCTCGCCTACCCCCAGGTCTGGTTCGCCGTCCAGGGCACCCTCACCGGCGTCACCTGGACCCTGCTGCTCGGGCTGGCCAGCGCGGCCGGCCCCGTGCTGGGCGCGGCCTCGGACCGCAGCGCCGCCGACGTGCTGCTCGAGACCGGCATCGGCATCGGCTTCAGCCTGGCGCTGGGCGTCTGGATCAGCCGGGTGCTGCACGAGAGCGCCGAGCGCGCGTCGCTGATCGCGCAGCTGGAGGCGACCCGGTCGGAGCTGGCGGCCGCCGAGCGCGAGCGCGGGGTGCTGGCCGAGCGGGAGCGGCTGGCGCAGGAGGTGCACGACACCCTGGCGCAGGGCTACACGTCGATCGTCGTGCTGTCCCAGACCGCGACGGCGCTCGTCTCCTCCGACCCCGCCGCCGCCCGCGAGCGGCTGGCGGTGATCGAGGAGGTCGCCCGCGACAACCTGGCCGAGGCGCGGGCGGTGGTCGCGGCGTTCCGGCCGGTGGCGCTGGACGGCTCGACGCTGGTGGAGGCGCTGGAGCACCTCGCGGGCCGGTTCGCCCGCGAGACCGGGCTGCCGGTGCGCGTGGACACGCAGGCGCTGGACGGGGGGACCGGGCTGCGCACCGACGAGGAGGTCGTGCTGCTGCGCGGGGCGCAGGAGGCGCTGACCAACGTCCGGCGGCACGCGGACGCCACCGCTGTGGTGCTGCGGCTGGCGCGGGTCGGCGGGCAGGTGTCGGTGAACGTCGAGGACGACGGCGTGGGCTTCGACCCGTCGTCGGTCGCGGTGTCCGGGCTCGACGGCCTGCGCGGGCGGGTGGCGCAGGTCGGGGGCGAGGTCGACGTCGCCTCGGCGCCGGGCTCGGGCACCCGGGTGACCGTGCGGGTGCCCGGCCCGTGATCCGCGTGCTCGTGGTCGACGACCACCCGGTGGTGCGCGGCGGGCTGGTCGGCTGGCTGGCCGCGCAGCCCGACCTCAACGTCGTCGGGGAGGCCGGTGACGGGCAGGAGGCCCTGGCGCAGGTCGCCGCGACGCGGCCCGACGTCGTCCTCATGGACCTGCGGATGCCGCGGATGGACGGCGTCACCGCGATCGAGCGGCTGGCCGTCACGCACCCCGGCGTCCGGGTGCTGGTGCTGACCACCTACGACACCGACGCCGACATCGTGCGCGCCGTCGCCGCCGGGGCGACCGGTTACCTGCTCAAGGACGCGCCGCTGCCGCAGCTGGCCGACGCCGTCCGGGCGGCCGCCCGCGGGGAGACCGTGCTCGCGCCGCCGGTGGCCGCCCGGCTGGTCTCCCGCATGCGGGCGCCCGCGGCGGAGGAGCCGACGCCGCGGGAGCTCGAGGTGCTCGCCGGGGTCGCGCGCGGGCTGACCAACGCCGAGATCGGCCGGGAGCTGTACATCGGCGAGGCCACCGTGAAGACCCACCTGCTGCGGGTGTTCGCCAAGCTCGGCGTCGACGACCGCACCCGCGCGGTGATGGTCGCCGTCGAGCGCGGCCTGCTCCCCGGCCCCGGCTCCGGCTGAGCGCGGGTCACCCGGCGGCCTCGAGGAGGGCCTCGCCGGCGTCGCTGCGCCAGTAGAGGACCTCGCGTCCCGACCGGCGGCGCTCGAGCAGGCCGGCGTCGAGCAGCACCCGCAGGTGCCCGCCGACGCTGCCCAGCGGCAGGCCGGTCCCGGCGACCAGCGCGCTGGTGCTGCGCGGCGCGTCGAGCGCGGTGAGGACGCGGGCGCGGTTGCGGCCGAGCAGGCGGACCAGCGGCTCGGGCAGCGGGGCGGGGCCCGACGCCAGGGTGCCGGTGACCGGGTAGACGACGGCGTAGGTGTCCGGCAGCCGCCAGCTCACCCAGCTGCCGCGGCTGTGCGCGGCGATGAACAGCAGGTCGCGGCCGCGGACGTCGCGCGGCGGGTAGGGGTGCGCGTTGACCTGCAGCCGGCCGTCCCGGAGCCAGCGGACCCCGGGCGCGATGCCGTCGAGCGCACCCGACCAGCCCTCGCGGCTCAGCCGGGCGGTCCGCGCGACGACGTCGGCGCGCAGCACCCGGAGCCGCCGCGGCCACTCGTCGCGGATCGTGTGCTCCCACGTCCAGCGCAGCAGGTCCGCGGCGGTGCGGGCGAGGCCGGTGCCGTGCAGCGCGGGCGGCACCGGTCCGGTGGCCACCTCGAGGTCGGCGCGGACGGCGTCGTCGTCGAGCGACTCGAGGGGGGCCAGTTCCTCGTCGAGCGCGAGGTCGGGCGCCGCGGGCGGCACGGTGAGGAAGTCGGCGGTCCAGGTGGCGCCGAACGCGGCGCGGAGCAGGGCGGCGCCGACCGGGTCGGCGTCGAGGCGGTCGCGCAGCGCGGCGGCGTGGGTGTCGCGCCAGGGGCGGTGCCACGGCGGGACCTGCTCGGAGAGCAGCAGCCGCAGCCCGGCCAGGGTCTCGGTGAGCTGCGAGGTGCCGAAGCGGGCGCGCGCCATGACGTCGGCGTCGACGATGAACTCACCCACCTTTCGACCGTAGGCGAAAGTGTGGGCCGGGGGCGTCCCGCGCCGCACGGTCCTGACGTGCTCACCTACCGGGCGCTGTTCTCCCTCCCGGAGTTCCGGGCGCTGTGGACCGGCACCGCGCTGACGACGACGGCCGCGACGACGTCGTCGCTGGCCCTGGCCACGCTGGTGCACCGGCAGACCGGCTCGGCGCTGCTCACGGCGCTGGCGGTGTCCGGCCCGTCGGTGGCGCAGGCCCTCGGCGCGACGACGCTCATGTCGGCGGCGGACGCCGGCCCGCCGCGGCGCACGCTGGTCCTCGTCGGGGCGCTGTCCACCGTGGCGCTGGGTCTGCAGGCGCTGCCCGGCCTGGACCCCGCGGTGCGGCTGCTGCTCGTCGTCGCCACGGCGTACGTGGTCTCGGTGGGGTCGGGGGCGCGCTGGGGGCTGCTGTCGGAGCTCGTGCCCGCCGAGGCGTTCCCGCTGGCCCGGTCGACGGTGAACGTCGCGGGCGGCGCCTTCCAGGTGGTCGGCTTCGCGGCCGGCGGCCTGCTGCTCACCGCCCTGACGACGACGGAGGTGTTCGTGGTGGCCGCGGTCGTGTCCGCCGCCGCCGTGCCGGTGCTCCGGTTCGGGCTGGCCGAGCGGTCGCCGCGCCGGCGCGGGGGGACCGGTCTGGCGGAGACGCTGCGCGGCAACCGCCTGCTGCTGGCACGGCGGGACACGCGCACGCTGCTCGCGGCGCTGTGCGTCCCGAACGGGCTGGTCGTCGGCTGCGAGGCGCTGTTCGTGCCGTACGCGGGGGAGCGGGGCGGCTGGCTGCTGGCGGCCGGCGCCGTCGGCATGACGACCGGCGACCTGGTGGTCGGGCGGTTCCTGACCCCGGCCGGCCGGCGGCGGTCGAACACCGCGCTGCGGCTGCTGCTGGCCGCGCCGTTCCTCGCCTTCGCGCTCGGGCCGTCCGTGCCGGTCGCCGTCGTGCTGGTGGCGCTCGCCTCGGCCGGCTACGCCGCGTCGCTCGCGCAGCAGGAGTGGCTCGTCGTGCTCACGCCGCCCGGCCTGCGCGGCCAGGTGCTCGGTGTCGAGTCCGCGACGCGGATGACCGGGCAGGGGGTGTTCGCGGTGCTGGCCGGGGTGCTGGGCGACGCCGTCCAGCCGGGGGCCGCGATGGCGGTGTTCGCGGCGGCGTCGCTGGCCGTGTCCCTCGCACTGACACCCGGGCTCCGGCGGGTGGCCGGCCGGGCGGCCGACTGTCAATGGCGGGCGCGGATCTGTTGACAGGCGTTTGACCTCGGGGTTCAGGGTGCAGGCGGTCGTCGGACCCCGTAAACTTCGATCATGTGTTCGGGTGGACTGTGCAGTGGTGACGTCCTCGACGACGTCGCCGCGCTGGTCGCCGAGCGCAACCGGATCGACGCCCGCCTCGCCCGTCGGGTCCGGGCGGCGGAGCTGACCCAGGCGCCGGAGCGCGACGGCCTGACGTCGATGGCCTCGTGGCTGCGCGGCCACTGCCGGCTGTCGACGGCGGAGGCGTCGCGCCTGGTGCGCACCGGGCGGGCGCTGGAGCACCTGCCGGCTCTCGCCGAGGCGCACGACGCCGGTCTCGTGTCTGCCGAGCAGGTCACCGTCGCGGCGAAGGCGGTGACCCCCGAACGCCTCACCGCCGCCGCGGCCGCCGGGGTGGACCTGGCGGTGATCGACGCGGTGCTCACCGGCGTGGCGGTCGAGCAGTCGCACGCCGACCTGGTCCAGGTGGTGCAGCACTACTGCAACGCCCTCGACCCCGACGGGCTCGAGCCCGATCCGACCGAGGGGCGGTCGTTGACGCTGGCCAAGCATGCCGACGGATCGCTGTCCTTCCGCGGGCACCTGGACGCCGTGGGCGGGGAGAGGCTGCAGACCGCGCTGGAGGCGCACGTGCAGGCCGACCGGCCCGCCGGAGACGAGCGCACCCGCGCCCAGCGACTCGGGGACGCGCTGGTGCAGGTGGCCGACAACGCCCTGGCGTCCGGGTCGCTGCCGGTGCTGCGCGGCCACAAGCCGCAGATCGCCGTCGTCATCAATGTGGCGGACCTGGTCGACCCGGCCGGCGGGCCGAACGCCGGGCGGATGGGCTTCGGCGCCACCATCTCCGCCGCCCGCGCCCGCTGGCTGGCCTGCGACGGTGCCGTCTCCCGCGTGGTGCTCGGCCCCGACGGCGCACCACTGGACCTCGGCCGGGAGCAGCGGCTGATGAGCCGCCACATCCGCCGCGCCGCCGAACTCCGCGACGGCGGGTGCGTGTTCGCCGGCTGCAGTGCACCGACCTGGTGGTGCGACGTCCACCACCTGGTCCACTGGATCGACGGCGGCGACACCAGCCTCGACAACGCAGCCCTGCTGTGCGAACGCCACCACACCAAGGTCCACCACGGGTTCCGCGTCGAGCGACAACCGAGCGGCACCTGGCGCACCCGCCGGCCCGACGGCACCGAGATCACCACCCCGGCACCCCTGCTGGCGCCCGCCGCCTGACCGCCTCCCAGGGGACGACGGCGGTGCCTGCGGCGATGTCGCGGGAGGTGATGTGGGCCACAGGTGGCTACGCTCGCGCAGCACCCGGACCGCACCCGGAGGTGCCCCATGGACGCCGGTGTCGACACGCTGCAGAAGGCCCTGCAGATCAACCTGGACCTGCGCTGGTACGGCACGATCGCCGAGATCGGGGCCGGGCAGGAGGTCGCCCGGTGGTTCTTCCGCGCCGGCGGCGCGGCGGGCACGGTGGCCAAGTCGATGTCGGCCTACGACATGGCGGTCAGCGACGCCGTCTACGGCAAGGCCGACCGCTACGTCTCCAAGGGCCGGCTGCAGGCGATGCTCGACCGCGAGTTCCAGCTCAACGTCGACCGGCTCGGCGACCAGCGCGGCGACGACACGTCGTTCTTCGCCTTCGCCGACACCGTCGTCGCGCGCAGCTACCGCGGCGGCAACGAGTGCCACGGCTGGATGGGTGTGAAGTTCCAGGCCCACCCGCGCGACGAACCCAGCCAGGTCGTCGTCCACGTGCGGATGCTCGACGACGAGGCACCGCAGCAGCAGGAGGCGCTCGGCATCGTCGGCGTGAACCTGCTGCACGCCGCCTTCTTCCAGCACCACGAGCCCGACCGCCTGGTGGAGAGCCTGCTCGACCGGCTGACCACCGGCCGGATCGAGATCGACCTGCTGGAGATGAGCGGCATCGAGTTCCGGATGGTCGACAACCGGGTCATGGCGCTCAAGCTCGTGCAGGTCGGGCTCTCCGGCGCGGCCATGTTCGGGCCCGACCGGAAGGTGCTGCAGCCCAGCGAGGCGCTGCGCAAGAAGGCGATCCTGGTCGAGCGCGGCAGCTTCCGCCCGCCGACGGTGGTCAACCTCGACATGCTCGAGGCGGCCCGCACCGCCTTCGAGCGGGACCCGGCGGTCGCCGAGCGCGAGGTGCTCGTCCTCGCCGAGCTCACCATGGCCAACCTGCGCGCCGGCGGGGACGTCGTCGACCGGCGGGACTTCCTCGCCCGGGCCGACCTGCTCGCCGCCTGCGGCCTGCCGGTGCTGATCTCGGACTACCTGGCCCACCACCGGCTCGCCGCCTACCTGGCCTGGCGCACCGACGGCCGGATCGGCATGGTCATGGGGCTGCCCAGCCTCCTCGAGCTGTTCGACGAGGACCGGCACGCCGGGCTGCCCGGCGGCATCCTCGAGAGCTTCGGCCGGCTGTTCAAGAACGACCTGCGGCTGTTCGTCTACCCCATGCTGCGCGACGGCCAGGTGGTCACCGTCGACACCCTCGAGGTGGCCGAGCAGCTGCGGCCGCTGTTCGACTACCTGAACCGGCGCGGCAGCTTCGTCGGGCTCGACCACAAGCCCGACCACCTGCCGATCCTCAGCCGGGACGTGCTCCGGCGGATCCCGACCGAGGACACCGGCTGGGAGGCGATGGTGCCGCCCGAGGTGGCCGCGCTGATCAAGAAGCGCGGCTTCTTCGGCTACGACCGGTCGCGCTGAGACCTCCTCAGGCGCTGCGCTCCTCGAGCACGGGCGCCGCGGCCGCGGCGAGGGCCCGGTCGAGGAGCGCGAGCAGCCGGCGGCTGACCTCGGGACGGCACTCCAACTGCACCATGTGCCCGGCGCCCGGGTAGACGGCGAGCTCGGCGGTGGGCAGCGCCGCGGCGAGCGTCCGGCTGTGCTCGACGGGGCACAGCCTGTCGGCGTCGCCGACGACGACCAGCGTCGGGACCTCCGCCAGCGCCTCGAGCGCCGTGGCGCGGTCGTGGTCGGAGAAGGTGGGCAGGAAGGCGGCCACCGTCTCGGCCGAGCAGGCGCGGTGCACCTCCATCGCCGCCTGCAGGTCCGCCGGGTCGGCCGCGCCGCTGAAGATCAACCACATGTCGGCCCTGCCGACCGCGCGCGGCTTGCCGGCCTGCTCGGCCCGGACCGCCCGCTCGTTGAGCACCGGCAGGGCCCGCTTGACGACCTTCGCCACCGGCCCGGGCAACCCCCAGGTGACCGCGTCCAGCCCGCCGGAGCTGGTGCCCACGAACGCGACGCCGGCGACGCGGTCGCCGAACAGCTCGGGCCGCTGCTCGGCCAGCGCCATGAGCGTCATGCCGCCCATCGAGTGGCCGCCGAGCAGGACCGGCCCGTCCGGGGCGACCGCGTCGAGCACCTCGGCCAGGTCGCGGCCGAGCTGGTCGATGGTGGCGCGCTCCCGCGGCGTCGGGCCGGAGGCGCCGTGGCCGCGGTGGTCGTAGGTGACCACCCGCAGGTCCGGGCGGGCCTCCAGCAGGTCGCGGACCTGGCCGGCCCACAGCCGCGAGGACTGCACGTAGCCGTGCGCGAGGACCACGGTCGCCGTCGGCCGCTCGGCTCCGAACTCCTCGACGTGCAGGTCGACGCCGTCCTCGGTGGTCACGGTCCGGACGCGGCCGCGCAGCGGGGGAGCCGGCTCGGGGGCGGGGGCCTGGGCGACGGCGGGACGGGCGGCGCGGCGGCGGGCGACGACGGCCCCGGCGGCGAGGACGGCGAGACCGGCGGCGGCGGTGGAGGTGCGCATGGGGGTCGGGGGCTCCAGGGTCGGGCGGCGGCGAGGTCGGGCGGGGACGAGGTCAGGCGGGGACGGGGACGCGGGGGGCCGCGCGCAGCTCGTACGCGTCGGCGTCGAACCGCTGCATCTCCCGCATGAACGTGTACGTGTGCGTCGGCCACAGGGTGAAGTTGCGGCCCTGCTCGTCGCGGTACCAGGAGCGGCAGCCGCCGGCGTTCCACACGGTGTCGGTGAGCTCGGCCTGCATCCGGGCGTCGTAGGCGTCCTGCGCCGAGCGGCGGACCTCCAGCGCGCCGGCGCCGGTCTCCCGCATCCGCTCCAGCGCCGCGACGACGTAGCCGATCTGCGCCTCGATCATCAGGACGACGGAGGTGTGGCCGAGCGCGGTGTTCGGCCCGAGGAGCAGGAACAGGTTGGGGAAGCCGGCGACGGTGGTGCCGCGGTGTGCGCGGACGCCGTCGCGGTCCCACTCCTCGCGCAGGGTCCGACCCTCGCGGCCGACCAGCCGGTGCCCGAGCGGGATGTCCATGGCGCGGAAGCCGGTGCCGTACACGACGACGTCGACCTCGTGCTCGGTGCCGTCGGCGTCGACCACCGCGTGCGGGCGGACCTCCGTCACCGGCGAGGCGACCACCTCGACGTTCGGCTGCGTGAGCGACCGCAGGTAGTCGTCGCTGACGATCACCCGCTTGCAGCCGATGGCGTAGTCGGGCGTCAGCTTGGCGCGCAGCTCGGGGTCGGGCACCTGCTGCTCGAGGAACGCGAGCGCCTGCCTGGTGACGAAGCCGCGCAGCCGGCCGCTGCCGGTCCACATGCCGAGGCGGGCCTCCCGCGCCAGGTACTGCCCGCCCCGGGCCAGCCGGAGCAGCGCCGGGACGCGTGCCCACAGCCGGTGCTCGCGCTCGGTGTAGGGGCGGTCCTGCCGCGGCACCACCCACGGCGGCGTCCGCTGGAACACGACCACCTCGGCCGCCGTCTTCTGCAGCTCCGGCACGAACTGCGCGGCCGAGGCGCCGGTGCCGACGACGGCGACCCGCTTGCCCGCCAGGTCGACCGAGTGGTCCCAGCGGGCGGAGTGGAACGACGGGCCCTGGAACGTCCCGATGCCCGGGACGTCGGGCAGGTGCGGCTCGACCAGGCCGCCGGCGCCGCTCACCAGGACGTCGGCGGTGAGGCGGCCGCGCGAGGTCTCCAGGTGCCAGACCAGCGCGTCGTCGTCCCACCGGCCGGAGACGACGTCCGTGTCGCAGTGCAGGTGCGGCAGCACGCCGTGCCGGGTGGCGACGTCCTCCAGGTAGGCGCGGATCTCCGGCTGCCGCGAGTAGACGTGCGACCAGTCCCGCTTGGGCGCGAACGAGAACGAGTAGAGGTGGCTGGGGACGTCGCAGGCGGCGCCCGGGTACTCGTTGTCGCGCCAGGTGCCGCCCAGGCTGTCGGCGCGCTCGAGGACGACGAAGTCGTCGATGCCGGCGCGTTGCAGGGCGACGGCGGTGCCGATGCCGGAGAAGCCGCTGCCCACGATCGCCACGCGGGTGTGCGCGGGCAGCGGGCCGGTGGCGGTGGCGTGGCGTGACGTCGTCGTCAGGGTCACGGGACCTCCTGGTCTCGGTGGTGTGACGAGCGTCGCACGTGTTCCACCCGAGCCGGCAGGGACCCGCCGCTCGTCGTCCGCGCTCCGGGCGGACCCGTAGGCTGGACTCCCGTGAGTCTCACCATCGGGATCGTCGGGCTGCCCAACGTCGGCAAGTCGACGCTGTTCAACGCGCTGACCAAGAACGACGTCCTGGCGGCCAACTACCCCTTCGCCACCATCGAGCCGAACGTCGGCGTCGTCGGCGTGCCCGACGAGCGGCTGGGGAAGCTGGGCGAGCTGTTCGACTCGCAGAAGGTCGTCCCGGCGACGGTGTCGTTCGTGGACATCGCCGGCATCGTGCGCGGCGCCAGCGAGGGGCAGGGGCTGGGCAACAAGTTCCTCGCCAACATCCGCGAGAGCGACGCGATCTGCCAGGTGATCCGCGTGTTCAGCGACCCCGACGTCGTGCACGTCGAGGGCAAGGTCGACCCGGCCGACGACATCGAGACGATCAACACCGAGCTCGTCCTCGCCGACCTGCAGACGCTGGAGAAGGCCATCCCGCGGCTGGAGAAGGAGTCGCGCAAGGACAAGGAGCGGGCCGCGCTGCTGTCGGCGGCGCAGTCCGCCGTCGAGGTCCTGAACACGGGGAAGACGCTGTTCGCCGCCGGGGTGGACCCCGCGCCGCTGCGCGAGCTGACGCTGCTGACGACCAAGCCCTTCCTCTACGTCTTCAACGTCGACGCCGACGAGCTGGCCAACGAGGAGCTGATCTCCGAGCTGCGGGCGCTGGTCGCGCCGGCCGAGGCGATCCTGCTCGACGCCAAGACCGAGGCCGAGCTCGCCGAGCTCCCCGCCGAGGAGGCCGCCGAGCTGCTGGAGTCGATCGGGCAGAGCGAGCCGGGCCTGGACCAGCTGGCGAAGGTCGGCTTCCGGACGTTGGGCCTGCAGACCTACCTGACGGCGGGCCCGAAGGAGGCACGCGCCTGGACCATCCCGGTCGGCGCCACCGCCCCGCAGGCCGCCGGTGTCATCCACACCGACTTCCAGCGCGGCTTCATCAAGGCCGAGGTCGTCTCCTACGACCAGCTCATGGAGGCGGGCTCCATGACCGAGGCCCGCTCTCGCGGCTGGGTCCGCATCGAGGGCAAGGACTACGTGATGCAGGACGGCGACGTCGTGGAGTTCCGCTTCAACGTCTGACCGGGTACGTCCGCACCCGGTCGCCGCCGGAGCGCTCGAGGCGACCGGGCATGTCACACGGAAGTCACCTGCGGAGAGCGCGGGGGCAACACTCGGACCGTCTACTGCTGCCGAACAGTGACCACTGTCAGTAGACGAAAGGTGTGCCGTGGACGTCGGCAGCACTGCATTCATCCTCGCGGCCACGATGGCGGTCGCGCTCATGGTCCCGGGCCTCGCGCTCTTCTACGGCGGCATGGTCGGGTCCCGCTCGGTCCTGAACATGATCATGATGGTGTTCGGAGCCGTCGCCGTCGTCGGCGTCCTGTGGACCCTCTTCGGCTTCTCCGCGGTCTTCGGGAATAGCTACGGGAGCCTGGGCCTGCTGGGGGACGTCACCGAGTACCTCGGTCTCGGTGACCTCGTGGCCGGAGACGAGGCGGCCGCCCTGCCGCCGGCCCTGGTGGCGGTGTTCCAGGCCCTGTTCGCCGTCATCACGACCGCCCTCATCGCCGGCGCGGTGTCCGACCGCGTCCGGTTCGGCCCGTGGCTGCTGTTCACCGGGCTCTGGGCGGCGCTGGTCTACTTCCCCGTCGCGCACTGGGTGTTCGCCTTCGACTCCGCCGACGGCAGCGTCCAGGGCGGCTGGATCGCCAACACGCTCGGCGCCGTGGACTTCGCCGGCGGCACGGCCGTCCACATCAACGCGGGCGTGGCCGCCCTCGCCCTGGTGCTCGTGGTCGGCAAGCGCACCGGCTGGCCCCGGCAGGCCCGGCCGAACAACCTGCCCTTCGTCGCCCTCGGCGCCGGGATCCTGTGGTTCGGGTGGTTCGGCTTCAACGGCGGGTCGGCCCTGGCCGCGGGCAACAGCGCCTCGGTCGTCATGCTGACGACGTTCAACGCCACCTGCGCGGCGATCCTCGCCTGGCTCCTGGTGGAGCGGCTGCGCGACGGTCACGCCACCACCCTCGGCGGGATGTCCGGCGCCATCGCCGGGCTGGTGGCCATCACCCCGGCCTGCGGCGCCGTCACGCCGCTCGGCGCCCTGGCCGTCGGGGCCATCGCCGGTGCGGTCTGCCCGCTGGCCATCGCGCTGAAGTACCGCTTCGGCTACGACGACGCCCTGGACGTGGTCGGCGTCCACCTCGTCGGCGGCGTCGTCGGCACCCTCCTGGTCGGCCTGTTCGGCTCCGCCGAGGCGCCCAGTGGTCGGGCCGGCCTGTTCTACGGCGGGGGGCTGGGGCTCCTCGGCACGCAGGCCGTCGCCGTCGTGGCGGTCGTCGCCTACTCCTTCGTCGTCAGCCTGCTGATCGCCCTGGTCGTCAAGCACACGGTGGGCCTGCGGGTGTCGAAGGACGGCGAGCTCGCCGGTCTCGACCTGACCGAGCACGCCGAGGTCGCCTACGACCTCGAGGGCGCCGTGCACACCCCGGGGAGCGGCCCGACCCCCGAGGCCGTCGTCGCCTCGGCCGAGCGGCTGGTCGCGGGCTCCGCGCCGGCCCCGCGCACCGGGAGCGGCACGCCGCACTGACCGTCCACGGACGACGGAGGCCGGTCCCGCGCCGCGGGACCGGCCTCCCGCGTGTCCGGGGTGAGGAGGGATCAGGTCAGGTGGCCGTAGGCCGTGACGCTGAGGAAGCGGACCGGCAGCTCGACGAGCTCGACCGGGCCGTGCGGCCCCTCGCCGTCGAAGACGAGGGAGTCCCCGGCGCGCATCTCGTACCGCGCCTCGCCGTGCCCGTAGACCAGGACCCCCTCCAGCATGTGCAGGAACTCCGTCCCCGGGTGCTGGAACAGGGGGAACACCTCGCTGGCCTCGGTGAGGGTGACCAGGAGCGGCTCCAGCCGCTTGTGCTCGCCCCGCAGGGACCCCAGCAGCTGGTAGAGGTGGCCGACGTTGCTGCCGCGGCGGACGATCTGCGATCCGTGTCCGGCGGGTGTGAAGACGGCCTCCCGCTCGGCGTCGATGCCCCGGAACAGTGCGGTGACCGGCACGGCGAGCGCCTCGGCGAGGCGGGCGAGGCTGGACAGGCTGCAGGAGGTCTGCGCGTTCTCGATCTTGGACAGCATGGCCTTGCTCATGCCGGTCAGTCGGGCCAGTTCCGCCAGCGAGATGCCCTGGGCGAGCCGGAACTCCCGCACGCGCAGCGCGATGACGTCCTCGAGATGACCGCTCGGCGCGTCGTCGTGCGCGCCGGGACCGGGGGAGACCTCCACCCGGCGAGCCTAGGTGGCGTGCGCTCGTCCGAACCGCCCGGCGACGAGAACGTAACGGACGGGTAACCCGAAGGAGGGTCCACCGCTCGTAGCCTCCGTTTCACATCAGTGGACGACTCTTGGGGAGGACCCGTGCCCGTCACCGGCACCATCGGCCACGTCACCGGAGGCTCGCTGGGGCTGCCCAGCATGGAGGTCGAGGGGGTGCGCGCCCACATCGGTGACGTCTTCGCCAACCCCGGCGGGGCGGCGATCTGCAGCGGCTTCTTCGAGCTCTTCGCCGGCGCGCCGCTCGACTACGAGTACACCTACGACGAGATGAAGGTCGTCGTCGAGGGCGAGTTCCACCTCACCGACCTCGACTCCGGTCAGCAGGTCGTCGCGCGGCCGAAGGACGTCCTGTTCTTCCCCGCCGGCTCGCGGATCCGCTTCGAGACGCCGGACCGCGCGCTCGGCTTCTACACCGGCCACCGCTCCTTCGCCCCCTGACCGGCCGTGGGAGCCGAACACACGAGCGTCCCGCGCTGGCCGGCGAGCGTGCCGCCGGTGGACCCCGCCGGCCGCACCGTCTCCGTGCTGGGTTTCGGGGACCGCGGGCGGGAGATCGTCGCGGACTGGCTCGCCGCCACGCCGGCCGGACGGGTGGTCTGGAGCCTCGTCGCCGAGCGGGCCGACGACGCGACGCTGGCGGCCCTCGCCGGCCAGGTGCGCGCAGCCCGGGTCGGCTGGCGGCTCATGCTCTCCGGGCCCGAGGTCGACGTCCTCGCCGCCCGCGCGGTCGCCACCGGCCTCGGGCTCCTCGACGCGGAGATCCGCGCGGCGGTCACCGGCGCGGACCGCAAGCGCGTGCACTGCGCGCACTGTCGGGTCACCACCGAGGCAGAGGTCCCGGTCGGCGCCGAGGTGCCCTGCCGGGGCTGTGCCCGCCGGCTGCACGTGTACGCGCACGTCGCCCGGCGCACCGGCGCCTACCTGGGCTTCATGGCCGACGCGGAGGAGGTCGCGTGACCGCCGTCCTGCCCGCGCCGCCGACGGCGGCACCGGGGGAGGCCCTGCCGCTGCAGCTCGAGGTCGCCGCCGTCGCCGATGCCGCACCCGGCATCCGGACGCTCGTCCTGCGCCACCCGGACGACGCCCTCCTCCCGGGGTATGCGCCCGGGAGCCACGTGGTGCTCACCTGCGGGGAGCGGCGCAACGCCTACTCGCTCACCGGGGACGGCGCGCCGGGCCAGGAGTACCGGATCTCGGTGCTGCTGTGCCCCGACGGCCGGGGCGGCTCCGCGTTCGTGCACGGTCTCGCCGTCGGCGACCGGGTGGCCGTCTCCCGGCCGCGCAGTGCCTTCGCCCCGGTCGCCAGCGCGCGGCACCACGTGCTGGTCGCCGGGGGCATCGGGATCACCCCGATGCTGTCCCACGCCCGGGCCGCGGTCCGCTGGGGGCGCTCGTTCGAGCTGGTCTACGGCCACCGGCCGGGTGCGGGTGCGCACCGCGAGGAGCTGGCGGCCCTGTGCGGGGACCGCCTCGCCGTGCACGAGTCCACGCCGGCGATGCTCGACGCCGTCGCCGCGGTGCTCGCCGACCGGCCGATCGGCACGCACGTGTACGTGTGCGGCCCCGCGCCGCTCCTCGAGTTCGTCGAGCGGACGGCGACCGAGCTGGGGTGGCCGCCCGCGCGCGTGCACGCCGAGCGGTTCTCCGCCGCCGACCTCGACCCGGGGGAGCCGTTCACCGCGCACCTGGCCCGCTCCGGCGTCCGGGTGCCCGTGCCCGCCGGCGTCAGCCTGCTCGCGGCGCTGGAGGGCGCCGGCGTCGCCGTCCCGAGCATGTGCCGCCAGGGCGTGTGCGGCGAGTGCCGTGTCCCGGTCGTCTCCGGCCGGCCGCTGCACCGCGACCTGTACCTGTCCGAGACCGAGCGCGCCGCCGGCGACGCGGTCGTGTGCTGCGTCTCGCGCAGCCTCGACGACGACCTGGAGCTGGACCTGTGACCACGACGCTGCCGCCACGGGTGTCCCGCTTCCCGTTCCCCTTCCCGGCCGACGCCTACCGCTACGCCACCAACGTCGAGCCGGCCCGCCGCCCGGTGGGGACCGCCGCGGGCACCTGGGGCGAGCACGTGATCGACGTCGACGACGACTACGCGCTCGAGCTCGCGGTCCGCCGGGACGTGCTGGCCGCCGATCCCTCCCGCTGCGCCCAGCTGCCGCACATGCGCGTCGCCGCCTGGGACGCGCTGGCCACGCTGCTGGCGGAGCTCGCGGCCACCCGTCCCGACGTGATGGCGCTGCACCGGCGCGGCGACCGGTGGCACTGGCGCAACGACCTGCTCGGGACGTCGTCGTCCTTCGTCCTCGGTGACGACGACTCGCTGCCCGGCGGTCCGCTGGCCTTCCTCGGCAGCCAGGTGCAGGAGGACGTCGTCCTGCTCGACCAGCGCGAGGGCTCGCTGTGGGCCGACGCCGGGCTGGTCACCTTCGCCGCCGACTGGTCGCTGGGGTTCGACGTCGGCATGCGCTTCCTGGAGGTCCACGGGCCGGTGCCGCGGGTCCACGAGACCGGCGTGGTCGCCCGCGCCGAGCAGTTCCTCATGCGCCTGCAGCCCGGCGACGCCTACCGCCGGACCAACTGGACGATGACCGTGGACCGGCGCCTGGACACCTCCACGGAGACCTACCCGGAGTGGGGCCGGGAGAGGCGACTCGTGGTCGACGACCCAGCGCTGCCCGACCGGCTGCACCTGCGGGTTGAGGTGCAGCACCTGCTGCGCCTGGGCGTCTCGAACGCCGTCTGCTTCCTCATCCGCACCCACCTGCTGTCCCTCCGCGAGCTCGCGGCCGTCCCCGAGTGGCGGCGGAGGACGGCCGCCGTGCTCACCGAGCTGCCCGACGACATGGCCGCCTACAAGGGCATCGAGCGCTACCGGCACGCCGCGGCCGCCTGGCTGGCCGGCGGCTGACCGGCACGGGCACGCCCGGCGGCCCGTCGTCCTCCCCGGGGACGGCGGGCCGCCGCCGTGTGGCCCGGCGCCCGCTGCCCGGGGACAGGAGGAAACAGGGATCTCCCCGGACGGTCACGTCGCGGAAACACGCAGCCTGTTCACTCCGGGGCGACAGAGGTTCACAGCAGTGAACACCTCGACCACCCGGGAGGACCCGTGTCGCTCACCGCCACCCGCCCCAGGCCCCGCCGGCGCCCGTCGAGCTGCCCACCGGAGGAGAGCTGGCGCGGCGCGCCCGCGCCGACGGGATCGAGTTCGTCATGGCGCTGTTCGTCGACCTCACCGGCAAGCCCTGCGCCAAGCTGGTGCCGGTCGAGGCGGTCGAGGAGCTGGAGACCGAGGGCGTGGGTTTCGCCGGCTACGCGGTCGGCGCGATGGGGCAGGAGCCGAGGGACCCCGACCTGATGGCCGTCCCCGACCCGTCGTCCTACATGCCGGTGCCCTTCATCCGGCCGGGGCTGGCGATCGTGCACTGCGACCCGCACGTGGAGGGCCGGCCCTGGCCGTACGCGCCCCGGGTGCTGCTCAAGGCGCAGCTGGCCCGCGCCGCCGAGCTGGGCCTGGAGCTCAAGGTCGGTGCCGAGGTCGAGTACTTCCTCGTCGAGCGCGGCCCGGACGGCGCCCTGCGGCCGGCCGACCCGAAGGACACCGCGGCCCGGCCCTGCTACGACGCCCGCGGGCTGACCCGCATGTACGACCACCTGACCGAGGTGTCCAAGGCGATCAACTCGCTGGGCTGG
Source organism: Geodermatophilus sp. SYSU D00867 (assembly GCF_054050315.1). Taxonomy (NCBI): domain Bacteria; kingdom Bacillati; phylum Actinomycetota; class Actinomycetes; order Geodermatophilales; family Geodermatophilaceae; genus Geodermatophilus; species Geodermatophilus sp. SYSU D00867. The sequence continues at coordinate 58,085 of NZ_JBJGZC010000008.1, read as the reverse complement.
GGCAACTACGCCAACGACCACGAGGACGGCAACGGCCAGTTCGAGCAGAACTTCGCCTACTCCGACGCCCTGACCACCGCCGACCGGGTGGTCACCCTGCGCTACCTGCTGTCGGTGCTCGCCGAGCAGCGCGGCATGACCGCGACCTTCATGGGCAAGCCGTTCACCGACCGGACCGGCAGCGGGCTGCACATGCACCTGTCGCTGTGGCGGGACGGTGAGCCGGCCTTCCCGGACCCCGCCGACCCCCGCGGCCTGGGTCTCTCCCCGCTGGCGTACTCCTTCGTGGCCGGTCTGATCGAGCACGCCTGCGGCCTGCAGGCGGTGCTCGCCCCGACGGTGAACGCCTACAAGCGCACCGGCGCCAGCTCCACCCGGTCCGGCGCGACCTGGTCCCCGCGCACGGCGTCCTACGGCGGCAACGACCGCACCCACCTGCTGCGCGTCCCCGACGGCAACCGCGTGGAGCTGCGCGGCGGTGACGGCTCGGCCAACCCCTACCTCGCCGCGGCGGCGGCGCTGGCCGCCGGCCTCGACGGGGTGCGCCGCGGCCTGGACCCCGGCGACCCCGGCGCCACCACCAGCAGCCCGCTGCCGCCGACGCTGCTGCACGCGGTCGAGGCGCTGCAGGCCGACCCGGTGGTCGCCGCGGCCCTGGACGCGGCCGGGCCCGGGGTCTGCGAGTACTTCGCCGGCCTCAAGCGCGAGGAGTTCTTCGAGTGGCACGGGCAGGTGACCCCCTGGGAGGTCGACCGCTACGTGACCGCGTTCTGACCCGACCGACCGACGAGAGGAACCGTCCTGCGATGTGCGGGATCGTCGGGCTCCACCTGCGGGAGCCCTCCCTGTACCCCCGGCTGGGCGAGCTGCTGACCGGCATGCTCTGCCAGGTCACCGAGCGCGGCCCGGACTCCGCCGGCGTCGCCGTCTACGGCGACCCGCGCTGGTCCCCGGTCGGCGAGGCGTCGGTCTCGCTGCTCACCGGCGACCGGACCGCCGACGACGTCGCCACCGCCGTGCGCGCCGCCTTCCCCGAGGCCGGGGTGGTGGACGCCGGCCAGACGCTGGTCGTCCACGCGGCGACCGACCCCGGCGCGCTCGCCGCCGCCGTCCGCGAGACCGTCCCGGGCGCGGTGGTCATCGGTGCCGGGGAGGAGGTCGCCGTCCTCAAGGGCGTCGGGCACCCGCAGGCCCTGGCCGCCGAGTTCGGCCTGGCGGCCGCGCAGGGCTGGCAGGGCGTGGCGCACACCCGGATGGCCACGGAGTCGGCGGTCACCCCCGCGCACTGCCACCCCTTCTCCGTCGGGACCGACCAGTGCCTGGTGCACAACGGCTCCTTCGCCAACCACGCCACCATCCGCCGCGAGCTGCGGGCCGCCGGCGCGGTCTTCGACAGCGACAACGACTCCGAGGTCGGCGCCCGCTTCGTCGCCGCCCAGCTGGCCGCCGGCTACGACCTGGAGAAGTCGCTGAAGCTGCTGTGCGAGCGCTTCGACGGCTTCTACACGCTGCTGGTCAGCACCCGCGACAGCTTCGCCGTCGTCCGCGACGCCATCGCCTGCAAGCCCGCCGTCGTCGCCGAGACCCCGCAGTGGGTCGCCATGGCGTCGGAGTACCGCGCCCTGGCCGGCCTGCCCGGCGTCGAGGCCGCCCGCATCTTCGAGCCCGAGCCGGAAGAGGTCTACGCATGGCAGCGCTGAGCACGACCGACGTCACGGTGGAGCCCGCCGTCGTCGACCTGTCCCTCACCGGCGTGCGCGAGCTCAACGCGGCCCTGCACGCCCCGGACGTCGCGGACAAGGCGTCCGCGTGGCGGGTCACCTCACCCGCCGGGCGGCACAACATCGCCGTCGGGCTCGACGCGGCGGTCGACGTCCGCATCGAGGGACACGTCGGCTACTACTGCGCCGGGATGAACCAGCTGGCGACGGTGACCGTCGAGGGCAACGCCGGGGTCGGGGTCGCCGAGAACATGATGAGCGGCACGGTGCGGGTCCGCGGCAACGCCTCCCAGTCGGCCGGGGCGACGGCGCACGGCGGTCTGCTGGTCGTCGAGGGCTCCGCGTCGGCCCGCTGCGGGATCTCGATGAAGGGCGTGGACATCGTCGTCGGCGGCGACGTCGGGCACATGAGCGCCTTCATGGGACAGGCCGGTCGGCTGGTCGTGTGCGGCGACGCCGGCGACGCGCTCGGCGACTCCCTCTACGAGGCCCGGATCTACGTCGCCGGATCGGTGAAGAGCCTCGGCGCGGACTGCGTGGAGAAGGAGGTCCGGCCCGAGCACCTGGCCGAGCTCACCGGCCTCCTTTCCGCGGCCGGCATCGACGCCGACCCCCGGGACTTCCGGCGCTACGGCTCGGCCCGCCGTCTCTACAACTTCCACGTCGACAACGCCTCGGCGTACTGAGGGGGATCCCCGTGCTCCGCGAGTCCGCGACCTTCGACCGCGCCACCATCGCCGAGATCCAGCGTGCGGCCGAGACCGGCATCTACGACATCCGCGGCGGCGGCGCCAAGCGCCGGGTGCCGCACTTCGACGACCTGCTCTTCCTCGGCGCGAGCATGTCCCGCTACCCGCTGGAGGGGTACCGGGAGCGCTGCGACACCGACGTCGTCCTCGGCGACCGCCACGCCACCTACCCGCTGCACCTGTCCACCCCGGTGACCATCGCCGGGATGAGCTTCGGCGCACTGTCGGGCCGGGCGAAGGAGGCGCTGGGCCGCGGCGCCAGCGAGGTCGGCACGAGCACCACCACCGGCGACGGCGGCATGACCCCGGAGGAGCGCGGCCAGTCCAAGCACCTCGTCTACCAGTACCTGCCCTCCCGCTACGGCATGAACCCCGACCACCTGCGGGCCGCCGACGCGATCGAGGTCGTCCTGGGCCAGGGCGCCAAGCCCGGCGGCGGCGGGATGCTGCTCGGCCAGAAGATCACCGAGCGGGTCGCCGGGATGCGCACCCTGCCCATGGGCGTCGACCAGCGCAGCGCCTGCCGCCACCCGGACTGGACCGGCCCCGACGACCTCGAGATCAAGATCGGTGAGCTCCGGGAGATCACCGACTGGGAGAAGCCGATCTACGTCAAGATCGGCGCCAGCCGCACCTACTACGACGTCAAGCTCGCGGCCAAGGCCGGCGCCGACGTCATCGTGCTCGACGGCATGCAGGGCGGCACCGCGGCGACGCAGGAGGTGTTCATCGAGCACGTCGGCATCCCGACGCTGGCCGCCCTCCCGCAGGCGGTGCAGGCGCTGCAGGAGGAGGGACTGCACCGGCAGGTCCAGCTGGTCGTGTCCGGCGGGATCCGCAACGGCGCCGACCTCGCCAAGTGCATGGCGCTCGGTGCCGACGCCGTCGCGATCGGGACCGCGGCGCTGGTCGCCCTGGGTGACAACGCCCCGCACCTCGACGCGGAGTACCGGGCGCTGGGCTCGGCGGCCGGCTTCTACGACGACTGGCAGGCCGGCCGCGACCCGGCGGGCATCACCACCCAGGACGAGGAGCTCGCGGCCCGCCTGGACCCGGTCGTCGGCGGCCGGCGGCTGGCCAACCTCATCCGCGTGATGACCATGGAGGCCCAGGTCATCGCCCGCGCCTGCGGCAAGGCGCACCTGCACTCGCTGGAGCCCGAGGACCTGGTGGCGCTCACCATCGAGGCCGCCGCGATGGCCCGCGTGCCGCTGGCCGGCACGTCCTGGATCCCCGGGCAGGGCGGGCTGTGAGCGACCTGCGGGTCGACGTCGCCGTCGTCGGTGCCGGCCTGATGGGCTCGGCGACGGCGTGGCAGCTGGCCCGGCGCGGGGTCTCCGTGGCGCTGGTCGAGGCCTTCGGCGCCGGGCACGTCCACGGCAGCTCGCACGGCACCTCCCGCATCGTGCGCCGGGCCTACGCCGACCCGTTCTGGGTCCGGCTGACCGGCCGCGCGTACGACGCCTGGGCCGAGGCCGAGGACGACACCGGGACGGCGCTGCTGCGGACCACCGGCGGCCTCGACACCGGCGCCCGACGCGACCCCGTGGGGCTGGCCCGGCTGATGGCCGCCGAGGGCGTGCCGCACGAGCTGCTGGCCGCGGGGGAGGCGGAGGCCCGCTGGCCGGGGATGCGCTTCGACGGGCCGGTGCTCTTCCACCCCGAGGGCGCGGTGCTCGACGCCGACGCCGCGGTCGCCGCCTGGGTGCGGCGCGTGCGAGGGCTCGGCGGCACCGTGCTCGAGCGCACCCGTGTCCTCGCCGTCGAACCCGGCGGAGGCGGCGCGCGGGTGGTCACCGACGGGCCGGAGCTGACGGCGGGCAGCGTCGTCGTCGCGGCCGGACCGTGGCTGCCCGAGCTGCCGCTCGGCCTCCCGCTCCCGCCGCTCACCGTGACCCAGCAGCAGGTCTTCCACTTCCGTCAGCGCGACCCCGCCGCCGCCTGGCCGACCTTCGTGCACAAGGGGGACCTGCAGTTGTTCGGCCTGCCCTCCGGCGCCGACGGAGGGCCGCGCCCGGCGGTGAAGGTCGCCCAGCACGACGGTGGCCGGCCGACGACGGCGTCCACCCGCGACGGCGTGGTCGACCCGGCCTCGCGCGAGCGGGTGACCGCCTTCGTGCGGGAGTGGCTGCCCGGCCTGGACCCGGAACCGGTCGCCCAGGGCAGCTGCCTCTACACCGTCACCCCGGACGAGGACTTCCTGCTCGACCGGGTCGGCCCCGTCGTCGTGGCCTCGCCCTGCTCCGGACACGGCGCCAAGTTCGCCGCCCTGATCGGGCGGATGGCCGCCGACCTCGCGCTCGGTGCGGCGGAGGTGGAACCGAGGTTCGCGCTGAGCCGGATGGGCTCCCTCGTCTGACGGAGGGGCTCCCGGTGACGCTCCGCCCCCGTGGGCCGGCGACCCGTGAGGGTCCGATGGGTCGCGGGGCAGGGCCGAGGTCCAGGGCCCGGCCCGGAGGGCGCCCTGGCCTCGCCGCCACCCGGTCGAGATGAGGCGTTCCGATGCCGAGGACGACGGGGGCTGTCCGGCTCTCCCCACCTCCGCCGCCTGCTGTCCTGAGGGCGGTGAACGTCGTCGTGCGGCCGCTGCTGGCCTCCCCGCTGGGACGTCGCATCGGGGGTGTCATGCTGCTCGAGTTCACCGGCCGGCGGAGCGGGCGTCGGATCAGGGTCCCGGTGAACCTCCACCTGGTCGACGGCGTCCTCACGGCGTCCACGGACGCGCCCTGGCGGTTCGACTTCGACGGGGGCGCGCCCGTCACCGTCCGGCACCGTGGTCGCGTCCACGAGACCACGGGCACGCTGGTGCCGACGACGCCGGACGAGAGGGGCCGGGCCGTCCGCGAGTCCCTGGACCACGGCGGGTCAGCGCAGCGGATGGGGATCAGGACGCCGCGCGGTCTCCGGCCGACGGCCGCCGAGCTCGCGGGCCCGGGACCGGTGTCGGGCACCTCGGTGATCAGGTTGGACTCCACCCCGCTGCCGGGCCGCGGCTGACCCGGCTCGCGGGCCCGGTGCAGCAGCCTGACCGCCGCCGGGTCGGGCGCCGCGCACCGGGCGGACGGTGCGCCGGGCCGCCCGACGGATCGTCGTCACGCCGGCCGGGCGGCTCGGCCGAGGACGGGCGCCGTCACCGCCGGAGGTCGGCGGGCTCGTCGAGCCGGCCGAGCTTGTGCGGGTTGCGCATCGCGTACAGCCGGCTGATCCGGCCGTCCTCGACGACGACGGTGATCGCCGTGTCGAACTCGCCGCCCGGGTCGATCCGCAGGGCCACCGCGCCGTTGACGAGCGGCGTGGTGATCTCCACGCCGGGCACGAGGTCGGCGAACCGGGACAGCGCCCGGGCCAGCCGTTCCCGGCCCGCGATCGGGCGCAGGACGGCCGGCGCCAGGCCCCCGCCGTCGGCGACCGCGACGACGTCGGGTGCGAGCACGTCCATGAGGCCCTGCAGGTCGCCGGCGGTGAGCGCGGCGAGGAACCGGTCGACGACCCGCTGCTGCTCGGCGCGGCTGACCGTCGTCCGCGGACGGCGCGCGGCCACGTGCTCCCGCGCCCGGTGCGCGATCTGCCGCACCGCGGCGGCCGACCGGCCCACCGCCTCGGCGATCTCGTCGTAGGGCACGTCGAACACCTCGTGCAGCACGAGGACCGCGCGCTCGGTCGGTGCCAGGGTCTCCAGCACGGTGAGCACCGCGATCGACACGCTCTCCGCCAGCTCGACGTCCTCGGCGACGTCCGGGCTGGTCAGCAGCGGCTCGGGCAGCCACTCGCCGACGTACTCCTCGCGGCGGCGGGCCACGGTGCGCAGCCGGTTGAGCGCCTGGCGGGTGACGATCCGCACCAGGTAGGCCCGCGGGTCGCGCACCGCGGCCCGGTCCGCCTCCGCCCACCGCAGCCAGGTCTCCTGCACCACGTCGTCGGCGTCGGCGGCGGAGCCGAGCATCTCGTAGGCGACGGTGAACAGCAGGCCGCGGTGGGCGACGAAGGGGTCCTCGGTCATGCCGTGGCGACGCCGTCCCGCGACGGGGCCGCCAGTGGCGGCAGGCCGCAGGACGCCGAGAACTCCTGCGACCGGATGCCGAGGGCGACGTTGCTGCGCGCGCTGGAGTTCATGAAGGCGATCCTGGCGGTCAGCTCCACCAGCGCGGCCGGTCCCAGCTCGTCCAGCAGGGCGGCCGACAGCTCGTCGGTCACGGCCGGCGGGGTCCGGCTCATCGCCTCGGCGTACTCCATGACCCGCCGCTCCAGCGGGGTGAAGACGGCGGACTCCCGCCAGCGCGGCACCTCCCGCACCCTGGCCTCGTCGAGCCCGCGGTCGCTCGCCAGGAAGTGGTGCAGGTCCAGGCAGAAGCCGCAGCCGATGGTGGCGGCCGCGGACATGGCCGCGAACGTCGCGAGGTGCGGGTCCAGCCGGTTCCAGGAGTCGACCCTGCGGCCGAAGGCCATCGAGTCCTTGAGCACCGCCGGGTGGTGCCACATGACGCCGGCGCCCTCGGGCACCTGGCCGAGCACCCGGCGGCTCATCGTCTTCAGCAGGGCCCCGTACAGGCCGGTGATCTCGGTCGCGGGGACCCGGGTGCCGCTCGCCATGTCTCCTCCAGGGTGTGCGGTGGCGTCGACATGGAGACACCGGTCGCGCCCCGCGTGTGACACCCCGGAGGAGACGGGGCGAGCAGCCTCCCGGCTACTGGCCCGACTTGGCGGGCGGGATCAGCGGGTCCGGCACCGGGCCGGCCGTCCCCCCGGTGGTCCGCGTGTCCGCGGCCGGGGTGGTCGGCGTCTCGACGTCGGCGTCCTCGAGGACGAACGCCTCCGCGACCGTCGGCGGGGTCGGGGGGACCACCGCGTCGGCGTTGCTGCCCGCGGCCACCGTCCCGGCGTCGACGGTGCCACCGACGGTGCCACCGACGGTGCCACCCACCGTGCCGCCGCCCGTGCCGCCGCCCGTGCCGCCGCCCGTGCCGCCGCCCCCCGACGCCTGCGCGGTGAGCTTGTCGATGCCGCCCTGCAGCGGGGCGGGCGCGGCCTCGCGGGCCCTCTCGAGGGTCTGCTGCACCTCCGGCCGGCCCAGCAGGTCCCGTGCCGTCTTCGCGATCTGCTCGTACCGCTCGCGCCCGGCACGCGCGCCCAGCACGAAGCCGACCCCGAGGCCCAGTCCCAACGACAGCTTGCCCATGTCTCTCCTCCAGTCGCTCGGTGGTTCTGCCGCCGCTACCCAGGAGGAGACGGGCCAACCCGTCCCGGCGGGCCGCTCACGCCGGCACGGGCACCCGCCGCGGGCTGAGTGCCTCGAGCGCGGCGTCCAGCTCGGCCACCGGCCGCCCCGGCGGCAGGACGACGACGGGCAGCTCGGCACCGGCCCCGCGCCAGGCGTCGAGCGTCGCCGCCGCGCTGCCGGCGTCGCCGTGCAGCAGCAGCTCGTCGACCAGCACCTCCGCCCCTGCGGGCACCTCCCCGGGCCGGGCGGCCGGCACCGCGTCGACTGCGGTGCCGAGACCGGCGCGGCGCATCGTCCGCGGGTAGAGGGGGCCCATCGCCGTCAGGTAGGTGGTCAGCCACCACGACGCCGTCGCCCGCGCGACCGCCGGGTCGTCGGCCACCGCCACCGGGATGCCGGGGCTGACCAGCGGCACCGGCCGCCCCACGCCCGCCGCGCCCTCCCGCAGCAGGGCGCGGCCCGCCGCCAGGCCGGACCGGGGGAGCAGGAACGGGTACCAGGCGTCGGCCACCTCCCCGGCCAGCCGCACGGCCTCCGGCCCGAGCGCGGCCAGGTGCACCGGGAGGCGCGGCCGCGGCGGCACGGCCAGCCGCAGCGGCCGCTGCCCGCCCGGCCGCGACGGCGTCACGCGCTCGCCGGCCAGCAGCGCCCGCACCTGCCGGGTGACCGCGCCGAGGCGGGCGACCGGCGCGGTGAACGGCTCGTCGTGCAGGCCCTCGGCGAGCTGCGGCGAGCCCGCGCCGAGGCCGAGGACGAACCGGCCGCCGGAGAGGGTGTCCAGCGACGACGCGAGCATCGCCAGGTGCGCGGGGCTGCGCCCCCACACGTTCAGGACACCGGTGCCGAGCCGGATCCGCCGGGTCCGCGTGGCGATCGCGGCGAGCAGGACCGGCGCGTCGTGCGCCCAGCCCTCGGCCAGCAGGAACGCCTCGTACCCCAGCTCCTCGGCGCGGTCGGCGAGGTGCAGGACGACGTCGGGACGGGTCTCCATCGGGGTCACGCCGACGGCGAGCCGCCGGGCCGGTGCGGTCATGGTGCTGCCCTCCTCGTGCGGGCCGGGATCGGGTCCGCGTCTGGTCGCGCTCCCGGGGCCGCCACTAGGGTCGGCCGCGCCCGTTGCAGTCCGCTTGCAGGCGAGGCAGCGATGACCGGTGCGACGCACCTGCACTTCCGGGTCCTGGGCCCGCTGCAGGTCGAGGACGGCTCGGGACCGGTCGCCGTCGGCGGGCACAAGCCGCGCACCCTGCTCGCGGCGCTGCTGGTCGCCCGCGGCGAGGTGGTGCCCGCCGACCGGCTGCTCGCCGCGGTGTGGGGCGACGCGCCGCCCGACGGCGCGGTCACGGCGCTGCGCGCCTACGTCTCCCGGCTGCGCGGCGTCCTCGGCGACGCCGCCCCGCTCCGGCACCGCCCGCCCGGCTACTGCCTGGAGCTCGACGGCGCGACGCTGGACGCCGTCGAGTTCGAGCAGCGCGTCCGCACCGCCCGGGCGGCCGCGGCCGCGGGCGACCCCGCGCGGGCGCTGGCCGACCTCGACGCCGCGCTGGCGCTGTGGCGGGGCGACGCGCTCGCCGAGTTCGCCGACGGCGACTTCGCCGGCGCGGAGGCCGCCCGGCTGACCGAGCTGCGCACCGGCGCCGCGGCCGACCGCGCCGACGCTCTGGTGGAGCTCGGCCGCGCCGCCGAGGCGGTGCCCGAGCTCGAGGCGCTGGTGCGCCGGCACCCGACGTGGGAGCGGCCGGCGGTGGCGCTCATGCGGGCGCGGTACGCCACCGGGCACCAGGCCGACGCGCTCGCCGCCTTCCACGAGCTGCGCACCCGCCTCGACGACGAGCTGGGGGTGGAGCCCGCCGCGCCGGCCCGGGAGCTGTACCGGCGGATCCTCGTGCACGACCCCGCGCTCGCCGCGCGGCCGCCGCCGGGCAACCTGCCCCGCCGGGCCAGCGGGTTCGTCGGCCGGGAGTCCGAGGTCGCCCGGGTGCTGGAGGCGCTGCGGGCCGGCCCGCTGGTGACGCTGACCGGCGTCGGCGGGACGGGGAAGTCCCGGCTCGCGGTGGAGGTCGCCGCCCGGGACCGCGCGCGGTTCGACGACGGCGTGTGGCTGTGCGAGCTCGCCGCCCTGCCCGACGGCAGCCCGGTCGGGGACGCCGTCGCAGCGGCGCTGCGCATCCGGCAGCGGTCGGGGCTGTCGGTCGAGGAGACCGTGCTCGACTACCTGCGCGGGCGGTCGCTGCTGCTCGTCGTCGACAACTGCGAGCACGTGCTGCCGCACGCCGCGGCGCTCGTCGCCGAGGTCGTCCAGCGCTGCCCGCGCGTGGTGGTGCTCGCGACCAGCCGGGAGCCGCTCGGGGTCGACGGCGAGCAGGTGTGGCCGGTGCCGCCGCTGCCGCTCGCGGACGCCACCGCGCTGTTCGTCCAGCGCGCCCGCGCCGCGACACCGGACTTCCGGCTGGACCCCGCGGCCGCCGACGCCGTCGCCGCCATCTGCAGCCGCGTCGACGGCCTGCCGCTGGGCATCGAGCTGGCCGCGGCCCGGATGCGGGTGATGAGCCCGGGCGAGGTGGCCGCCCGGCTGGAGGACGCCCCGCTGCTCGGTGGCGGGCGCGGGCCGGTGCCCCGGCACCAGAGCCTCGTGGCCGCGATCGAGTGGTCCTACCGGCTGCTGCCCGAGGACGAGCAGCGGCTGTTCCGCGGCATGTCGGCGTTCGCCGGCGGGGCCGACCTGCGCGCCGTCCACGCCGTCGCCGACCCCGCCGCCACCGAGGACGACGTCCTCGACCGGCTGACCCGCCTGGTGGACCGGTCCATGGTGGTGGCCCGCAGCGGGGTGCACAGCCGCTACGGACTGCTGGAGACCCTGCGGGCCTACGGCCGGGCGCAGGCCGGGGCCGCGGGCGAGTCCGCGGAGCTGGCCCGGCGGCACGTCGCCCACCACGTCGACTACGCCGAGCGGGCCGGCGCGGGGCTGCAGGGACCGGACGAGCGGGCGTGGGCGGAGGAGGCCCTCGGCGTCTACGACGACCTGCGCGCCGCGTTCACCCGCGCCGCCGCCGACCGGGAGTGGGACCTCGCCGTGCGGCTGGTCTCGGCCGTGCCCGAGCTGGTGCACCTGCGGGTCGGCTACGAGGCCTACGCCTGGGCCGAGCAGCTGCTGCCCGTCGTGGACCCCGGCCACCCGCTCTACCCGGCCGCCGTCGGCGCCGCCGCCCGGGGCGCGTGGAACCGCGGCGACTTCGCGCGCGCCCGGGCCACGGCCCGCCTGGCCGGAGGGCGGCTGCCGCTGCCCGGCACCGCCCGCATCGCCTACCCGGGCGACGTGCTCGCCGACGTCGCGCTCTACGAGGGCGACGTCGGCACCGCGCTGGCGCACTACGCGGCCGAGGCGGAGCGGGCCCGGGCCGACGGCGACCGGATCCGGCTGGTGTGGACGCTCTACTACGTCGCCGTGTGCCAGGCGGTCCGCCGCCGGCCGGAGGAGGGGCTGGCCGCCGCCCGGGAGAGCCTCGACGTCGCCGAGGCCACCGCCAACCCGACGGCGCAGTCGATGGGCCGCTACGCCCTCGGCCTGGTGCTCAAGAAGTCCGACCCCGACCGGGCGCTGGCGCTGTTCGACGAGGCCGGCGCGCTGGCCGCGGCCGTGCACAACTTCTGGTGGCACGGCATCGCGCTGATGGAGGCGGCCGCGACCCGGGCGGTGCACGGCGACCCGGCGGCGGCCGCCCGCGCGCTGCTCGCCGTCATCGACCACTGGGACCGGGTCGGCGACTCGACGCAGCAGTGGCTGGACCTGCGCTACGTGGCCCGGCTGCTGCAGCGGGTGGGCGCGGAGGCGGACGCCGCGGCCCTGCACGCCTGCCTGGTGGCGGCGGGCAAGCCGTCCCCGCTCGGCCCGCCCGCCGAGGGCGCACCCGCCGGCGACCCCCGCGCCGCGGAGGCGGCGGCGGTCGCGCAGGCCCGCGCCGCCCTCGGCCGGGTCGCCGCCGGGCAGGCCGGTGCATGACCGCTGCATCCGCGGTGCACGCGGTCTGCAACCCGCCGGCACCAGCGTCGTCGGCACACCGCGGGGACGTCCCCCCGCACGACGACGAGGAGCACTCCCGATGACCGACACCATCGACGCGACCGCCGACCGCGCGCTCAAGGCGAAGCACCGGGCGATGTGGGCGCTGGGCGACTACCCCTCCGTGGCCCGGGACCTCATCCCCGAGCTCGGCCGGGTCCTGGTCGCCGCCACCGGCGTGGGCCCCGGGGACCGGGTGCTGGACGTCGCGGCCGGCAGCGGCAACGCCGCCGTGCCCGCCGCGCTGACCGGGGCGGAGGTCGTGGCCTCGGACCTCACGCCGGAGCTGTTCCCGGCGGGCCGCGCGTTCGCCGCGCGCGAGGGCGCCGAGGTGACGTGGGAGGAGGGCGACGCCGAGGCCCTGCCCTACCCGGACGCGAGCTTCGACGTCGTCCTCTCCTGCGTCGGCGTGATGTTCGCGCCGCACCACCGGCAGGCCGCCGACGAGCTGGTGCGGGTGTGCCGCCCCGGCGGGCGGATCGGGCTCGTCAGCTGGACGCCGGAGGGCTTCGTCGGCGAGATGTTCCGGACGATGAAGCCCTACGCGCCCCCGCCGCCGCCCGGCGCGCAGCCGCCGCCGCTGTGGGGCGACGAGCAGCACGTCCGCGACCTGCTCGGCGACCGCGTCACCGACGTCGTCGCCCGCCGGCAGACCGTGACGGTCGGCGGCTACCCGTCGCCGGAGGCGTGGCGGGACTCGTGGAAGACGGTCTACGGGCCGACGATCGCGACCTACCGCAACGTCGGCGACGACCCCGAGCGGGTCGCCGCGCTCGACCACGACCTCGCCGCGCTGGCCGCCCGGTACGACCGCGGCACCGACGGGATCGTCCTCGACTGGGAGTACCTGCTGCTCACCGCGCGCCGCGCGTGAGACCACCCGGCCGGCGCCGGGGGATCCCGGCGCCGGCCCGGCACGAGAGGGGAGGGACGACGTGGTCGACGTCCTCGTCCGGCGCGACGACCCGCGGACCGTGCGCTGCGACCCGGGGGAGCCGCCGCGGACCGGGGTGCCGCAGGGCTCGGTGCAGTTCGCCGTCGAGCGCTTCGGGCTGACCGCGAACAACCTCACCTACGCCGTCCTGGGCGACGCCTGGCGGTACTGGGACCACTTCCCCGCGCCGGAGGGCTGGGGCCGGGTCCCGGTCTGGGGCTTCGGCCGGGCCACGGCCTCCGGCGTCGACGGCGTCGCGGCGGGGGACCGCTTCTTCGGCTTCTGGCCGATGTCGAGCCGGGTCACCCTCGAGGTGGCGGCGGGCCCGGGCGGCCTGGCCGACCGCTCGGCCGCCCGCGCCTCCCTCGCCCGGGTCTACGGCCGCTACGCCCGCGCCCTGCCCGAGACGGGCTTCCCGCCCGGGCTCGACGACGTCGCGGCGGTGCTGCGGCCGCTGTTCCAGACCGGGTGGCTGCTCGCCGACCGCGTGGCCCGCGAGGGAGCCGGGGTGGTGGTCCTGACGTCGGCGTCGAGCCGCACCGCCGTGTGCACCGCGGCGGCGGTCCGCGCGCACGGGGACCCGCCGGAGCTGGTCGGGCTGACGTCGTCCCGGCACGCCGCGGCCACGGCGGCGCTCGGCCTCTACGACCGCGTCCTGACCTACGAGGAGGTCGGGGCCCTGCCCGCGGACCGCGGCGCCGTGCTGGTCGACCTCGCCGGCGACCCGGACCTGCGCGCGGCGGTGCACCGCCGCACCGCGGGCGTCCTGCGGGCCTCGGTCGTGGTCGGCGCGACGCACTGGACGCGGGCGTCGTTCGCGAGCAGCGGCCTGCCCGGGCCCGAGCCGGAGGTGTTCTCCGCGCCGGCCGCGGCGGCCGCCCTGGACCCGTCGTCCGCCCGCCGGATCGCGGCCGCGTGGCCGGACTTCGCCGCGACCCGGGCGCCCGGGCTGCTGACCGTCGAGCACCGCACCGGGGCGCAGGCGGTCACCGAGGCGTGGGCGGCGCTGCTGGACGGCGACGTCGACCCGCGCCGCGGGCTGGTCCTCTCGCTCTGAGGCCTCAGCCCGGCTCGGCGCCTCAGCCCGGCTCGGCGCCTCGGCCAGGCTCCTCCGTCGTCCCCGGCTCCGGTGGGCGGGGCGCCGACGCCCGCTGCCCCTGCAGCTGCCGGCCGAGCTCGTCCCGCACGCGGTACAGCTCGGCCAGCACCTGCCCCCGCGCGGTGTCGCCGAGGGCGGCCGCCGCGCTCCGCAGCGCCGGGCCGTGGTCGCGCCAGTAGGCACCGACCGCCCGCGCCACCTCCCCGGGGTCGGCCCGGTCCCGGCCGGCCCGCCGGAGCAGCTCCTGGAGCCGCTCCAGCTCCGCTGCGGCGGCCGCCGCGGGGTCGGGGTCCCGGGGGCCGGTCACGCCGCCGCCTGCTGCGCGACCGGCGCGGTGCCGCCGCCTCCGCCGCCGCCCCCGCCGATGCCCTCGAGCAGGCGGATGAGCGCGTCGATGAGCTCCTGCAGCAGGTTGCCCAGGACGCCGCCGAGGTCGACGCCGTCGAGCAGCCCGGCGATCGCGCACAGCAGGTTGCCCAGCAGGTTGCCCGGGCCGGGGATCGCCTCGACGTCGAGCACCACCTCGTTGAGGTGCACGTGCAGGCCCAGCAGGTTCAGGTCCAGCGGCCCGAGGTTGAGGTCGAGGATCGGGCAGGGGGTGGGTTGCGTCATCGGGAGCACCTCGGCTCTGAGGAACTGCCGCCGGTGCGGCAGGTGCCCGACGCAGGGCGCGCGCACAGTGTGGGAGCGCCCGGGCCGGCCCGGAAGGCACCCGGTCCGCCGCCCGGAGCGGGCCGGGTGTGCCCGTCACCGTGCGCGCTCGACCACCCGCCCTTGGTGAGACGAGATCGTCCGTAAAGGGGTGCGGCGGGGCCTCAGCCGGAGACGGCGTCCACCACGGCGCTCACCCGGCGGGCGCGGGTCTCGGGCCTCTTCGCGTCGGCCACCGACCGCGCGTGCTCCTTGCGGGAGGTGTACGACAGCCGGTCGAAGGCCTCCCGCACGCCCGCCGCGGCCAGCGCCTCGGCCAGGTCCGGCGGCACCTCGACGGTGCGCTCGCCCCGGTCGAGGGCGACGACGACGTCGACGGTGTCGCCTATGGCCACCCCGAGGGCGGCCCGGCGCTCCTTGCTCAGCCCGATGAGGTTCTCGCCGCCCATCCGCGCGACCCGGCCCTCCACGGTCACCGTGCCGACGGTGACCCGGACGGGGAACGCCTTGGCGCCCCCGCCGAGGCCGGCGACCTGCTCGTCGGTCAGCACGACGGCGGCCGCCGGGCCGCGCGGTGCGAGGGTGGTGGTCAGCCGCAGCTCCTCGGTCACCGGGTCACCCTGGCGTCCCGGCGGTCGCGGCGGAAGCCCCTGTCATCCCCTCGGCCCACCGGCGGCCCGCTCGGCGAACCGCCGCTGCGCGTCCTCCAGCGCCGCGACGGCCTGGGCCCGGCGCTCCCACCCGCGGGTCTCGGCGGACTTCTCCGGCGTCAGCGCCTCGTAGATCTCGAAGAAGTGCCAGATCTCCGCGACCTGGTGGATGGGGACGTCCTCGAGCTCCTGCAGGTGCTCCATCCGCGGGTCGCTCGCCGGCACGCACAGCAGCTTCGCGTCCGGGCCGCGCTCGTCGTGCACCCAGAACACGGCGATGACCCGGGCGCGCACGAGGCAGCCGGGGAAGGTCGGCTCGCCGAGCAGCAGCAGGGCGTCGATCGGCTCGCCGTCCTCGGCGAGGGTGTCCGGGACGAACCCGTAGTCACCGGGGTAGCCGGTGGCGGTGAACAGCATCCGGAGCAGCCGGATGCGGCCGAGCCGGTGGTCGTACTCGTACCTGTTCCGCGAGCCCTTGGGGATCTCGACGATCACGTCGGCTTCCACGGGCACCCTCCTCCGGCCGGACCGCGAGGAGACCCTGGCCCAGGACCCGCTCCCCGGCAACCCGGCGGTCAGCGCAGGGGGACGAGGCCGGACTCGTGGGCGGCGATGACGGCCTGCGTCCGGTCCCGGGCGCCGAGCTCGCGCAGCAGGCTGCTGACGTGGGTCTTCACCGTCTGCAGGCCCAGGTACAGCTCGCCGGCGATCTCGCCGTCGGACAGCCCGCACGCCACCAGCAGCAGGACCTCCGCCCGCCCGGTGGGACGCGTGACCCGTTTGACCACGGGTGGTCCAGGTCACACCCGTCGGGCAGCGTCCCGAGACGGAGGAGGTCGGCGATGACCACCAGGGTGGAGAAGTCGATCCAGGTCGACGTGCCGGTCCGCACGGCGTACGACCAGTGGACCCAGTTCGAGGACTTCCCGCGCTTCATGGGCGGGGTCGAGGAGGTCCGCCAGCTCGACGACCGGCGCCTGCACTGGGTGGCCGAGATCGCGGGCGTCCGGCGGGAGTGGGAGGCGTCCGTCCTCGAGCAGGAGCCGGACCGGAAGGTCGCCTGGGCCGCCACCAGCGGGGCCACCAACGCCGGCGCGGTCCGCTTCGAGCCCGCCGGGCCCGACTCGACGGTCGTGTACCTGGAGCTGGAGTACGAGCCCGAGGGCGTCGTCGAGCAGGTCGGCGACAAGCTCGGCATCGTGGAGCGGCAGGTCCGGTCCGACCTGGAGCGGTTCAAGGCGCTCGTCGAGAGCCAGGGCCACGCCACCGGGGCCTGGCGCGGCTCGATCGGCGAGGGGCTCGACGTCGGCACGCCCACCGCGGAGACCGCTCACGGGTCGCGCGGGGACAGCGGCAAGGCGGGCGTGTCCGGAACGGCCGTCGCGGCCGGGGTCGCCGCGGTGGCCGGAGCGGCGGCCGCCGGCGTGGCCGCGGCCACCGCGGGCTCGTCGGGCTCGTCGGGCCCGTCGGGCTCGTCGGAGGGCGGGCAGCAGGAGGTCGGGACGGAGACCCCGGAGGGCGTCGTCCAGTCACCGGAGGTCACCCAGGTCGAGCAGCCGCCGCCGGATGCCGTCGTCCGGGACGACGTGCTCGTCCCGGAGTCCCACCCCGAGGGCTACACCGCCGGGCCGTCCACGGAGGGCGTCGAGCGGGGCGTCCGTGACGACGGCGACGACCCGATGATCGGGGGCGGCAGCCGCTGATCACCGGGTCACCTCGGCCGGTCCCGGTACGCCGTCGCCGAGGAAGGCGGCGAGGGCGGTGCCCTCGGCCTCGACGTCGTCCCGCTCGGCCGGCGTGAGCCGCCGCAGCGGCTGCACGGTCACCGCCACGCCGCCGTCGTCCCGGTCGCGGGTCGTCCAGGTGGCGGCCACGGTGCCGTCGACCAGGACGAAGCGGGCTCCGGTCACGCTCAGGCCGCGGTGCTCGTCGGCGATCAGGCGGGACCGGTCGTCGTAGCCGAGGACCGCGTTGTCGAACGCGGGCAGGAAGCGCACCGGCGCGGGCTCGTCGCGGTCGGGGAGGAGGCCGTCGGGGACGTCGAGCAGCTCGCGGCCGCGCTCGTCGCGGGAGGTCCGCAGCCGCGGCCGCAGCCGGGCGACCACCGCCGGGAGGCCGCCCAGTCCGCTCCAGGACCGCAGGTCCGCGGTCGCCGCCGGCCCGTACGCGCGCAGGTAGCGCAGCACCAGGTCGTCGAGGACGTCGTCGGGCGGCCCGTCCTCGGCGTCGCGCCCCAGCCAGGCGCGCACCGTGGTGTTCCGGGCGGGGGCGCGCTGCCGCCACAGTCCGCGCGGCGGGACCTGCACCAGCGGCACCAGGCTGGACAGCGCGTCGCCGAGGTCGCGGGCCGCGGCGTCCGGCCAGCGGTCGCCGACCAGCCGGCCGACCTCGGACAGCAGCCGCGGCGCCTCGGCGAACCGCGGTTCCCCGGCCGCGGCGAGCTCGCCGAACTCCACGCCGGGCAGCCGGCGCCCGAGGGTGCCGCGCGCCCGGGCGACGAGCATCGACCGGTGCACCGGCCGCAGGCGCAGGCAGTCCCCGGCGGTGACCAGGTGCAGCGTCCGGCGCATGAGCAGCGTGCGGACGACGCGGCGCGACTCCAGCAGGTCGTCGAGCCCGGCCGGCCGGAACGCCGTCAGCCGCGACCACAGCCCGACGAAGGGCTCCTGCGGCTCCTGCGCCTGCAGGCCGACCAGGTGGCCGACCGCGTCGAGGACGCCGCGCCCGTCCCGCCGGAGCAGCAGCTGCCGGGCGAGCGTGGCGCGGCCGAGCGCGCGCCGGTCGAGCACCTCGGCTCCCCGGCGCGCGCCCACCCCCGCTGTCTACCGCGGGGGACCGACGGGATCAGGCGGCCAGCGGGTGGTGGTGGCAGCGGCCGCCGCTGGTGGCGCGGGCGGCGCAGGGTGCGCCGGCCCTCGTGACGCCGCCGGTGTCGCCGCAGCGGGCCGGCCGGGCGGCGGGCTGCTCGACGACCTGCTCGGCGGGCAGCGCCGGGCGGGGGAAGGGGAGGACGACGGCGTCCCGCGTCCGGGCCGGCGCGGCCGGCTCGACGGCGGTGTCGACCCCGGTGTGGACGAGGGGAGCCGGGACCGGGCGGCCGGCGCGGCGGTGCAGCGCGGACGCGGCGGTCAGGCCGGCGGTGAAGGCGGCGAGTGCGGTGGCGACGTGGCTGGCGCGCATGCCCGGCTCATCGGCCGGCGGCGTCCCCGTGGGAAGGCCGCCGTCCCGTGCGTCCCAGCCGTCACGCCAGGTGCGCCTGCTTGGGCGCCAGCCCCCGCTCGGCCTCGGCGGCGACCTGCTCGCGGGAGGCACCGGTCGACGCCAGCACGACCGCGCCGACCAGCCCCTCCACCAGCGGCGCGGGGGAGAGGGTCACCCGCGACCGGACGTCGTCGTCGAGGAACTCCAGCGCGGTCTCGGCCGAGAGCACCGCGCTGCCGAGGTCCATGAGCACGACGACGCCGTCACCGGAGTCGGCCTGCCCGACCGCGTCGGCCACCGCGGCGGCGTCGGTGCCGAGCCCGCCGTCCTCGGTGCCCGCGGCGACCGCGATCGCCAGCTCCCGCCCGGGCAGCATCTGCCGCGCGAGCTCGACGGCGGCGTCGGCCAGCGCCCGGCTGTGCGAGACGACGACGAGGCCGACGCTCACGAGCGTCCCAGGGTCGCCGCGGCGGCCTCGACCAGCAGCGCCGTCGACGTCGCCCCCGGGTCCTGGTGCCCGGCGCTGCGCTCGCCGAGGTAGCTGGCCCGGCCCTTGCGGGCGACCATCGGCACGGTCGCGTCCCGGCCCTGCGCCGCCGCGTCCGCCGCCGCGGCGAGCGCGTCGGCCAGCGGCTTGCCCGCCTCCACCGCGGCGTCGAGGGCGTCGCAGGCCGGGCCGAGCGCGTCGACCATCGTCTTGTCGCCGGGCTCGGCCCTGCCCCGGGCGACCACGCCGTCCAGGCCCGCGCGCAGCGCCCGCGCGAACGCGGCGTCGTCGAGGTCGCCGTCGCCGGCCGCGCCGGCCATCCGCAGGAACAGCGTGCCGTACAGCGGGCCGCTGGCCCCGCCGACCTTGCTCACCAGGGTGGCGCCGGTCTTCTTGAGCAGCGCCGCGGCGTCGGCCGGCGGCGACTCGTCCAGCGTGGCGACGACGGCGGTCATGCCGCGGTCCATGTTGGCGCCGTGGTCGGCGTCGCCGATGGCCGCGTCGAGCGCGGTCAGCCGGTCCCGCTGCTCGTGCACGGACTCCGCGAACCGGCGCAGCCAGGCGGTGAGGTCCTCCGTGCCCACCGCCATGCTCAGGCCCCCCACCGCAGGCCCGGGGTGACCACCGGCGCGTCCCACAGCCGCAGCATCTCGTCGTCGGCCTGCAGGAGGGTGACCGAGCAGCCGGCCATCTCCAGGCTGGTCATGTACGGCCCGACCAGCGACCGGGCGATCCCGATCCCCGCCTTCTCCAGGATCGCGGCCACCTCGGCGTAGACCACGTACAGCTCGATGAGCGGGGTGCCGCCCATGCCGTTGACGAAGCAGATGACGCCGTCGGTGTACCTCCGGTCGGCGAGGATCGGCTCGACCAGCATCGCGGCGACCTCGCGGGCGGGAGCCAGCGGCACCCGGCGCCGGCCGGGCTCGCCGTGGATGCCGATGCCGATCTCCATCTCGTCCTCGCCGAGGGAGAAGGTCGGCGTCCCGGCGGCGGGCACGGTGCAGGAGGTGAGCGCCATGCCCATGCTGCGGCCGGCGTTGTCGACCCGCTTGGCCAGGTCGGCCACCTCGATCAGCGGCCGGCCCTCCTCGGCGGCGGCGCCGACGATCTTCTCCAGCAGCACCGTGGTGCCCACGCCGCGGCGGCCGGCGGTGTAGAGGCTGTCGGTGACGGCGACGTCGTCGTCGACGACGACGGTGGCCACCTCGATGCCGCTCTCGGCGGCGACCAGCTCGGCGGCCATCTCGAAGTTCATGACGTCGCCGGTGTAGTTCTTCACGATGTGCAGCACGCCGGCGCCGCTGTAGACGCCCGCGGTGGCCGCCTGCATCTGGTCGGGCACCGGCGAGGTGAAGACCTCCCCGGCGCAGGCGGCGTCGAGCATGCCGCGGCCGACGAAGCCGCCGTGCATGGGCTCGTGGCCGGAGCCGCCGCCCGAGACGATGCCGACCTTGCCCTGCACGGGCGCGTCGCGGCGGAACACCACCCGGTTCTCGTGGTCGACCCGGAGCAGGTCCGGGTGCGCCAGCTCCATGCCGCGGAGGGCGTCGGATACGACGTCGGACGGGTCGTTGATGAGCTTCTTCATCGTGCACCTGACCTCGGGGGAGTCGAGCAGGGACCGTCCCGGAGGCTAGGGCTCATGTGATCCGCGGCACAACGAGGCGGTGCCCCCGGGTGCAGGACGGAGCCTGCACCCGGGGGCACCGGGACGACGGGTCAGCCCCGGCCGGTGACGCGCGCGGCGGCCTGCTGGATCTGCCCGTAGTCGCCGTAGCGGGCGCCGACGACGTAGCCGGTGCCCAGGCCGGCCCCGAGCGAGGTGAGGCGGGCGACGCGCCGACCCCGCTTCCGGATGCGGTGGCCGACCTCGGCGACCTCCTCGGGCACCGCCTCGACCGCGCCACCGACCCTGGCCGCCGCGCGGAGGGCGGCCTGCCCGATCTCGGCGCCGGCCTCGGTGGCCCGGGAGACCACCGTGGACGTGAGCTCCGGGAGGGCGTCGAGGGCCTGCTTCGCGGCCTCCGCACCGACGCTGGCGCCGGTCTGCAGCGCCTGGCCCGTGGTGGCCAGCAGGGGAGCGGCCGCCGCGGCGCCGGTCCGGGTCACCTCGCCGACGCGCTGGGCGGCGGTCGCCAGGACGGGCCCGGCCGCGGACGCGCCGCCGCGGGCGGCCTCGCCGACACCGCGGGCGGCCTCGCTGACGAGGTGCGCGGCGTTGGCCACGGCGGGTCCGGCCGCGGACGCGCCGCCGCGGGCGGCCTCCCGCACCGACGAGGCGGCGTCGGTGACCACCGGGACTGCCGCGGCCACGAGGTGCTCCACCCGCGCCCGTCCGGCCGCCGGCACCGCCCGGGCCTGCCGGGCGGCCTTCCGCCCGGTCCGCCGGGCGGCCTTGCCCCCGCGGCGGGCGCGGCGGGACACCGTGGCGGCCGGCTGCCGGCGCCGCCGCAGCACCGCGAACAGCAGGCCGCCGAGCGCCAGCAGCGCGGCGAGCCCGCCCGCGGCCCCGCCGGCGCGGGCGGCCAGCGACCGGCCCTGGGGCTCGTCGGCGCGGCCGAAGTCCTCGTCGCCGGGCTGGGCCACCGGTGGCGGGGGCGGGAGCTCCTCGTCGGCGTCCGGGGTGGGCAGGGGCGCCACCTCCTCGCCGGACACCGCCACGGCAGTGGTCGCCGGCGGCTCCGCGTCGGGCGCCGGCAGCAGGGTCTCGGAGGTCTCGGTGCTCGCCTCGATGCCGTAGTGCCGGTACAGCGCGGACTCCTGCTCGGTGGTCAGCTCGCGGCTGTCGCCGAAGCGCGGGGCGCCGTCGACCAGCCCGCGGTCGACCACCACCTGCACCCGGTCGCCCTCGCCGGTGGCGTCGAACAGCGGGACGACGACGGTCGTGCCGGCCATGTCCGCGTACAGCCACTCCGGCCGGCCGGTTCCCTCGTCGGCGAGCAGGTGCGTCACCGTGCCGATCTCCGCGCCGTGCCGGTCGACCACCGTCCTGCCGACCCAGTCGACAACTGAGTCCCGTTCGGGCAGTGCCATGGTCGCCTCCCCACTTCTCGGGGCCGGGCCGGGGTGGCCCGGCGCTGCCGTCCGGGCGGCCCTACCCCGCTGGTCGCGGCCCCACCCGTGCCGATCACGGGAGGTCGCGGAGGCCGGTCCGGACCTCAGCGGACGCCCTCCACCGGCTCGGGGGACGGCGCGCCGACGCCGTGGCGGGCGAGGAAGTCCAGGGCGGCGCCGGCCACCTCCGCCCAGCCGGAGTCGGCGGCGAGGGAGTGGCCGCGGTCGGGGAAGGTGAGCAGCTCGGTGACGCCGGTGCCGTGCCGCCGCTGGATGCGGTACGCGGCGCGGACGCCGGCGGCCGGCACGGTGCGGTCCAGCCCGGCGGCCACGAGCAGCACCGGCCCGCGCTCCCGCCGGGTCTCGACGGCGGCCTCGCTGCGCGGCGTGAACGCGGCGGACCCCGCCTGGAACAGCGGCCGCGCGGGGGAGGGGATCGCGTACGCGTCCCAGAGACGGTCGGCCTCCTCGCGCGGCACCGCGCTGGCGAAGGCGCGCGCCCAGCTGTCCCGCGTGTGCGCCCAGGTGCCCGTCCGCAGACCGGGGCGCGAGAGCACCGGCCAGGCCGTGCGCAGCTGCGCCGGCGGCAGCACCAGGTTGCCGCGGAACTGCGCGGGCGAGAGCGCCACGCAGGCGCGGGTCAGGCCCATCCCGTGCAGCTTCTGCGCGACCAGCCCGCCGAACGAGTGGCCCACCACCACCGGTGCCGCGGGCAGCCCCGCGATGACGTCGGCGTGGTGCTGCGTGACGTCGCCGATGCCCACGCCGGCGACCGCCCCAGGGTGCGCCCGCGCCTCCTCGGCGGTGGCCGGCTCGCCCGGCCAGCCCGGCGCGACCGGGTCGTAGCCGCGGGCGGCGAACAGCTCCAGCCACGGCGCCCAGCTGCTCGCGTGCAGCCAGAGGCCGTGCACGAAGACGACGGGGACGGGGACGGGGGCGGCAGCGGTCACGGTGGTCCTCCGGGAGCGGGGTGCGGCCACCCGACCGGGCCGCGGACGCCGCGGACGCTAGGGGCGCACCCGCGACGGCGGCTGTGCCCTGCGTGACCGGTGCCGGACCCAGGCTGCCGAGCCCGCCGGGGCGACGGCCTTCCGCCGCCTCCCGCTCCCGGCCAGGATCGGCCCAGGCGACGACGCCGACCTGCCCGCCGACCCGCTGCCGACCCTGGAGGCCCCGTGGCCACCCTCGTCGACACCGACGCCCTCGCCGCCGCCGACCGCCGTCCCGCCCGGGTGGCCGACCTGCTCGAGGCGACGATGTCCTCGCGGATCCGCTTCCCCGACCCCTCGGCGCCCGCCCGTGCCCGCCTCGACGGCTGGGACCTGGCGGGTGTCTCGGTGCTGCGGCTGGACCTGACCGGCGAGGTGACCCTGCTGCGCACCGCCCGCCACGCGCGCGCCGACCCGGAGCCGGTGCTCTCCCTCGCCGTGCAGGAGACCGGCACCGCCCGGCAGGAGCAGTTCGGCTCCCGCCGGCTGGTGGCCGCCGGCGAGCTGTCGTTCAGCGAGGTGTCGTCGCCCTACGAGTACGCCTGGTCCGGGCGGGGCGTGTGCCGGGCGCTGCGCATCCCGGCCGCCTCCCTCGGCCTGCCGATCGACACCGTCCGGCGGGCCCTGCCGGTCGCCGCGCGCAGCCCTCTCCACGGCCTGGTGCGCGCGCACGTCACCCGGCTGACCCGCGACGTCGCGCTGCTGGCCGCGGAGCCGCTGGTGCACTCGCTGGCGTCGGCGACGGTCGACCTGGCCCGCGCGCTGCTGGCCTCGGCCGCCGACGGCGCCCGCGGTGCCGACGACGTGCTCGGCGAGACGTTGCCGGCCCGGGTGCGCGGCTACGTGCGCCGGCACCTGACCGAGCCGGACCTGGACGCCGAGCGCATCGCGCGGGCGCACGCGGTGTCGGTGCGGCAGCTGTACCGGATCTGCGCCGCGGCCGGGTTCAGCCTCGAGCAGGAGGTCATCGCGCAGCGGCTGGAGGGCGCCCGGGCCGAGCTGGCCCGGCCGGGCGACCGCTCGATCGCCGCGGTCGCCCGGCGCTGGGGCTTCACCGACGCCTCCTACTTCGCCCGCCGGTTCCGGGCGGGGTACGGCGTCAGCCCGCGGGAGTGGCGGGACCGCTCACGGGCGGGGGCCGCCGCCGGCTGACCGCGGGCGGGTGCGCCGGCGCCGCACCCCGGGCGCCGGAACGCGGCCCGGGCGCACCCGCTCAGCCGTCGCGGCCGACGACGGCGGAGACCAGCAGCAGCTTGACCAGCCAGTCGCCGGCGTGGATCGCGGCCTGCTGCCAGGGCACCTTCTCGTGGACGACCGAGCCGGTGAGCAGGACCAGCGGGAACGCCGCCCACAGCCCGGCGCCGAGCGTGAGCGCCGCGCGCGGGCCGCGGGCCGGCAGCCGGTCGGCGAGCACCGACACCGCGGCCGCCACCACCCCGCTGCGCGCCAGCTCCACCGGCGCGACCGCCGCCGGGGACGGGCCGGGCTGCGCGTAGGCCTCGTCGAGGCGGGCCAGCCGCTCGCCGAAGGCCGTGTACCAGGCCGAGCTCGCCACGAACGCGGCCGCGGACGCGACCGCGACCCGCCCCGGCGACACCGCGCTCACCGGGTCCCGATCCGCTCGAGCAGGTGCACCTCGACCTCGTCGCCGGCCTGCTTCCCGATGGCCCGCCGGATCGCCGCGGCCACCGGCAGCTCGCGCGTGCCGAACACCCGCACCGACTCCGGCCACACCAGGCAGGTCCACCCGCCGGGTGCCGGGCCCCTCCGCAGGGTCGCCCTGAACCGCTCGTCCACCGTCCGCCTCCTCGCCGTGGGGTGCAGGGGAGACCGCCGCCGGCCCCCGCACTCATCGCTCAGCCGCTGCGGGTCGTCAGCAGCGACACCTCGGCGACGTTCGTCGTCGGCGGCAGGGTGAGGGTGAACAGCACGGTCCGCGCGACGTCCTCGGGGAGCAGCGCGGTCCCGCCGTCGGCCGCGGCGGCGGGGGACACCCAGCCGACGGCGACGTGCCGCACCCGCACCAGGGTGCCGCCGAGCTCCAGCCGCAGCGTGCGGGCGAGCTGGGCGGCGCCGGCGGCCGTGGCGGCGTGCACGGCGAACGCCGGCACCAGCTCCGACGCCGCCGCCGACCCGACCAGCACCAGGTCGGCGGCGGAGTCGTTGGCCGCCGCGGTCAGCAGGTCGTCGAGGAACGCGCGCGCCGCCAGCACCGCGTCGCCGGCGCCCTGCTCGATGACCTCCGCCCACCGCTCGGCCGGTGACAGCCCGAACGGGCCCCCGCCGACGCCGCCCAGCACGGCCACCACCAGGTCGACGCCGCCCAGCCGCTCGCGCACGCCGTCGGCGGCCGCGAGCACCTCCCGCGCGGAGGCCACCTGCTCGACCACCGCTCCCGCCGCGGCCAGCTCGGCGACCACCGCGTCGGCGATCAGCGGCAGCCCGATGACGACGGCGCGGCGGCCGGCGACCGGCCGCACCCTCCCCGGCGCGGTCACGCCACCGGCTCCGCGTCGGCGGTCTCGCGCACCGCCGGCGAGCGCACCGGCAGCGCGTCCTCGGCCGGCGCGTCCGCCGGGGCGGCCGCCCGCACCCGCGACCGCCCGGCGGTCTGCTCCAGCGCCGTCCGCATCGGCCCGACGTCGAGCGGCCCGTCGTAGAGCTGGCCGTTGACGAAGAAGCGCGGCGGCTCGTCCAGGCCCATCGCGCGGGCGTCGTCGTCGTCCTCGCGGACGCGCGCGGCGTGCGCGCCGGAGGCGACGGCGTCGTCGACCCGGGCGAGGTTCAGCCCGGCGTCGACGGCGCAGCGCCGGATCGCCCGGTCGTCCAGCCGCCCGGCCCGGGCGGCCAGCGCGTCGTGCATCGGCCAGAACCGCGACTGGGCGTCGGCGGCCTCGGCCGCCTCGGCGGCACGGGCCGACACCGGGTCGTCGGTGAGCAGGTGGCGGTAGACGAAGACCAGGTCGTCGCCGAGGACCTGCCGCAGCTCGTCGACCACCTCGGCGGTGCGCCCGGCGTTGGTGAACACGAACGAGGCGTGGACGACGAGCTCCATCGGCGCGCCGACGCGGCCGCGGACGTGGTCGCGCGTGGCGCTCACCGGCCGCGCCAGCCGCTGCCGGCCGGGCAGCCGGGACCGGTCCACCGCCCGGACGACGGCGACCGCGCCCAGCGCCAGCAGCGCGGCGAGGACCGACGCGGCCAACACGCCGATCCGGGCCTGCGCGGCCAGCGCCTCGTCGTCGAGGGCCAGGTCGATGATGAACAGCGAGATCGTGAAGCCGATCCCGCTGAGCACGCCGGCGGCGAACACGTGCCGCGGGAACAGCCCCGAGGGCAGCCGGCCGATCCCGAGCCGGACGGCGGCCAGCGACGCGGTGGTCACGCCCAGCACCTTGCCGACGACGAGCCCGATGACGACCGCCCAGGTCAGGCCGGAGGTCGCGGCGGCGGACAGCGTCTCGGCGCTGAGCACGACGCCGGCGTTGGCCAGCGCGAACACCGGGACGACGGCGAGGTTGACCCACGGCCGGAACAGCCGCTGCCCGCGCTCGTTGACCGACACCGACCGGGTCAGGCTGAGCACCGCGCGGTGCGCCCCGCTGGAGGTCGGCGTCCGCCCGTAGTCCCGGGCCGCGGTCTCGGCGGCGTCGACCTCCTCCGCGCTGGGCGGGTACACCGGCAGCAGCAGGCCGATCGCGACGCCGGCCACCGTCGGGTGCACGCCGGACGCGAGCACGCCCAGCCAGACCGGCACCGCGACGAGCAGGTAGGCCGCGCCGCGCCAGACCCGCATCCGCCGCAGCCAGACCACCGCGACCAGCCCGACGGCGGCCACCGCCAGCGGCAGGATCGTGAGGTCCTCGGTGTAGGCGACGGCGATGACGGCCAGCGCGCCGACGTCGTCGACCACCGACAGCGCGAGCACGAACGCGCGCAGGTTGACCGGCACCGCCCGGCCCACGACCGCCAGCAGGCCGAGCACGAACGCGGTGTCGGTGGAGATCACCACGCCCCAGGCGGCGCGCGCCTCGCCGGGCTGGTCGCTGAGCCCGGTCACCGCGAGGAAGACCAGGGCGGGCACGACCAGGCCGGCCAGCGCGGCGACGACCGGGATGCGGATGCGGCGGGTGTCGCGGAACTCGCCGAGCACCAGGTCCCGCTTGACCTCGAGGCTGATCAGGCAGAAGAACAGCGCCATCAGCGCGTCGTTGACCCAGTGCCGCAGGTCCATCTCGAGGACCGTGTCGCCCAGGCTGACGGCGAACGGCGTGTGCCAGGTCTCCTCGTAGGTCGAGCCCGGCACGTTGGCCCACACCAGCGCCACCAGCGTCGCGACCAGCAGCACGGCGGCGGCCGCGGCGTCGGAGTCGGCGAGCCGGAGCACGCGCCCGAGCGCCGAGGGCCGCTCCAGCTCGCCCCGCGGGGTGCCCCTCACCGGACCCCCGTC
The DNA here is from genome assembly GCF_054050315.1 of Geodermatophilus sp. SYSU D00867. Taxonomy (NCBI): domain Bacteria; kingdom Bacillati; phylum Actinomycetota; class Actinomycetes; order Geodermatophilales; family Geodermatophilaceae; genus Geodermatophilus; species Geodermatophilus sp. SYSU D00867. The sequence goes on along the minus strand of NZ_JBJGZC010000008.1, from coordinate 30,822 downwards.
CCGCGCCGCGTGGGCAGGTAGGGGTCCTGGCGGGTGGGCAGCACGAGCAGCTCGGCGACGTTGACCCGCGGCGGCAGGCCGGCGCCGAACAGCACGGTGCGGGCGACGTCGTCGGGGTCCATCGGGACGACGACCTCGCGGTGCTCGGCCCAGCCGCGCGCGGTGCCGTCGTGGCTGATCTCGGAGCCGAGGTCGGTGTCGGTGAGGCCGGGGGCGACGACGTGCACGCGCACGCCGCGGCGGCCGTACTCGGCGCGCAGCGCCCGGGCCAGCTGGGCGACCGCGGCCTCCACCGCCGAGTAGACGGCGTAGCCGGGGAAGCGCACCTGGCCGGCGAGCGCGCCGATGAGGAACAGGTCGGCCGGGCGGCCGGTCCCGGCGGTGGCCAGCAGGTCGCGGGCGAAGGTCTGCGCGGTCCGGAGGATGCCGCCGAGGTTGACGTCGATCATCTCGATCCACTCGGCGGGCACGCCGTCCTCGAACGGCGCGCCGGTGAGCACACCGGCACCGGCCACGACCAGGTCGGCCGGGCCGAACCGGTCGTGCAGGGCGTCGAGGGCGTCGGCGAGGTCGAGCCCGTCGGAGACGTCGGCGGCGACGGTGAGGGTGCGGGCGGGGTCGGCGGTGCTGTCGGCGACGGCCTGCAGGCGGTCACCGCGGCGGCCCAGGAGCGCGACGCGGCAGCCGGCGGCCACCAGCGAGCGGGCGGTCGCGGCGCCGATGCCGCTGCTGGCGCCGGTGACGACGGCGACCCTGCCGTCGAGCGCGCCCGGGGCCGGCCGGAGGGCCGGGGAGGGTGAGGACACGGTTCCCCTCTCGGAGGTCAGCGGGGGACCCGCCGATCATGCCGTCCCGGGGGCGTCCCGGTCGATGCGCGCGGCGAGGCAGCGCAGCCGGCCGGGCACGGACGTCACCAGTCGCCGTCCGGCGGGGTGAACTGGCTGACGGTGAGCTCGGCGCCCTGCGGGTCGCGCAGCAGGGCGGTGCGGGTCCAGGTGCCCTCGGCGGTGCGCAGCACGGTGGCGCCGAGCCGCTCGGCGGTGGCCGCGCACGCGTCCCGGTCGGCGACGGTGACCACGACGTGCCAGTGCGGCGGCTCGTCGGCGGTGACCAGCAGGCCGCCGATGACGTCGGCGAAGCCGGGCGGCGCGGACGCCTGCCGCTCGCGGATGCCCGGGTCGACGGTCGCGGCCAGGTGGTCGCCGTAGCCGGGGACCTGCAGCATCGTGCCGGCGTCCTGGGCCATGTCGACGTCCCGCCAGCCGAACAGCGGCCGGTAGAAGGCCATCGCGGCCGCGCGGTCGGGGGTGTGCAGGTCCGAGAAGTTCCAGGTGCCCGGCACGTTGGTGAGCTGGGCGCCCGGGCGCCGGCGGGCCTGCCACAGCCGGAACGCCGCCCCCTGCGGGTCCAGGCAGGTCGCCGTCCGCCCGCCGGGCCCGGCGTCCTCGGGGCCGGAGAGCACCGTGCCGCCCAGCCCGGGCACCGCGGCGGCGGTCGCGTCGGCGTCGTCGACCGCGACGTAGGTGTTCCAGGCCGGCGGGCCGTCGCCCGGCGCGACGGCGGCGACGTCCCGCCCGCCCAGCGTCGCGACGAGGTAGGAGCCGGGCGCGCCGGGCGGCACCGCGTCGGTGAACTCCCAGCCGAGGAGGGCGCCGTAGAAGGCGGCCGCGGCGGCCGGGTCGGGCTGCTCGGTGTCGATCCAGCAGGTCACGCCGTGCGGGTACGTGCGGATCACGACGGCCTCCGGTCGAGGGCCGCGCGCATCGCGGCGGCGCCGGCCTCCATCGCCCGGTCCAGGCGGTCCCGCACGCCGTGCGGCAGGACGTCGACCACCCACTCGAGCCGGGTGCCGGCGCTGTCGGGGAGGACCTCCACCGAGGCGTTGTGGTGGGTGGCCCCCAGCGGCGAGTCGACGGCGGTGTGGACGAGCCGGCGCCGGTCGTCGTCGACGTCGACCAGCGGCTCGCGCTGCACCGTGCCGTCGGCGAAGGTGACCACCCGCGCGTCGTCCTGGAGCCGGGTGTCGACGACGAAGCCGGGGACCAGGCGCTCGTGCAGCGCCCCGACGTCGCGGACGGCGTCCCACACCCGCTCGGGCGGGGCGTCGAGGTGGACCTGCTTGCGCACCGAGGCCATGCCGCTCCTCCCACCGGGATCGAGGTGGCGCGGAGCGTAGCGGCGCCCGCGGACGGTCCCGGCGCCCCGCGGCCGCCGTCAGCGCCCCGCCATCGCCTCGCGGACCTCGCGCAGGCTCGAGTTGGTCAGGTACCGGCCCCCAACGACGACGGTGGGGGAGACCTCCCAGCCCTCGGGGTGGTGCGCGCGGACCGCGGCGGCCCCCTCCGGGTCGTCGGCGAACCGCACCGCGCGGTGGGGGAGGCGGGTGGCGGCCATCTTCGCCCGCAGCGTGGTGCTGTAGGGGCACCCCGGCTTGTAGTAGACGGTCACGGCCTCGTCGGTCCAGGTCACGGCGGCCTCCGGTCTGGGACGGAGCGGGTCCCCGTGCCGGTCACGGTCGCAGGGCGGCGGCCGTCGGGCAACGGGGATCGTGGACCCCGTGTCGCGGGCGGCACGGCACGTCCCCGCGGGCGGGTGCCGGGTCCCACGGTGGACGGCTCCCGAGCGGACCACCGCCGGCCCGGCGCGGGTCGCCCGCGGCACCGAGGAGGCCGAGGCCGGCTCGGCCGGAGTCCGCCTCGCGATGAGTCCAGGGCGCCGCCGCGGTCAGGACCGGCATGGCTCCCCAGGACCTCGCGACCACGTTCACCGCGCCGATCGAGAAGGACGGCGCCTTCCCCACCTACCTCACCGTCCCCGGCTCGGCTGAGCTGTTCGGCACCCGGAGGGCGGTCAAGGTGGGCGGCACGATCGACGGCCACCCCTTCACCGCCACCTGCATGCCGTCGGGGGAGGGGCCGCACTGGCTGCCGCTGCGCAGGGCGCTGTGCGAGGCGATCGGCAAGGACGCGGCGGGTCAGGAGGTCTCGGTCCACCTGGAGCAGCGGTTCACCTGAGCACGGGCGGACGACAGAGCCCGAGCGGACCCGGGCACGCCCCCCGCGCTGGTGCTCTGCCCACACCTGTGGGCAGAGCACTAGCGCGCGGGGGACACCATCCCGAGGGCGAGCTCCCGGGCTCTGTCGTCGGCGAGCAGCACCTCCGGCAGGCCGGCCAGTGCGGCGCGCATCGCGTCCGCGCCGCCGAACTGGAAGCCGAGCTGGGTGGCGTAGCGGGCGCAGGCGTCGGCCCGCCGGCCGAGGTCCTGCGGCAGCTCCAGCGGGGTCAGCCCGCCGGGCAGGTCGGGTCCGGGGACGGCGTCCGGGGCGCGCAGCACGTACGGCGAGTCGCGCCACCACAGCACCGGCCGGCCGGTCCCCGCGACGGCGCGCAGCACCTGCAGGTGGTCGACGTGCCCGCCCAGCGCCTGCGGGGCCAGCCACAGGTCGCCGGGCAGGCCGGTCAGCGCGGCCCGCACGTCCAGCCACACGTCGTCGTCCTCGTGCACGCCGGCGAACAGGTCCGCCGCGCTGCCGTAGCCGCGGTGCGGCGCCTCGGCCAGGTCCAGGTGCAGCGGCGCCGCACCGAGCACGGCCATCGCGGCGGCGTCCTCGTCGCGGCGCAGGGCCATGTAGTCGACGTCGGCCGGCAGGCCCTTGTCCAGCTGGCAGGCCAGCGCGAAGCCCTCGGGGTCGGGCACGCTGCGGGTGAAGCAGGTGACCACGGTGACCTCGTGCCCGGCGTCGGCCAGCGCGGCGAGGGTGCCGCCCACCGAGAACGCGGCGTCGTCGAGGTGCGGGCTGACCGCCAGGACCTGCATCAGCGGACCCTCACAGCAGGTGCGCCGCGCCGCGGAACCGGCAGGAGAGGTCGACCGTCGGCGGCATCGTCCAGTCCGCGCACGGCGTCGACCCGGCCACCGAGCGGTACACGTCGTCGATCGAGGCGGCGAGCACCGGCCACGAGTACAGCCGGCGCACCTCCTCCAGCGCCGTCGTCGCCAGCCGCCGCCGCAGGGCGCCGTCGGACAGCACCCGGTCCAGCGCCGCGCGCAGCCCGGCGACGTCGCCCGGCGCGTGCAGCAGCCCGTTCTCGCCGTCGCGCAGGCAGTCGACGACGCCGACCGAGTCGGTGCTCACCGTGGGCAGCCCGCTGGCCATCGCCTCGAGCAGCGTGTTGGAGAACCCCTCGCTGTAGGTGGGGCTGACGAAGACGTCGGCCGAGCGGTACACCGCGGGCGCCTCGTCGGGCGGCACGTAGCCGAGGAACGTCGTCCGCCCGTCGGCGCGGGCACGGGCCTCGTCGAGGTCGGGGCCGATGCCGGAGACCACCAGCCGGACGCCGTCGGGCAGCGCCTCCAGCAGGTCGAGCACGCCCTTGCGGCGGTCGACGCGGCCGTGGAACAGCAGCACCGGCGGGTCCTGCAGTGCGCCCAGCGGCCGCTCGGCGGGGGTGAAGCGGCGGGTGTCGGTGGCGCCCGGGACGATCGTGAACCGCGCCGGGTCGCTGCCCAGGTTGCCGACCACCTCGTCGCGGAAGCTGGCGCTGCCGATGAGCACCGCGGACGAGGCGTCGACGACCGTGCGCATCGCGTGCGCGTGCGTGGCGCAGCAGGTGCCCACCCAGTGCCCGTCGCCGCCCTGGATGCTCACCACCGCCGGCAGCCCGGTCTCGCGCGCGGCGGCCAGCACCGCCAGCCCCGGCGGGTAGCCGTACTGGGCGTGCAGCACGTCGAACGGGCGCTCGCGGTGCAGGCCGACGACGGTGCGCACGATCTCCTCGACGTCGCCCTCCCAGTCGGCCGGGACGACGGTCTCGCCGCGGCTGGGCAGCGGGTGCACCTCCACCCCGGCGGGGACGCGGTCGGGCGGGGGCGGGCCGCCGCCGTAGACGCGGGTGCCGGCCTCGTCGTCGCGGTACTGGCTGACCAGCACCACCTCGTGGCCCAGCGCGACCAGCTCCCGCAGCAGGTTCTCCGCGTAGACGCTCATCCCGCTGACCGCGGGCCAGTAGCGGCGGCTGACGAAGCAGATCCTCATGCTCCCTCGGCCTCCCGGAGCGTGGCGATCGAGCGCGGCACCATCTCGTGGGCGCGGTGCCCGTCGCGGGACAGCTCCAGCGTCACCAGCCGGTCGAACGACGCCTCCCGCAGCGCACGCAGCACCGCCGGCAGGTCGACGTCGCCCTCGTCCAGCGGCAGGTGGTCGTGCACGCCGCGGCGCATCCCCTCGACGGCGACCGTGCCCAGGTGCGGCGCGAACCGGGCCACCGCCTCCTCCGGCGCGTACGCCCCGGCGACGACGCAGTGCCCGGTGTCCAGAGCCAGCGTGATCCCCGGCGCCACGGCGGCCAGCCGCGCCCAGCCGTCGCAGTCCTCGACCAGCATCCCGGGCTCCGGCTCGACGGCGAGCGCGTAGGAGCGGCCGCCGTGGCTGTCGACCAGCGCGCGGACGCCGTCGACCACCCAGCCCCACGCGGCGTCGCGGTCGACGCCCGGCTTCGGCACGCCGGCCCAGAAGCTCACCGCCTCTGCGCCGAGCACCTCGGCGAGGTCGCAGGCCAGCCGCAGGTAGGCCAGCCGGCGGGCGCGCCCCTCGGCCGAGGCGGTGACGAGCGTCGGCTCGTGCTTGGCCCGCGGGTCGAGCAGGAACCGGGCGCCCGTCTCCACCACCACGCCCAGCCCGAGCTCGTCGCAGCGCGCCCGCGCCTCCTCCGCCCGGGCGAACGCGTCGGGCGCGAACGGGTCGAGGTGGACGACGTCGAGGGTGAGCGCCACCCCGCCGTAGCCGCAGTCGGCGAGGAAGGGCAGCGCGTCCGACAGCCGGTGCGAGGTCAGCCCGTTGGTGTTGTACGCGTAGCGCAAGCTCACGGGTCGAGGACCTCCGCGACCACGTGCCGGCCCGGCTCCCGGTACAGCGCGTAGAGCGCGCCCACCCGCCGGTCGGCGCCGGCGCGGTCGAACCAGGCCGGCCCGCCCAGGCGCTCCTCGGCGCCGGCGGTCAGGTGCACCCGCGCCCAGCCGCCCGGGTCGGTCCCGACGGCCACGAGCGGGTCGTCGCGCTCCAGCAGCCGGCGCACGCCGCGCTCGCCGATCCGGCCGTAGCTCATCGTCTCCACCTCGAGGCCGGTCACCAGCACCTTGGCCGCGACCGCGTCGCCGAGCGAGGGCTGCAGCTCGACCAGCACGTCGTGCCCGGCCGTCTGCACCGCGCCGGTGACGAACGAGTGCAGGTCGTCCCCGCGCCCTGCTCCCGGACGCCAGGTGGAGAGGTCGGCCAGCGCCACGGTGGACCGGCGGGACAGCACGGTGTCCTGCAGCAGGTCGACGAGCGCCGAGGTGCCCATCCGGGTCCAGGCCAGCATCGCCTGCAGCGCGCGGTCCTCCTCGACCAGCCGCTCCGGCGGGTGCCCGGTGCGCCAGTGCTCCAGGTAGCCCGGCGGCGTCGCCGGCAGGACGACGTCGAACGGCCCGTGCATGAACGCCTTCCGGCTGCGCGCCGAGGCGAACTCGTGCAGCGCCTTGCGGACGGCGGTGTCCCGGTCCGGGTGCGCCGCCTCGCCGCACGCGGTGGCCATCACCGGCACCGGCTCCGAGCCGTCCCGCGAGCAGCCGACGGCGTACACGTCGACGACGCCGAACTCGGTCGAGGCGAGCTTCACCGTCACGTCGACGCCCGCGGCGTCGAGCCGGTCGAGCAGCGCCAGCGCGTCGGGGTCGGTCAGCCCGGCGAGGTCGACGACGACGCCGCGGTCCATCGCGCGGAACGCCGTCGCGTTGCCGTCGCGCTGCAGCACCTCCAGCAGCGCGTGGGTGACCGCGCGGTCCGCGTCGAACGCCGCCCCCTGCCCGTTGGTGATGACCGTGGTCAGCCAGCCGCCGGGCGGCGGGTCGCCGGGCAGGTCGTCGGGCGCGGACGCCACCAGCTCGGCCGGCACCAGCACCCGCTCGCCGTCGCGCAGCCGGGTCGTCGGCAGCCACTGCAGCGGCCGGTCGTCGTCGTACGGACTGCCGGCCTCCAGGCACAGCTCGCGCGGGTCGGCCACCCGGTCGCGGCCGTGCCGCCGCGTCATCTCGGCGTAGGAGCCCTCCTCGCGGGCGGCGCCCCGGTGCGCCCGCAGCGACAGCGCCATCTCCGCCATCTCGCCCATCGCGCCGGTGCGGGCCTCCTCGCGGGTGGCGCCGTAGCCGAGCCCGCTGCCGCCCGGGTGCAGCTCCGAGGGCGGCAGCACCGCGGAGTGCAGCGGCACGTCGAGGACGTCGATGCCCTCGATCGCGAAGTCCTCGACCGGGACCGGGAAGCTGTCCCGGTACCGCTGCGACGGCGTCGTCCCGACCGCCGTCACAGCTCGTCCAGCGGGACGGGCGCGGCGTCCGGCGGCCCGGACAGCAGCCGCTGCACCAGGTGGACGACGTGGTCGGTGGTGACCCCGGGGACCATCTCGAACGGCGTCGCGACCACCTCGAAGTCCAGCTCCGCGACGACGGCGAGCATCTCCCGGAGCTCCCCGTGCGAGAGCGGGATCTGGGCGTGGAACGCCTTGTGCGCGCTCAACGCGACCGGGTCGCCGTCGGGGGAGAGGTCGACCTTGAGGGAGTCGCCGCAGAAGAGGATCCCGCGGCGGGAGTCGTGCAGCACCGAGTGCCCGGGGAAGTGGCCGCCGGTGCGGTGCAGCGTGAGGTCGGGAGCGAGGGCCAGGACGTCGTCGGCCGGCCAGGTGACCCGGAAGGCCTTGGTCCAGACCAGGTCGTGCACGTTGACGCAGACGACCCGCGGCTCGAGCTCCTGCTGCAGCTGCCACAGCGCGCCGTAGCCGTGCACGTGGGACGACGCCAGGACGGGGAACCCGCCCTTCTCCCCGGCCATGCGGCGCAGCTCTGCGAGCATGTCGGCGGTGTACCAGGGCGCGCACTCGAAGCCGACCAGGCCGATGTCGGTCTCGATCACCCAGCCGCGGCTGTCCAGCCCGAAGCGTGGCTCGGTGCCGAACTCGGTGACGCCGTCGACCGGCGCCGGCCGCCAGAAGCCGGTGACCAGCTCGTCGGCCTCCTTGGCGGGGACGAACTCGAAGCCGTGCTCGGGCAGCGCGTTGCGCACGTCGGCGCAGACCGGGCACACGGCCGGCCCGGGCGCCGGCCAGCGCTGCCAGTGCCCGCAGTTGGTGCAGGCGTAGGCGGGCAGGTCGGGCAGCAGGCCGCGGTAGGGGTTGGTGTCGACCTGGCTGGTGCCGTGCCGCGCGCCGGTGCCGTCGGCAGTGAGGTCGGCGGCGGGGTCGGTGGCCCGGTCGATGGCGCCGGGGACGTCGGGCGAGCTCACGGTTTCCCTCCGGAGAGAGCGGTGAGGAGCAGGCGGTGCAGGGCGAGGTCGCGGGCGGGGTCGTACGGCCACCGCGCGCGGCCCGCGACCGCGTCGGTGAAGGCGGCGAACTGCGCGGTGAACGGGTCGCCGGACGGCGGGGTGTCGGCGAACGGCACGTCCACCGGTTCGGGGCGGTACAGCGTGAGCGAGCCTCCCGCCGTCTGGCCCATCGTGTCGACGGCGACCGCCGCGCCGCGGGTGCCGACCACCTCGAGCCGGCGGCGGGGGAGCGCGTCGGGGGTGTTGAACGCGACGTGCAGGCCGACCAGCACGCCGCCGTCGGTGGTCCCGGTGAGCAGCGCGCCGTCGTCGACGCCGTAGTCGTGCACCCGGGTCTGCAGCAGCGCCGACAGCGACGTGACGTCCTCGCCGAGCAGCGTGCCGGTGAGGTCGAGGCCGTGGGGGGCGAGGTCGATGGCGGCGCCGCCGCCGGCGCGGGCCGGGTCGACCCGCCAGTTGTCGTGCGGGCGGCCGTCGGGCGTCCAGTCCCCGGGCAGCCAGCAGCAGTAGACGATCCGCACCGCGGTGACCGTGCCGAGCTCGGGCACCAGCTCGCGCAGCCGCACGTGCGCGGGGTGCCAGCGCTGGTCGTAGGCGGTCCCGAGCAGCACGCCGGCCCGCGCGCACGCGTCGACCAGCGCCTGCGCGTCGCGGACGTCGGCGGCCAGCGGCTTCTCGCACAGCACGGCCTTGCCGGCCGCGGCCGCCGCCTCGACCAGCGCCCGGTGCCCGGCGTTGGGGACGGCGACGTAGACCGCGTCCAGGCCCGGGGTGGCGAGGAACTCCGCGAGGTCGGCGGTCGCGACGGCGCCCTCCACCGGCATCCGGGCCATCGCGGCGGGGTCGAGGTCGTGCAGCGCCACCACCCGGGCGCCGTCGACGGCGAGCAGCCCGGGCAGCGCGTGGTCGCGGGCCACCCAGCCGCACCCGGCGACGCCCCAGCCGACGGTCGGGGTCACCAGGCCTCCGGCAGGTCGACCAGCAGCCGGCGGCGGGCGGCGTCGGCGGGCAGCGGGTCGGGCCAGCGCGGCGGCAGGTAGCCCGAGCGGGGCCCGTACTCGACGGCGTAGCGCTCGTTCGGCCAGGTCAGCAGGCCGTCGCGGTAGAGCGGGTTGGGCGCCAGCGGCGGCAGCGGCTCGCCGAGGTCGGCCGGTGCGGAGGACAGCGGGTCGCCGGCCACCAGCGCCACCGCCTCGCTGGCGCGCAGGTCCGCGGGCGGCGCCGGCCGCGGCGGGCGGCCCTCGAGCAGCGAGCGGGTCAGCTCCTCGTCGTCGTAGAGCAGGTCGGTGCCGAGCACCCGCGCGTAGCCCTCCGGCGGCAGCGGCTCCCCGTGCGGGTCGGCGACGTGCGCGTGCCCGACGACGACGGTGCCGCCGTCCCCGGCCAGCGCGCGCATGGCCGCGGCCGCGGCCGGCTTGTCGCGGAGGAAGTAGAAGGCGTCGTGGCACATGACGTACGCGGGGGTGCCGACAGCCAGCGACGGCGCGGCGGTGAGGTCGGCGCACACGTAGCGCGCCGACGGGCAGACGAACCGCCGCGCCAGCCACAGCTTGGCCCAGACGACGTCGACGCCGAGCAGGTCGCGCACCCCGCGGCGGGCCAGCTCGCGCAGGTGCGCGCCGATCCCGCAGGCGACGTCGACCACCGGCCGGTCCCCGGGCCAGTGCGCCTGCAGCAGCGCCAGCCCGGCCAGGTGGGTCGGGTCCGACCAGCGGTGCGCGAAGTAGTCGGCGACCCGGCCCATGCCGAGCAGGGCCATCGCCTCGCGCAGCGTGCGCGCGAAGGGCACCAGCGCCAGCTGCTCCGGCGGGGGCGGCGGCGCGGTCCACCAGTCGTCGGCGTCCGCGAGCAGCAGCACCCGCGCCCGGTCGGTCTCCCCGGCGGCCACCAGTCCGGCGACCTCGGCGCGCAGGTCGTCCCGGCCGGCGCGGGCGAACGGGATCCCGTCGACGACGGGGGCATCGACCGCGAGAGTCACAGCCCGGCCGCCGCCAGGACGTCGAGGTGGTAGGCCTGCACCGGCCCGGCGTGCACGAGCTCGAGGTCGTCCAGCGCCTGCGCGGCCGTGAACGCCGCCGCCCGGGCGTGGTGGTGCACCTGCAGCACCCGGTCGAGGACGTCGGCGGCGTGGAAGGCCCGCGCCTCGGGCACGTCGGCGCCCGGCCGCAGCGCCAGCACCCCGCGCACCCGGTCCGCCAGCGCGTCCGGCAGCGCGGCCAGCTCGCGCTCCTCGAGCGTGGCCACGACCCGCTCCAGCGCGTCGCCGAGCAGCACCTCGCCGGCGAACCCGGCGTCGGGCAGGACGACGTTGTGCAGGTGGTGGGCCAGGCCAAGCAGGAACGGCGCGACCGGGTCGGCGCCGACCACCGGCGCCACCAGCACCCCGTAGACGGCGACGGTCAGGCAGTGGTCGCCGTGGCTCTCCGGCGGCTCCACCACGATCCGCGGCCTGCCGGGCGCGGTCGCGCCCGCGCGCGGCTGGGCGTTGAGCGTCCCGGCCAGCGCGGGCGTCGCCGTCGGCGCCGGCAGCGGGCCGAGCGCGGCGCGCAGCCGGTCCCGCAGCCCGGCGTCGAGCGGGCCGGCCACCTCGTCGAAGCCGCGGCGCAGCACCGCGAGCGCCTCGCCGTCGGAGAGCCCGGCGGCGGTCAGCACGCCCGCGTCGATGCCGGCCAGCCGGGCACGGGCGACCGCGGCCGCCGTCTCCGACTCCGCGACGTCGGCGACGTCCTCACCCGCCACCAGCCGCCCCCACGCCCGGGCGAAGGCCTGCTCGGCGAGCGAGCCGGGCGTGCCGGCGACGCGCACCCGCTTGGCGTCACCGATCTCGGCCAGCAGGGGCCGCAGGCCGGCCAGCGCGGTGAGCGTCCCGGGGGTGTCGAGCGCGGTCACCGGGAGGTGGCGCCGGCGGCCAGCCAGTCGAGCAGCGTCGCCTCCTGCGTGTGGAACGCGTGCTCGGGGACGCTGCCGTCGGCGGTCATCGGGGCCTTGAAGAACCAGCCCAGCTGCCGCTGGATGCCGCCCTCGCCGCGCTGCTGCGCGAGGTCGGTGAGCCGGGCGAGCTCGATGGCCAGCGGGGCGGCGAGGATCGAGTCGCGGCACTGGAAGTCGACCTTGACCTGCATGCGCTGCCCGAGGAAGCCGACCAGGTCGATGGCGTCCCAGGCCTCCTTCTGGTCCCCGCGCGGCCGGTAGTAGTCGATCCGGACGACGTGGTCCTCGACCGGGTAGCCGAGGATCGAGTCCAGCACGCTGCCCTTGGTCTGCAGCTTGCTGCTGAGCGAGTCGGGGTCGTCGAGGGCCAGGCCGTCGCGGTTGCCGAGGATGTTGGTGGAGTACCAGCCCTCGACGGTGAGCGAGCGGGCGCGGAACGCCGGCGCGAGGACGGTCTTCACCATCGTCTGGCCGGTCTTGCCGTCCTTGCCGGCGACCGGGACGCCGCGGGCCTCGGCCAGGGCGACCAGCGCCGGGACGTCGGCGGCCAGCGACGGCGTGAAGTTGACGTAGCCGACGCCCTCGGCGATCGCGGCGTAGGCGTAGACCATCGCCGGGGTGATCGCCCGGTCGTCGGCGTCCAGCCCGGCCTCGAACGCCTCGACCGTCTGCAGCGCGGGCGCCGTCGGGTCGGGCCAGCGCTCGGTCGAGGCGAGGTTGACCAGCACCAGGCCGTCGAGGGACTCCTCCTCGCGGAACCGCCGCAGGTCGGCGCGGACCGCGTCGACCTGGTCGCGGCGGGTCTGGGCGAGCACCACGTTGCCGCCGGTGACGTTGCGGCAGAAGTCGGCGTCGCCGGCCGCGGGCCACGGGGTCCGCGCCGACAGGGCCGGCCCGACCTGCTCCAGCTGCCGGGAGTCGAGGACCGCGTGCTGCTCGGCGGCCTTGCGCAGGTCCGAGCCGTCGAGGTCCCAGCCGCGGACGACGAGGGCGTCGTAGCCGACCAGGCCCGTCGTCTCCTCGACCGGGCCGCCGGCCACCTCCAGCCCGGCGAGCGGCAGCCCGTCGGTGCCCGCGGCCCCGATCCGGAGCAGCTCCAGCCCGGCGACGGCGGTCGTGGCGACCGCCCCTCCGAGTCCGACCACAGCGACGCCGACGCGACGGGACCCTTGCGACACCACGACCTCCGCGACTCCTGTCGGTGGACCCGCTCCACCTGAGGCCGACCCTGGCACAGCGGTTGTGCCCTCGCTGGGTGAGAACGAGATTCTCGTGTTCGACCTGGTTGCGCACGGCGTGTCCTGGACGCGGGGACCACGATGGGGGTCTGGACCCGAGCCCGGAGGTGCCGCTGTGACCGTGCCGTACGCCGACGAACCCCGCGCCGCGATGGTCGTCCCGCGCTTCGCCGTCCGTCAGCGGATCACCGTGATGGTCAACCGCTACGAGGTCCGCGCCGTCGGGCCGGACGGCACCGAGGGCGAGCTGCTGGCCATGGCGCAGCAGAAGCGGCTCAAGCTCAAGGAGGAGGTGGTCTTCACCGCCGACGAGGAGCGCACCCGGCCGGTCTTCTCCTTCCGCGCCCGCCAGCGCCTCGACGTGCACGCCGAGCACGACGTCCTCGACGAGCAGGGCCGCCCGCTCGGCACGTTCAGCAAGCGGTTCGGCGCCAGCCTGCTGCGCTCGACCTGGGACCTGTCGGTGCCGGGACTGACCGCCGTCGGCCGGGAGCGGCGGCCGGTGATCGCCGTGCTGCGGCGGGTGTGGGAGCTCATCCCCTACCTCGGCGACGTCTGGGTGCCGTTCGTCTTCCACTTCGACTTCGTCGACACCGCCACCGGCCGGCCGGTGCTGGTCGTCGAGCGGCGGAAGTCGATCCGCGACCGCTACGACGTCACCGTCCCCGACCCCCGGCTGGACTTCCGCGTCGCCGCCGCCATGGCCGTGGCCCTCGACGCGCTGCAGTCGCGATGACGGATCCCCGCGACGACTTCTGCGACGACTTCTGCGACGACTTCGACGGCGAGGACCTCGACCGCGACGTCTGGGTCCCGCACTACCTGCCGCAGTGGAGCTCCCGCGCGGCGACGGCGGCCTGCTACGAGGTCCGCGACTCCTGCCTGCGGCTGCACCTGCCCGACGACACCCCGCTGTGGTGCCCCGACGACCACCCGCCGCTGCGGATCTCGGGCATCCAGTCCGGCGTCTTCTCCGGGCCGGTCGGCAGCACGGTCGGGCAGCAGCCGGTGCGGCCCGGGGCGGTCGTCCGCGAGGAGCAGCCGGCGCACTGGGGCTGGACGCCGCGGTACGGGCGGCTGGAGATGCGCGCCCGCGCCACTGTGACGCCGCGGTCGATGGTCGCCTGGTGGCTGGTCGGGTTGGAGGACGTGCCCGAGCGCTCGGGCGAGCTGTGCGTGATGGAGGTGTTCGGCGACGCCGTCGACCCGGTCGAGGGCGCCGCCGTCGGGATGGGCACCCACCCGTTCCGCGACCCGCGGCTGGCCGAGGACTTCGCCGCGCCCCGGCCCGGCATCGACGTCGCCGACTGGCACACCTACGCCGTCGACTGGCGGCCCGACGGGGCGGCGTTCTCCGTGGACGGGCGGGTGGTGCGCGAGGTCGCGGTGACCCCGGACTACCCGCTGCAGTCGATGGTCGCCGTCTTCGACTTCCCGGAGAAGGCGGTGCCGGGGGAGCCCTACGTCGTCCCCGAGCTCGTCGTCGACCGGTTCCGGGGGAGCCGGGAAACCGGGTGACCGCGGCCGGTCGCGCCGCTACCGTCGCCCGCCGTGTCCAGCCGCACCTACCGCGTCGTCGTGCGCGGCGTCTTCGACGGTCTCGACGACGGCCGCCGTGCCTGGCTGCGCGAGCGCGCCGCCGGGCACGACCTGTTCGTCTCCGCCTTCACCGAGGAGGGGACGACGACCTACGACGACCGCCTCGCCGCCTTCAGCCACCGCGTCGTCGTGCGGGTCGAGCCCGGCCCCGGCGAGGAGGCTGAGGCGTGCACGGCCGGGGAGCTCTCGGCGCTGCGGTGGCTCGAGGACGCGGGCCTGGGCTGGCGGCGGCTGCGCTCGACGGCCACCTGCACCGACGACGTGCGGATCCGCCGCCGCTGACTCAGGCCGGCAGCGGGAAGACCAGCAGCGAGCTCGACGCCGTCGCGACCACCTTGCCGGCGGCGTCGGTGACCTGCCCCTCGGCGAAGGCGACCCGCCGGCCGGGCTTGACCACCGTGCCGACGGCGGTCAGCGGCCCGCTGGCGTGCGTGACCGCCCGCAGGTAGGTCACCTTCAGCTCGATCGAGGTGTAGCCGACGCCGTGCGGCAGCGTGGTGTGCACCGCGCAGCCGGCGACGGAGTCCAGCAGCGTGCAGACCAGCCCGCCGTGCACGACGCCGATCGGGTTGTAGACCGACTCGTCGACGGCGCAGGCGAACTCGACCCGGCCCTCCTCGACGGCGACCAGGTCCATCTGCAGCAGCTGGGCGATCGGGGGCGGCGGCAGCACGCCGTCGCGCACCGCCTCCAGCGTCTCCAGCCCCGAGCGCTTCCGGCCGCCGGCCGCGGTGACCAGCGGGTCGAACCAGGTGACCGTCCGGGAGCGCGGCTCGCCCCACCCGGCGGGCGCGCCGGTGGCCGGGTCGGTCCCGGTGCGGGCCTCAGTGCTCATGCGTCTCGTCCGCCGGCAGCCCGGACAGCGCGCGGCCGGCCGGCGTCAGCACCCGCTCGACCCGCGAGGAGCTGACCGGCTCGCCGCAGGTGCGGCACACCCACTCGGCGTCGACGGTGTGCTCCTCGTGCCCGGCCGGTGCGTGGGTCAGCCGCACCGGCGGCTCCTCGGCGGCCCAGCGGTCGCCCCACTGCAGCAGCGCCTGCAGCACCGGCAGCAGGTCGCGGCCGGAGGCGGTGAGGTGGTAGCCCGAGCGGGGCGGCGAGTCGCTGTACTGCCGGCGCTCGAGCACGCCGGCGGCGACCAGCGCGTTGAGCCGCGCGGTCAACCGGTCCCGGGGCGCCCCGGTGCCGCGGGCGATGTCGCTGAAGCGGTGGTTGCCCAGCGAGACCTCCCGGACCACCAGCAGCGACCACCGCTCGCCGACCAGTTCCAGGGCGGCGGCGATGGTGCACGGGCGGCCGGGCAGGTCCGCGAGGTCGTAGAGCGCGGTCACGCCGTCAGTTTGCACCTCGAACCGACCCGGCGCCACCGTCCGGCCCCGGGAACCCCGACGGGCGGGGACCCCGTGAGGGGTCCCCGCCCGTCGGCGGTCGTCGGGGTGCCGGGTTCAGCTCTTGGGACGCGCGCCGGCGCGCAGGGCGCCGAGCAGGTCGTGGTTGAGCCGGGAGATGTTCTCCATCGAGATGCCCTTGGGGCAGCTCGCCGAGCACTCGCCGATGTTGGTGCAGCCGCCGAAGCCCTCGAGGTCCTGCTGGTGGACCATGTTGATCACCCGGTCGTTCCGCTCGGGCTGACCCTGCGGCAGCAGCCCCAGGTGCGTGACCTTCGAGGCCGTGAACAGCATCGACGAGGCGTTCGGGCAGGCCGCCACGCAGGCGCCGCAGCCGATGCAGGTGGCGGCGTCGAAGGCGGCGTCGGAGTCCTTCTTGGCGACCAGGATCGAGTGCGCCTCGGGGGCGGTGCCGGTCGGGGCGCTGATGTAGCCGCCCGACTGGATGATCCGGTCGAACGCCGACCGGTCGACGGCGAGGTCCTTGATGACCGGGAACGCCGTCGCCCGCCACGGCTCGACGTCGATCGTGTCGCCGTCCTTGAACGACCGCATGTGCAGCTGGCAGGTGGTGGTCTGCGGGTGGTTGTCGAACAGGCCGTTGCCGTGGGCGCGGCCGTTGATCATGACGCCGCACGACCCGCAGATGCCCTCGCGGCAGTCGTGGTCGAAGGAGACCGGGTCCTCGCCGTTCAGGATGAGCTGCTCGTTGAGGACGTCGAGCATCTCGAGGAACGACATGTCCGGGGAGACGTCGGTGACCTCGTAGGTCACCATCTGCCCCTTCTCCGCCGCACTCCGCTGACGCCAGACACGCAGCTTGAGGTTCATTACTTGTAGCTCCGCTGGGCGAGGTGGACGTACTCGAACTCGAGGTCCTCCTTGTGGAGGACCGGCGGGACGCCCTCGGGCGTCCACTCCCAGGCCGCGACGTAGGCGAAGTTCTCGTCGTCGCGCAGGGCCTCCCCGTCGGGGGTCTGGCTCTCGGCCCGGAAGTGACCACCGCAGCTCTCGTTGCGGTGCAGTGCGTCGACGCACATCAGCTCGGCGAGCTCGATGAAGTCGGCGACGCGGCCGGCGTGCTCCAGGCTCTGGTTGAAGCGCCCGGCCTCGCCGGGGACCTTCACGTTGGTCCAGAACTCCTGCCGGATCTCGGGGATCCGGTCGAGCGCCTTGCGCAGGCTCTCCTCCGACCGCTCCATGCCGCAGAGGTCGAACATCAGCCGGCCGAGCTCGCGGTGGAAGGAGGCGGTGGTCCGGTTGCCGTTGATCGACAGCAGCTTCTCGGTCTGCGCGCGGACGCCCTCGAGCGCCTCGACCGCGGCCGGGTGCTGCGGGTCGACCTTGTCGAACGGGCCGGAGGCCAGGTAGTCGTTGATCGTGTTCGGCAGCACGAAGTAGCCGTCGGCCAGGCCCTGCATGAGGGCGCTGGCGCCGAGCCGGTTCGCGCCGTGGTCGGAGAAGTTGGCCTCGCCGATCACGAACAGGCCGGGGACGTTCGACTGCAGGTCGTAGTCGACCCACAGACCGCCCATCGTGTAGTGCACGGCCGGGTAGATCCGCATGGGGACCTCGTAGGGGTCCTCACCCGTGATCTGGGCGTACATGTCGAAGAGGTTGCCGTACTTGGCCTCGATGGCCGGCCGGCCGAGCCGCTGCATGGCCTCGGCGAAGTCGAGGTACACGCCCAGGCCGTTGGGGCCGACGCCGCGGCCCTCGTCGCAGACGTTCTTGGCCTGCCGCGACGCGATGTCGCGGGGGACCAGGTTGCCGAACGAGGGGTAGATCCGCTCGAGGTAGTAGTCGCGCTCGTCCTCGGGGATCTGCCGCGGGTCGCGGGTGTCGCCGCGCTCCTTGGGCACCCACACGCGGCCGTCGTTGCGCAGCGACTCGCTCATCAGCGTGAGCTTCGACTGGTACTCGCCGTGCACCGGGATGCAGGTCGGGTGGATCTGCGTGTAGCAGGGGTTGGCGAACAGCGCGCCCCGCTTGTGCGCCCGCCAGATCGCCGTGGCGTTGGAGCCCTTGGCGTTCGTGGACAGGTAGAAGACGTTGCTGTAGCCACCGGTGGCGAGCACCACGGCGTCGGCGAAGTGCGTGCTGATCTCGCCGGTGATCAGGTCGCGCGCCACGATGCCGCGGGCCCGGCCGTCGACGACGATCAGGTCGAGCATCTCCGTGCGCGGGAACTGCTCGACGGTGCCGGCCGCCATCTGCCGCTCGAGGGCCTGGTAGGCGCCGTACAGCAGCTGCTGGCCCGTCTGGCCGCGGGCGTAGAACGTCCGCGACACCTGGGTGCCGCCGAAGGAGCGGTTGTCGAGCAGGCCGCCGTACTCGCGGGCGAAGGGCACGCCCTGGGCCACGCACTGGTCGATGATGTTGACGCTGACCTCGGCCAGCCGGTGCACGTTGTCCTCGCGGGCGCGGAAGTCGCCGCCCTTGACCGTGTCGTAGAACAGCCGGTGCACCGAGTCGCCGTCGTTGCGGTAGTTCTTGGCGGCGTTGATGCCGCCCTGCGCGGCGACGCTGTGCGCGCGGCGCGGGCTGTCCTGGTACCAGAACGACTTGACCTTGTAGCCGGCCTCGCCGAGCGTGGCGGCGGCCGAGCCGCCGGCCAGGCCGGTGCCGACGACGATGACGGTCAGCTTGCGGCGGTTGGCCGGGTTGACCAGCTTCGCCCGGAAGCGGCGCTCGCTCCAGCGCTCGCCGATCGGGACGTCCCGAGGGGCCTTGGTGTCGGCGATCGGGTCGCCGACGGTGAACAGGTCGAGGGCCATGGGGAGTGCTCCTACTCGATGATGCCGACGAGGACGCTGAGCGGCGGGATCAGGAACCCGGCGGTCAGGACGACGGCGAAGACGGTGGCGAACGCGTTGACCGTCCGCTCACGCGTCTTGTTGCTCTGACCCAGCGTCTGGGTGGCACTCCAGATGCCGTGCCGCAGGTGGAAGCCCAGGGCCAGCAGCGCGACGACGTAGACCAGGGTGACGAACGGGTTGGAGAACCCGGCGATCGCGCGGTCGTAGGGCGTGGAGTCGTGGCCCTCGGGGTTCGCGACCCCGAGCGTGAGGTCGAGGATGTGGTAGACGATGAACAGCGCCAGGATCACGCCGCCCCAGCGCATGGTGCGCGAGGCGTAGCTCTGGGCCACCGCCTTGCGGGCCACGTACTGGGTGGGCCGGGCGCGCTTGGCCTGCCGCCACAGGGAGATCGCGGCCCAGATGTGCGCGACCACGGCCGCCAGCAGGACGACGCGGATGATCCACAGCACCGTCTGGCCCGGGACGGCCGGCTCGCCGATGCGGCGGATCCACTCCGAGTAGCCGTTGAAGGTCTCCGCGCCGGCGAAGAGCTTGAGGTTCCCCACCATGTGCGCGACCAGGTACAGGACCAGGATGATCCCGCTGACCGCCATCACGGCCTTCTTCGCGACCGAGCTGGTCTTCGCGACCTTCGGGGTCCTGCGCTGGCCCGAGTTCGTCACCGTCACCACGGCACCAAAGTTAGGCTCCATGCCCCGGTGTCGGCCATGTGAACACGACGTGACTCACCTCTCGTAAGGGAACCCTCAGCGCTGGTCAGGACGTTGGTGTCCGCCTGCCGGGGCGTGGCAGCGTGTCGGCACACCCACCCCATCGGAGGAGGACGCGTGGCAGGACCGACCAGGGGCTTCCTCGGCCGACGTCGCGAGCGCGACCCGCGGCTGCCCCCCGGCCAGTACGACGTCGGCCGCGACTGGCCCGTGCTGACCGCCGAGCCCACCCCGCGCATCGCGCCGGAGACCTGGAGCATCACCGTCGACGGCCGGGTGGAGAACCCGACCACCTGGACCTGGGACGACGTCCACCGGCTCCCGGCCTCGGACTACCGCGGCGACATCCACTGCGTCACCACGTGGTCCAAGTTCGACACGCACTTCGCCGGCGTCAGCGTGGACACCCTGCTGGAGGCCGCCCGTCCCACCGCCGACGCGCACTTCGTCATCGCGACGTCCAAGACCGGCTACACCACCAACCTGCCGCTCGAGGACGTCACCGGCGGCAGGGCGTGGATCGTCTGGGAGTTCGACGGGAAGCCGCTGCCGATCGAGCACGGCGGCCCGGTGCGGCTGCTCGTGCCGCACCTGTACTTCTGGAAGAGCGCGAAGTGGGTCACCCGGCTGACCCTCCTGCAGCGCGACCAGCAGGGGTTCTGGGAGCAGAACGGCTACCACGACCGCGGCGACCCGTGGCGCGAGCAGCGGTACCAGGGTGACTGAGGGAGGACCTCGTCCCGAGGCCGACGGGGAGCCGGCAGCGGGGCCGACCGATCCGCCACCCCGTCTGCGGCGGCGGGCACCGGCCGGGGGCTGGCGCACGGCGACCGTCCGCGAGGTCGACCGCCCCACCCCGCGCACCGTCCGGCTGCGGCTGGAGGTGCCCGACCGCGTCGACCACCTGGCCGGGCAGCACTACGTCGTCCGGCTCACCGCCGAGGACGGCTACCGGGCCCAGCGGTCCTACTCGCTGGCATCGGCGCCGGGGGACCCGCTGCTCGAGCTGCTGGTCGAGCGGCTCGACGACGGCGAGGTGTCCACCTACCTCGCCGACGTCGTCGAGGTGGGTGACGAGCTGGAGGTCCGCGGGCCGATCGGCGGCTGGTTCGTCTGGGAGGGCGACGGGCCGGCGCTGCTCGTGGGCGGGGGCACCGGCGTCGTCCCGTTCGTGTCGATGCTGCGCACCGCGCGCGAGCTGGGCCGCGAGGACCTGCTGCGGGTCGCCGTCTCCACCCGCACGCTGGCCGAGCTGCCGTACGCCGACGAGCTGCGGGCGGCCGGGGCGCTGGTGGTCACCACCCGGGAGCCGTCGGGGATCCGCCCCGCCGGCCGGCTGACCGCCGCGGACCTCGTGCCGCTGTGGGAGCCGGGCCAGACCGCCTACGTCTGCGGGTCCACGCCGTTCGCCGAGGCGGCCGGCCAGCTGCTGGTCGGCCTCGGCGTGCCGGAGCCGGACGTGCGGGTGGAGCGCTTCGGCCCCAGCGGCTCGTCGGGCTGAGGCCCCGCGGGCTCAGCGGCGGGAGCGCAGCCAGGAGCCCAGGGCCACGCCGGCCAGCGCCCAGAACGCGCCGGCGCCCACGCCGGCGAGCACGATCCAGAACGGGACGCGCATCTCGTCCTCGTCGGAGCGCCGGGTCGGGACGGGGCCGGGAGCGTCGGTCATGACGCCGAGCCTGGCCCCGCGGGTGCACCGGGTCCAGGGGCCGGGCGGTCCGTGACGTGCGTCGCGGACGAGAATCGGGGCATGCCGAGCGCCGTGCCGTCTGCCGTGGCCACCGCCGTCGAGGACGTCGACCCGCAGCTGCGCGAGGCCCTGCTGGCCTGCTGGACCGACGTCTCCAACGCCGGCGGCGCGGTCGGCTTCGTCCCCCCGGTCAGCCGGGACGACGTCGCCCCCGTGCTCGACTCCCTGCTCGAGCGGGTGGCGCAGGGCCGCGAGCGGGTGGTGGTGCTGCGCGCGGACGGCGAGCTCGCCGGCTGGGCGGTGCTGTCGCTGTCGGTCAGCCCGCTGCGCCGGCACTGGGCCACCGTGCTGCGGGTGCAGGTCCACCCGGCCCGGCAGGGGCAGGGGCTGGGCCGGGCGCTCATGAGCGGGGTGCACGACGCCGCCCGCGACCTCGGGCTGGAGATGCTGCACCTCACCGTGCGCGGCGGCTACGGCATCGAGGGCTTCTACCAGGGGCTGGGCTACCGCGAGTTCGGCCGGATGCCCGGCGCGATCCGGCTCGCCCCCGGCGACGACCGCGAGGAGATCCACCTCTACGTGGAGCTGTGACCCGCCGCGGGGTCGGCGCCGTCGACGGTGCCGCGGGTCGACAGCACCGCCAGGCGGGCGAACAGCTCCTCGGCGTACCAGCGCTCCTGCGCCGTCCGCCGGACCACCGCGGCGTGCTCGGGGCGGTCGTAGGCGAAGGCGTTCAGCGCCGCCGCGGAGTCCCAGACGCTGAAGGTGCCCTGCAGGCCCAGCGGCGCCTCGCCGATGCCGACGGCCATGCGCAGCCCCGGCGCCCGGTGCAGGTCCGCCGACACCGGCGGCACCGCGGACCAGAACCGGGCCGCCCGGCGCAGCACCAGCCGCGCCCGGGTCACCGCGGCCACCGGCCCGTCCCAGCGCTGCGGCCGCGGCCGGCCGAACGGCTCGCGGCCCGACCACAGCCCGCGCGCCGCCAGCGGGCGCAGCCGCGCCGACCACTCCTCCTCGGCGATCCGCCGCCAGCTCGCGGCGACGGGGGAGTCGTCGAGGGCGTCCGCGGCGGCGTCGTCGTCCCAGACCGCCAGCAGGCCCCAGCGGCGGGGGTCGGCGTCGCGGGCGGTGAACGTCCGCCCGTCGCCGGTGCCCAGCAGCTTGGCGAACCGCAGCCCCGGCAGGCGCGCGAGCGCCGGGCGGACCGAGGCCATCCGCAGCACCGCCCGCGGCACGGCGCGGCCGGGGACACCCCACAGGTGCAGGGTCACCGGTCCGGGCTCGGATGGACGCACGCGGCCGAGGGTAGGTGCGCACGGTGACCGACCAGCGGCGGATCCAGCTCGGCGACACCGACGCGCCCGCGGAGGACGAGGTCGTCCAGGCCTTCGACCGGGTGGTCAGCCAGGGCGCGCAGCGGCTGCACCGCACCTGGCGGGAGGTGCTCACCACCGGGCTCGCCGGCGGCCTGGAGGTCGCGATCGGCGTCCTCGCGCTGCTCGCGGTCTACGCGGAGACCGGCAGCCACCTGCTGGCCGGGCTGGCGTTCTCGATCGGGTTCATCGCCCTCCTGCTGGCCCGCAGCGAGCTGTTCACCGAGGGCTTCCTGCTGCCGGTGACCGCCGTCGTCGCCGGCCGGGCGAGCTGGTCGCAGCTGGGGAAGCTGTGGGCCGGGACGCTGGTGGGCAACCTCGTCGGCGGGTGGCTGGCGATGTGGGTGGTGGTGCACGGCTTCCCGCAGCTCGGGCCCACCGTCGTCGAGTCGGCGCGGCACTTCGTCGAGTCCCCGCTGGACCTGCGCGCGGTGTGCCTGGCCTTCCTCGGCGGCGTCGGCATCACGCTCATGACCCGCATGCAGAACGGCACCTCCGCCGACGGCGCCAAGATCGTCGCCGCGGTCGCCGGCGCGTTCGTCCTGGCCGGGCTGCAGCTGTTCCACTCGATCCTGGACTCGCTGCTGGCCTTCGGCGCGATCCACACCGGCACCGCGCCGTTCGGCTACGGCGAGTGGCTGGCCTGGTTCTGGTACGTCACGTTGCTCAACATGGCCGGCGGGCTGATCGTGGTCACCCTGCTGCGGCTGGTGCGCAGCAAGGAGCTGATCCAGCGGGAACGCGCCGCGGCCGCCCGGGACTAGCCTGCCGGGCTCCCCGGCCTCCGGTCGCCACACTGTCCGCGTGATCGAGGTCGACGGGCTGACCAAGCACTACCGGACGCGGGTCGCGGTCGACGACGTCGGCTTCACCGTGCACCCGGGCCGGGTGACCGGCTTCCTCGGCCCGAACGGCTCGGGCAAGACGACGACGATGCGCTGCGTGCTCGGCCTGACCCGGCCCACCGCCGGGACGGCGACGGTGCTCGGCGTGCCCTACCGCGACCTCGACGTGCCCATGCGGCGGGTCGGCGCGCTGGTGGACCCGCGGGCGCGCCATCCCGGCCGCACCGCGTACGCGCACCTGCTCGCGCTGGCGCAGGGCAACGGCCTGCCCGCCTCCCGGGTGGACGACGTCGTCGAGCTGGTCGGCCTCGGCGCGGTGGCGCACGAGCGGGTGCGCGGCTTCTCGCTGGGGATGGGCCAGCGGCTCGGCATCGCCGCGGCGCTGCTCGGCGACCCCGAGGTGCTGCTGCTCGACGAGCCGGTCAACGGCCTGGACCCGGAGGGCATCCGCTGGGTGCGCGGCCTGCTGCGCGACCTCGCCGACGAGGGCCGCACGGTGCTGGTGTCCAGCCACCTGATGAGCGAGATGGAGGACACCGCCGACCACCTGGTCGTGCTCGGCCGCGGCCGGCTGCTCGCCGACGTCCCGATGGCCGACCTCCTCGGCCGGCACGCCGCGGTGCGCGTGCGCAGCCCGCAGGCGCCGCTGCTGGCCGCCGCGCTGCGCCGGGCCGGGGCCGGGGTGGCGCTGGAGACCGACGGCGCGCTGCGGGTGGAGGGCCTCGCCCCGGCCGCGGTGGGCGACGTCGCCTTCGCCGCGCGGGTGCCGGTGCACGAGCTGACCCCGGTGGTCGCCTCGCTGGAGGCGGCCTACCTGGAGCTGACCGGCGAGGACGTCGAGTACCGGGCGGGTGCGGCGTGAGGGTCGGCCTGACGGCGGTGCTGCGCGCCGAGTGGACCAAGCTGCGGACGCTGCGCTCCACCTGGTGGTGCAGCGCCGTCTACCTGCTCGTCGTCGGCGCGTTCGGGTGGCTGGCCGCGGCCACCACGCCGACGGCGCCGGACCCGGACGCCGCGGTCGGCGTCGCGCTGATCGGGTTCGCCTTCGGCCAGGTGGTGCTCGTCGTCCTCGGGGTGCTCGCGGTCACCGCCGACCTGGGCAGCGGGATGGCGCTGTCCTCGCTGGTCGCCGTGCCGCGCCGCACCCGGCTGCTGGGGGCCAAGACGGCCGTCGTCGCGGCGTGGGCGGCGCTGCTCACCGCGCTGCTGGTGGCCGCGTGCGCCCTGGCCGCGCGGACGCTGGTCGCGGTGCCCGGCGGCGTGCCCCTCGACGACCCGGACGTGCTGCGGTCGGCCGGCCTGCAGGTGGCCGGCGCGGTGCTGGTGACGGTGCTCGCCGCCGGGCTCGGGGCCGTGCTGCGCTCGACCGCCGGCGCGCTCGGGCTGGGCGTCGCGCTGGTGTTCGTCGCCCCGCCCGCGCTGGCGCTGGCCGGCGGGCGGACCGCCGAGCTGCTGTCGCAGGCGCTGCCGGCGCTGCGGGTGGGCGGGGAGCCCTTCCTCGCCGTCCCGACGAGCTGGCAGGTGGGCCTGGCGGTGTCGGCGGCGTGGGCGGTCGCCGCCTGGGTGCTGGGCGCGGGCCTGGTCGAGCGCCGCGACGCCTAGCGCCGCGCGGTCTGGCGCCCGAGCCGGCCACCCGGCAGCATCCCGGCAGCCGCGCGACCCCGAGGAGCCCGCGATGCCCGTCCCCGCCACCGTCGAGGAGTACCTGGCGGCCCTGCCCGAGGAGGCCCGGACGGCGCTGGAGCAGGTGCGTGCCGCCGTGCTCCGCGGCATGCCCGGGGCCACCGAGACGATCCGCTACGGCATGCCGGCCGCCGTGCTCGGCGGCCGCTACGGCCTGCACTACGCCGCCTGGAAGCGGCACGCGGCGCTCTACCCGGTGCCCCTGTTCGACGGCGACCTGGAGGCCGAGGTCGCGCCGCACCGCTCGGGCAAGGACGCGGTGCACCTGCCCTACCGCCGCCCGGTGCCCGAGGACCTGGTCGAGCGGGTGGCCGCGGCGGTGGCGGCCCGGCGCGCCTAGCGGGGACCGGACGCGACCGCGCGGAAGGCCACCGAACGGAAGGCCTCGAAGAGCGCCGGCGGCGCCGGCGAGGACCACATCTGGTTGGTCAGCAGGACCGCGGTGGTGCCGGTGACCGGGTCGGTCCACCAGGTGCTGCCCAGCCCGCCGTCCCAGCCGAAGGAGCCGGCGTGCCGGCCGCCGGGCTCGTCGGTGCGGCGGACGCCGAGGCCCAGGCCCCAGCCGCCGCCCTCGTCGTCGACCGGGCCGGCCTGCTCGGTGAGCATCGCCCGCACCGTCTGCTCGCGCAGCACCGGCTCCCCGCCGGCGAGCAGCACCCGGGCGAGGACGGCGAGGTCGTCGACGGTGGAGACCAGGCCGTCCCCGCCGTCGGGGAAGGGCGGCGGGGACGCCCACTGGCCGTCGGCGGGGTCGTACAGCTGCCGCCGGCCCCGCTCGTCCGGCGGCGTCCAGTGCGGGCCGAACCGGCCGCGGGCCGGCGCCGGCACGCCGAAGCCGGTGTCGGTCATCCCGAGCGGGACCAGCACCCGCTCGGCGAGCACCTCGGGCAGCGGCCGGCCGGCCGCGCGGGCCACGAGGACGCCGAGCACGCTCGCGCCGGTGTGGTAGAGCCAGCGCTCGCCGGGCTGGTGCGCCAGCGGGACGCCGGCCACCCGGCGCAGCCACTCGTCCGGCGGGGGAGCGGCCTGCGGTGCCGGCGGCCCGGCGGGCAGGCCCGCCTCACCGAGCGCGGCGACGGTCGGGGTGGGCCACGGCGCGGTGAAGTCGATGCCCAGGCCGAGCCGGGAGGTGAGGACGTCGCGCACCGTGACCGCCCGCCGCGCCTCGACCGTGCCCGCGCCCGCGTCGGCGGGGTCGGCGAGCACCCGCCGGCCGGCCAGCTCGGGCAGCAGCCGGTCCACCGGCTCGTCGAGGGCCAGCGTGCCGTCGTCGACGAGGGTGAGCGCGGCCGTGGCCACCACCGGCTTGGTCACCGAGGAGATGCGGAAGACGGTGTCCGGGGCGACCGGGTCGTCCCCGCCCGGGGTGTGGGTGCCTGCCGCGCCGCGGGCCACCTCGTCCCCGCGCCGCACCAGCCACGCGGCGCCCGGCACCGCCCCGGCCGCCACGGCGCCGGACACCACCTGCTCGATCTCCTCGGCCGGACCCATGCAGGGGTGACCGCCCGGGGAGCCCGGGCTCATCGGTCGCGGGCGGCCCGGCGCAGCGTCGCCCGGTAGCGGGCGGTGGCCAGCCGCTGCAGGGCCCAGCTCGCCGGCGGCACGAGGCGGGCGGCGGGGGAGGCCAGCCGGGAGAACACCCGGATCGAGGCGACGACGTCGCCGCCGGGGTCGAGCCGGACGGTGAAGCACTCCTCGCCGCTCTCGGGGTGGCCGGGCAGCGAGCCGTAGGCGAAGCCGCGCTCGTCGCCGGTCGTCGACGCCCAGACGACCCGGCAGGGGATGTCGTAGCCCAGCCGCGGCAGCCCCGCGGTGAGGACGACGACGGTGCCGACCTCGCCGGGCGAGCCGGTCGCGCGCACCCGCAGGCCGGTGCTGCGCTGCGGCGCCCAGGCGAACACCGCCGCGGCGACCCGCTCGAACGCCGCGCGGCCGGAGCCGACG
Organism: Geodermatophilus sp. SYSU D00867; assembly: GCF_054050315.1. Lineage (NCBI taxonomy): Bacteria > Bacillati > Actinomycetota > Actinomycetes > Geodermatophilales > Geodermatophilaceae > Geodermatophilus > Geodermatophilus sp. SYSU D00867. Next base: position 4,248 of record NZ_JBJGZC010000008.1, on the reverse strand, counting down.
ACCTCGGTCCACGTGCCGGTGCGGTAGCCGGCGGGGAGCTCGGCGGCGCGCGTGGCGCCGACCTCGGCGTAGGTGAGCGGCGCGTCGCGCAGGTCGGCGGGGGAGACGGCACGGAGGAGACCCATGGGCCGAGTCTGTGCGCCGTGCCACGGCGACGGGCGGTGGCCGGCGCCGCCGGCTCAGCGCACCCCGGCCAGGTGCCGGCCGGCCGCGTGCACGGGCGCGACGTCGGACTCGCGGATGCCGTAGCGGGCGTAGAGCCGGCCCAGCGGCCCCGGCGCCCACCAGTTGGCCCGGCCCAGCAGCCGCATCGTCGCCGGTACCAGCAGGGTCCGCACCACCGTCGCGTCGACCACGATGGCGATGAGCATGGCCACGCCGATCATCTTGATCAGCACGACGCCGGAGACGGAGAACGCGCCGATCACCACGAGCAGCAGCAGTGCCGCGCTGGTGATGATCCCGCCGGTGCGCTGCAGCCCGGTGGCGACGGCGGCGGTGTTGTCGCCGGTCAGGTCGTACTGCTCGCGGATCCGGGACATGAGGAAGACCTCGTAGTCCATCGACAGCCCGAAGACGATGGCCAGCACCAGGATCGGTGAGGTGGCCTCGATGAACCCGGTCGGGGTGAAGCCCAGGACGCCGGAGAGGTTGCCGTCCTGGAAGATCCACACCAGCGCGCCGAAGGAGGCGCCCAGCGACAGGACGTTCACGAGCACGGCCTTGAGCGGCAGCACGACCGACCCGAAGGCCAGGAACAGCAGGACGGACGACGTCACCGCCACCAGCAGCGCCATCCAGGGCAGCAGCGCACCCAGGCTGTCCAGCAGGTCGGCGTACACCGCGCCGGTGCCGCCGACGAGGACCTCGGCGCCGTCCGGCGCGGGCACCTGCCGGACCGCGGCCACCAGGTCCCGGCCCTCGGCCCCCATCGCGTTCACGTCCGCGGCGACCACCACCCGTGCCGTGCTGCCGGCGACCTCGGCGACCGTGGCGCCGTCCACCCGTGGGACGGCCTCGACGGCGGCGACGTAGGACTGCAGCGCAGCGCTGCCCTCCGCCGTGTCGGCAGGAGCGGGGAGGGTGAGGACCGCCTCGACCGGACCGGACGGGCTCGGCGGGAAGTCCCGCTCGATCGTCTCGGCGACCACCCGGCTCTCCGCGCCCTCGGGCATGGCGCGCACGTCGATGCCGCCGAACTCCGCGCGCGTGAACGGCAGGGCCAGCGCGACGAGCAGCGCCCCCACGACCAGCGTGTACAGGACCGGACGGCGCATGACGCTGTGCGCGATGCGGTACCAGGCCCCGTTCCGCTCGACGTCCGCGTGCGCCGGGCGCCGCCGTCGACGCACAGGGCGCCGCACCGACAGGGCGTCGACGCGGGGACCGAGCACGGCCAGCAGCGCCGGCAGCAGGGTGAGCGCGGCGAGCATCGCGATGAACACGGCGCTCATCCCGCCGAAGCCCATCGACCGCAGGAACACCTGCGGGAAGATCAGCAGGCCCGCGAGTGAGACCGCCACGGTGATGCCGGAGACGGCGACCGTGCGCCCGGCGGTCGCCATGGTCCGGGCGAGGGCGTCCTCCACCGTCGCCTGCCGGCGCACCTCCTCGCGGAACCGGCTGACCACGAACAGCCCGTAGTCGATGGCCAGCCCGAGGCCGAGCACGGTGACCACGTTGACCGCGAAGATCGACACGTCGGTGACCAGTCCGAAGGCGCGCAGGGCCGCGAACGAGCCGAGGATCGCGGTCACCCCGATCGCCAGGGGCAGGGCGGCCGCGGCGAGGCCACCGAAGACGACCACGAGCAGGACCGCCAGGACCGGCAGCGAGATGGTCTCGGCCGTCGCGATGTCCTCGCTCACCAGGACGTTCATGTCCCGGTTGAGGGTCACCTCGCCGCCGATCAGGGTGGTCAGCCCAGGGGCGGCCAGGTCGCCCTCGATGGCGTCGAGGACGTCCTCGCGCCCGTCCTCGTCGCCGCGCAGGCTGAGGACGGCGTAGGTGCTGCGCCGGTCCTCGCTCACCAGGGAGGACGCGCCCGTGTCGAACCAGGACACCGTGCGCAGCACGTCGTCCTCGGGCAGGGCGCCGAGCGTGGAGGTGACCGCCTCGGCGTAGGCCGGGTCGTCGACCGTCGACGCGTCGCTGGAGTACAGGACGACGACGTCGGCCGCGCTGCGGCCCAGCTCGTGCTCGGCCACCTCGGCGGCCCGGGAACTCTCGCTGTCGGGGTCGAAGAACCCGCCGCCGGTCATCTGGCCGAAGACGCCGGTACCCCAGACGCCGGCGAAGGCGACGAACGCCACCGACAGCGCCAGGACCCACCGGCGCCTCCGGTACACGGCGCGACCCAGTGCCTCGAACACGGTCCCTCCCTCGTCCCGGTGGCCGGGCCGGTCACCCCTCGGCCGGCGGCGGCAGCCCTGCGTCCGCCGATGGTCGGGGGACGCGGGAGCGGGGGCCGTCGTCCCGGCGACACGGGCGCGGCTCGGGGTCCGGCGTGACACCGGACAGCCGGCACCGGGGGAGCACCCGCACCCGACCCCGTCCGTCCACAGCGCGCTCCGCCCGTCGCCCCCGTGGTGCCCCGGGAGCGTGTGACAGCCGTGCACGTCCCCGTGCGGCCGCAGCATGACGGTCGGGTCCGCGTCGGGGAAGGCGGAGCGACGCGGGATCGTCGCCTCGACGCCCCGGCCGGGTCGGCGGCGGGGTGGCGGGGGCGCGTGGCCCGCCTGGACGGGTGAGCGGTGTGTCGCGCAGGCCCTCGGGCGACACGGCCCGGAACGGGCCCGTGGTCGGGATCCGGACCGGCGTAGGTTGACCGGCACTGTGCTGCCCGCCGTCACCGCCACCCGCTACGTCACCCCGCTGCGCGAGGGGGGCTCGCTGCCCGGGCTCATGGAGGCCGACGACCTCGGCACCTACGTGGTCAAGTGGCGGGCCGCCGGCCAGGGCGTGCGGGTGCTGGTGGCGGAGGTGGTGTGCGGCGAGCTGGCCCGGGCGCTGGCGCTGCCGGTGCCGGCGCTGGTCACCGTCGACGTCGTCCCGGAGCTGGCCGTGGGCGAGCCCGACCCCGAGGTGCAGGAGCTGCTGCAGCGCTCGGCCGGGCGCAACCTGGGGCTGGACTACCTGCCCGGCGCCCTGGACTTCGAGGCCGGGGTGGGCGAGGTCGAGCCCGAGCTGGCCGGCCGGGTGCTGTGGTTCGACGCGCTGGTGGGCAACGTCGACCGGTCCTGGCGCAACCCCAACATGCTGTTCTGGCACGGCCGGCTGCAGCTGATCGACCACGGCGCCGCGCTCACCTTCCACCACTCGTGGGCGGGGGCGCCGGCCGCCGTCGCCCGCCCCTACGACGCCGCCCAGCACGCGCTGGTGGAGTGCTCGCCGGACCTGCGCGCCGCCGACGCCGACCTCGCGCCGCGGGTCACCCGGCCGCTGCTGGAGCGGGTGCTGGCACAGGTGCCCGACGACTGGCTCGAGGGACCGGAGCCCGGCGAGCCGCCGGCCGCGGTCCGGGAGCGCTACGCGTCCCAGCTGCTGGCCCGCCTGGCCGCCCGCGACGCGTGGCTGCCCGGCGTGGTGGCCGCGGCCGCCGCGGGCGCGGGGGCACGCCGCCGCTCGCCGCGCGGGGAGAACCGGCCGGCGTGGCTGGGCCCGCCCCCGCCGCCGGGGGTGACCCAGCGGTGAGCCGGGAGACCTTCGAGTACGCCGTCCTGCGGGTGGTGCCGCGGGTGGAGCGGGGCGAGGCGCTCAACGCCGGCGTCCTCGTCTACTGCCGGCAGCGCGACTACCTGGGCAGCCGGGTGAACCTCGACGTCGACCGGCTGCGCGCGCTGGACCCGACCGCCGACCCCGCCGCCATCGGCCGTGCGCTGCAGGCCGCCGCCGACGTGTGCGCCGCCGACCCCGCCGCCGGCGCCGCGGGCCGGGAGGCGCTCGGCTCGCGGTTCCGCTGGCTCACCGCGCCGCGCAGCACCGTCGTCCAGCCCGGCCCGGTGCACACCGGGCTCACCGAGGACCCCGACGCCGAGGCCGACCGGCTGCTGCGGTTGCTGGTGCTGCCGGTCGAGGACTGAGCACCGTCCGGCGGGCCGGGCCCGGACGGGGTCCTCCGCCTAGCTGTAGTGCCCAGCTGCGTTGCTGACGGTGGTGCGGCTGATCGGTGGCTGTCCGTCGAGCGCGGTGTGGCTGCGGTGATGGTTGTAGGTGTGTAGCCAGGCGGGCAAGGCAGCGGCGCGTTCT
>NZ_JBJGZC010000007.1:0-208186 GCF_054050315.1 Geodermatophilus sp. SYSU D00867 | reverse complement strand
CCCACCCCCCCCCCCCCCGCCCGCCCGCCCCCCCCCCCGCCCGCGCCCCCCCCCCCCCCCCCCCCCCGGCCCCCCCCCCCCCCCACGGCCTCCGGTCGGCCGGGGCGCGGGTGCTGCACGACGGCGTCAACGTCGTCGTGCACCTGGCCCCGGCGCCGGTCGTGGCGCGGGTGGCGACGCTGACGCCGCTGCTGCGCCCCGACCCGGCCCGCCCGTCCGGCCGGGAGGTCGCGCTGGCCGGCGCCCTGGCCGCGGCCGGCGCCGCCGTCGTCCCGCCGAGCGACCTGCTGCCGCCCGGGCCGCACGTGCACGACGGGCTGACCCTCACCTTCTGGACCCGCGTGGAGGTGCTGCCGCGGACGCCGACCCCGGCCGAGGTGGCCACCGCGCTCGCCGGCCTGCACGAGGTGCTCGCCGGCCTGCCGGTGACCGGGCGCCCGCTGGACACCCCGCTCGACGACCTCGCGGTCTTCAGCGAGCGGGCGGGCGCGTGGGGCGTCGAGCCCGCCGTCCGCGCGCGGACGGCGGAGCAGGTGGAGGTCCTCCGTCCCCGGCTGGGCGGGCGCGTGCAGGTGCTGCACGGCGACGCGCACCCCGGCAACCTGCTGGCCACCCCCGACGGCTGGCGGTGGGCCGACCTCGAGGACACCTGCGCCGGGCCGCCGGAGTGGGACCTCGCCTGCCTGCGGCTCACCTCCCGGCTGGACGGGCGGGCCGCACTCGACGCGGCCGGCGGCCCGTCCGACGCCGAGCTCGCGCCGTGGCTGGAGCTGCGCCGGCTGCACGCGCGGGCGTGGACGAGCGTCGTCCGCGCGGGTCACACGAGCGGCAGCGCGGGCTCCCGGTAGGTGGTGCCGGCCAGCGACGGCGGCAGCACGTCGGGGTCGAGCACCACGGAGAACAGCGCGCGCGGGTCCTGCAGCGTCGCGGGCGGGCGGGCCGCCGCGCGCGGGACCACGTGGTCCCAGCGGGCCGGGCGGCGGTGCGGCAGCAGCTCGCGCCCCTCGAACAGGTAGTCGCCGAGCACCTCGCCGACCAGCAGGCCGGCGCCGTGCTCGATCGGCAGCGCCACCGGGTCGCCGGGGCGGATCTCGTCGAGGAAGGTCGACAGCTGGCGCAGGTCCTTGCTCGGCCGGCGCCCGGAGATCTCCTTGGCCAGTGCGCGCAGCTCGGCCGGCGACAGGCCCGTGGCGTCGACGTCGATCCCCGACTGGGTGCCCAGCCCCACGACGCCCGCGGCCAGGCACGCGCCCAGCTCGTTGTGCGCCCGCGGCCGCACGACCCACACCCGGGTGCCCTCGGGCTCGGCCGCCGGCGGGACGTCGTCGGGACCGGGCCAGACGTAGGGCAGGTCGTCGGGCTCGTCGCCGAACAGCGGGGCGAACCGCGGCCGGTAGAAGTCCGGCTCCTTGGCGAGCAGGTTCGACCGGTGGGACAGGTGCAGCGCCTCGTCGCCGACCCAGGAGGGCAGCATCCCGGCGCGGGCGAGCTCGTCCTGCGTGGCGCCCTCGACGTCGGGGGCGAACTCGGCGATCAGCGTGTGCGTGCTGTCGGCGAACCCGCGCTCGCGCCAGACCCGCACCATCGCCAGGCCGTAGACGACCAGCGCCGCCGTCCGCCCGCGCCACATGTGCACGACCGGGTGCGAGGACCAGCCGTAGTCGGGCAGCTCCAGGGCGCGCAGCACCTGCAGCGTCTCGACCCGCTGCTTGCCCAGGCGCGGTGAGTCCAGCAGCCGCGCGCTCTCCTCGAAGTCGGCCACCGGCAGGAAGGTCTGCATCGCGGCGGTTCCTGCCCGGTCGGGCGCGCGGTCAACCGCCGAGCGCCTCCAGCGCCGCCTCCCAGCGGGCGCGGCGGGCGTCGCCGTCCTGCTCCCACCAGGCGGGACCGCGCTCTCCCAGCCCGGTCTTGGCCAGCTGCACCCGGTCCCGGGCGGCCCGGACGGCGGCCGGGTCCGGGGCCGTGCGCACCGCCGCGCGCGCCGCACCCAGGTGGGACAGCAGCCGGGCGCGGACGTCGTCGGGCAGGGACGGGTCCGCCTTCCGCCACCGTCGCCCGTCGACGACGACCCAGCGGCCGTCGTCGGTGTGCTCGACCTCGCGGCGGGTCACGCGCCGCAGCGGCGGGCGAGCTCCGGCAGCACCTCGCCGAGCGGCGCGTCCACCTTCACGTCGACCTTGGCGTCGCCGCGCGTGGGGCCGAGGTTGACCACCGCCACCGGGATGCCGAGCTCGGCGGCGCGCAGCACGAACCGGTAGCCGCTCATGACGGTCAGCGAGGAGCCGAGGACGAGCAGGCCGGCGGACTCCTCGAGCATCCGGAAGCAGGTGTCCACCCGGTCGCGGGGGACGGTCTCGCCGAAGAACACGACGTCGGGCTTGAGCGGCCCGTCGCCGCACGCGGTGCACCCGACCATCACGAAACCGTCGAGCACCTCGTCGGGCAGCTCGGCGTCGCCGTCGGGGTTGACCTCGTCCGCGCGCGGGCCGAAGGCCGGGTTGGCGGCCCGCAGCCGGCGGTGCAGCTCGTCCCGCCGGGCGACGTCCCCGCAGGCCAGGCACACCGTCCGGTCCAGTCCGCCGTGCAGCTCGACGACGTCGCGGGCGCCGGCGGCCTGGTGCAGCCCGTCGACGTTCTGCGTGACGACGCCGGCGAGCAGGCCGGCGCGCTGCAGCCGGGCGACGGCGGAGTGCCCGGCGTTGGGGCGGGCGGCGGCCATCTGCGGCCAGCCGACGTAGCTGCGCGCCCAGTAGCGGTGCCGCCCGCGGGGGTCGCGGCGGAAGGTCTGCCACGTCATCGGCGTGTGCCGGCGCAGGGAGCCGGTGGCGCCGCGGTAGTCGGGGATGCCGGAGTCGGTGGACAGGCCGGCGCCGGAGAGGACGAGGACGTCGCCGTCGGCAACCAGGCCGGCCAGCTCGTCGAGGCCGTCCGCGGTCTGGACGGCGGGGAGGGCGGCGGTCACCGGCCCATCGTCCTCCGTGGCCGCACGCCGCGCCGCCGTCGTCAGGTGAGCCGGCCCTCCAGGCGGCCGAGCAGGTCGTCGTACACCCGGCGCAGGCCCCTGGGGGCGAAGGTCCGCTCGAAGAAGCCGCCGATGCCGCCCGCGCCGGTCCAGGTGGTGCGCACCCGCACGGTGCTGCTGCCGGAGTCCGCCGGGGTGACCGTCCACGTGGTGACCATCGAGGAGCGGGTGTCGCGCTCGACGAGGGTGCCGTCGGGCTCGGTGACCTCGACGTCCTGCTCGCGCACCCGCTTCGACGTCGCGGCGAACCGCCAGTGCACCCGCGTGCCGGAGCCCTGGCCGCCGGCCTCGACGCGGTAGTCGCTGAACTGCTCGGGCAGCACCTCGCGCCGGGTGCCGGTGTAGTCGGCGAGGGCCGCCCGGACCCGCTCGGCGGGGGCGTTGACGACGCGTTCGGCGGTGGCCACGACCTGTCCCATGCCCGCCATCCTGCCCGCGTTCGCACCGGCCGCGCCGCGGGGGCTCAGCCGGCGGAGTCCTCGGCGTCCAGGTAGGAGCAGCGGAACCGGGCGCCGGCCATCGCCTCGGTGAAGCGGGCCTCCCAAGCGGGGTCGTCGGCCGGGAAGGCGGCGAACACGCGGTCCTCGAGCACGACCGGCACCCCGTCGGGGCCCGGGTACGAGCGGCGCAGCAGCACCCGCGTCCGCCCGTCGACCTCGTCGTGCGCCGGTGCCCACCGGGCCCGCGGCGGAGCGGCCCGCCGTCCCGCCGTCCAGACGCCGAGGCCGGAGAGCAGCAGGGCGACGAGCACCAGCAGCAGCACCATCTCGACCACTGCGAGCAACACGCACAGACGGTAGACACCGGGGACGCTCCGCGGGCCCCTCCCGGGCGTCCCGGTAGCCTCGGTTCCGCACACCCCGGTCGGCGCTGCGCCGACGAGCCCCCGTAGCTCAGGGGATAGAGCATCGGTTTCCTAAACCGTGTGTCGCAGGTTCGAATCCTGCCGGGGGCACCAGCATCACTGCAGGTCAGGGGCGTGCGGCCTAGCGGGCCAGGGGGACGACAACGTCCTGGGGGCACAGAGGGGGCACAACAGTCCGAGAACGGGCCTCGTCGAGGCGGTCCGCGACCGCGTCGAGGGCGTCGTCGAACAGGTGCGAGTAGCGGTCCAGCGTCATGGCCGCGCTGGCGTGGCCGAGCATCGACTGCACCGCCTTGACGTTGGCGCCCGAGGCGATGGCCAGGCTCGCGGCCGTGTGCCGCAGCTCGTGCGGGACCAGGCTGGCCAGGCCCACCGCCGTCGCCGCACGGTCGAAGCAGCGGCGTCGGAAGTTGCTCACCCGCAGCACGTCGCCCTGGGGCGACGTGAAGAGCAGGTCACCCGGCGCCTTGCCGGCCATCAGCTCACCGATACGGGCCTGCAGGAAGCGCGGCACCGCCACCCACCGGTCGGCGTGCGTCTTGGGCGGGCCGAAGATCGCCCGCCCATCGACCTCGCTCATGGCCTCGGCAATGTGGACCCGCCGGGCGCCCGGGGCCACACGGCCCACGCGGATGCCCGCCAGCTCCCCCCAGCGGATGCCGGTGTAGGCCAGCATCAGCACGACAACGCCCTCGTCCCCGCACGCCTCGGCGAGCTGGGCCACCTGCTCGTGCGAGAGGTAGCGCTTGTGCACCCGGGGCAGTCGGGGCAGCTCGACCCCCGACGCGGGGTTGGACGGCAGCCGCCGGCCCTTGACCGCCTCGTCGAGCATCGAGGTCAGCAGGTGGTACGCCTGCCGCGTGGTCGAGGGTGACACCGTCGCGGCCATGTCGGACACCCAGGCCGTGACGTCCTCGTAGGTGATCCGGTCGAGACGGACGTCGGCCCACCGGGGCAACACCCGGTTGACCAGCAGGGACCGGTAGGAGGCCAACGTCTTGGGCTTCAGCCGCGTGCGGCCGGCCATCCACTGCTCGGCGTACACCCCCACCGTGACCCGGGAGCGGGACGGGTCGACGTACCCGCCGGTGAGCAGGCTGGACTCGATCGATGTCAGGTACCGGTCCCCGTCGGACTTCTTCTTGAACGTCCTCTTCCGCTGCCGACCGTCAGGCTCGCGCCACCGGGCCTCGTAGGTGACCAGATCCGGCTTACCTTCTCGGGCTCTGACGCGGCGATAGACCTTGGCCATCTCGCTCATCTCCATCCGGGTGATGCCCACGCTGGTGGTGTAGCGGGAGCCGAGCCGAGTCCGCGATGCAGGACCGGCTGAGCTGCCGGCCCCGGGGACTACACAGACCAGCACCGCACCGAAGGGCTGGGCTCCAGGAAGGCCGGGAGGACGACTGAGCGCCCCAAGGCCTCGGTGACGAGCATCTTGGTCAACGCGCCGACTACGCACAAGTGGGCGAGGTCACGCCAGTTCGCGACGGTGAGGTTGCCGCTGAGAGCACATGCCTTTCCGCCGACATCGGAAAGAATCTGGAGCCCTTGAGGCACTCCTCCGGTAGTCCTACATATGCGGACGGGAGTCGACCCCTCAGTGTTTTGCAGTGCGTTTGCGCCCACGCCGCGACAGAGGCGCTTGTCCGCGTTGACCTGCACTGACGCGCCATGGGGCCATTCAGAGGACCACGCAGCACTGCACCGAGAATCTGAGATGTGATCTTGTGACTGGAGTGACTGGAGACGTGAGCAGTCGACACGGGACCCTCTGACCCTCGGTGTAGGCGAATGGCTCACTTACGTTGAGGCCTGTCGCCACTCGGCGCGACGACATCGCCATTTAGGAGAGACAATGAACGGCACCCTGCTGACGGTCGAAGAGGTTGCGAACTACCTCGGCGTGCCCAAGGCGACGATCTACTCGTGGGCCAGCCGAGGGCTCGGCCCCCGCCGCCACAAGGTGGGCAGGTACGTCCGCTACCGAGCAGCAGACATCGACGCCTGGGTCGAGGCCCAGGCTGTCCCTGCAGGTTCCTGAGGACGATGACCATCAACACGATCGACACGCCATGGACGGCATGGCGGGACGAGGTCAACGCCCGCTCGGTAGATGAGGTGCGCCGCGACTACGCGGACACCTCCCGCTTCCTCGTAGAGGGGTTGATCCACGCCACCACCACGATGGTGTACGGCCTCTCAGAGGTCGGGAAGAGCTGGCTCATGGTCGACCTCGTATCGGCCATGACAACTGGCCACCGGTGGCTCGGCCAGCGGATTGAAGGTGGCGTTCGTCCCAGCCTCGTCCTGGCCGCGGATGCGGGCGGGATACGGGAGTACGCCGACCGCCTCGGCGAGGGTCTAGGAGACATGGTCCTGCTCGGCTCACCACCGGGGCCTGACGTCCCCCGATGGCAGGCACTCGCCGCCGGAGTTGCGGCTGACGACATCGGGCTCGTGATCGTCGACAACCTGTACGCCTGGGCTGGCGCCGTGGACACCAACTCCAACGCCGAGGTCGCTCGCCCGCTTGCGTGCCTGGGGGCCATAGCCGACGCGGGAGTGGCGGTTGTGCTCGTGCACCACACCAACAGCGGGGGCGGGAAGCCGGCGGGGGTTCACTCGATCCCAGCCTTCTTCCGGCACTCCCTCCATGTAATTCGGGACGGCGTCCGGAGTCACGGGAACGACGCCCCGATGACCGAGTACTGGGTGGCCCGCGAGGGCGGCCGAGTCATGGACGGCGGCATGGGGCGACGGACGGCGACTTCAACACCGGCGGAAGCCGATACACCGGCCGGCCGGCCGAACGTACGGGCGCGCCACCTCACGGCGGTCGACGTACTGGCCCAGGCTCCTCCGGGGCTCAGGGACCGCGCGTACGGCCGCTACCTCCGAGATCACATGAACGACGTCTCCTCCGAGGACGCCGGCGTCGGTCTCATCAAGACGCTTCGGAGGAAGGGGCTCTGGCCGCCCGCATCAACCACCTCGGTCCCATCGGGTGGGTGACACCCGGGTCGACCAACGTGGGTGGGTGGGTTGGTTCCCCCCTATAACCCCCCTCCATCCACTACTAGTGACTCACCCATGGACCCCGCCCCTCTAGGGCGGGCGTCCTCCTGACTACCTCAGCCTCGGCTCAGGCAACGACGCCTCGGCCACGACTTATGTCTATGTCGCGGCCTCCTCGGCCGCGTCTTCACTTTGGGCCAGGGCATCGACTCGCCCTGGCCGTCCCAGGAGGCGGCACGCAGAGCCGCTGCCCCTACCACCTCTGGTCGAGGCAAGGCGCAAAGCGCCGTCTCACAGAGCGCGGAGACGAAGAGCCTCCGCGTCAACCACCAACCACCAACTCCGCCAGCACGGACTGGCGGTGTAGGTGCCCCCTTCCGTCTAGCCAGGGAGCACCGGGAAGACGTAGATGAACAGCAACGCGTTGAGGTACTTCAACTACTCGGAGCTGGATGGCGGCGAGTTTCGCCCACACCAGGCCGAGGGCATCGAGTTCATGGTCATGACGAGAAAGACAATGTGCGGGGATCCGGTCGGAGCTGGAAAGACCGTGCAGGCTGCCGGTCTGATCGCGCACCTGGTCGAAGATGGCGTAGTCACCACCTCCCTGCCGGTCCTCTGGCTCACCGAGGGCAACGCCTTGGCCGAGCAGACGGCCCGAGAACTCAGCCGATTCCTGCCAGACCTCTTGGTCTGCAACCTAGCCGGCGATCCGGCCCTAGCCTCACGAAGCGAGTCGAGGCGCCGAGCGGCGATAAGCCAGCCCGCTCACATTAAGATCATGACCTTTCCGCAGTGGCAGACGCGCGGCCACCTTTGGTCCGAGCCTACGGCAGTAGTCATTCTGGATGAGGTCTCCGCGATCAAGGGCGGCGGGTCTAGGCACGCCGCAGTGCTGGCGACCACCGAGACGGCCGACCGAGTGCATGCATTCACCGCCACCGTCTACGAGAACGACCCGGTCGAGGTCTGGACCATGTACAGGCTGCTCGGTCTACCGGCCCTGCCCGCCAGACATGCCTTCGACCTGGAGTTCGTCGAATGGCGGCAGTACGACGACCGCAGGACTGCACACGCATGGTCGAGCAGAGCTGCGGCACGCCGCTTCCGAAAGCTCATTGCAGACCACTATCTCTGTCGCGACCGCTGCGTCGACGACTTCCGTCGTCCTGAGTACATCCGCCACGACATCTGGGTGCCGCTGCGCGCGGACCAAGACCGCGCCATGGCCTCAGCCGACCGACTCGCCCCCCTGCGCCGGCTACAGCGCCAGGAGCAGGTCATCACTGGGAAGCGGCTCGGCGCCAGCAGTCGGGCCCTCGAAGCCGCTCAGCTAGTCGCCGGCCTGGTCGCTCAGGACCCGACCACCAAGGTGCTCGTCGTCGCCGAGAGCCTGGATGAACTAGACGCCATCGCGAACCAGTTCATGGGCTTGGGCATCGGTCACGCCAACCTACGCGGCGACACGGCGAAGGACAGCCGCCCCCGAATTGTCGAAGACTTTAAGGCCGACCCGACCGTCGGCGTCTTGCTCGGGTCGCGCGTAGTCGAGCGCGGCCTGAACCTGCAATTCTGCCGCCACCTGGTGTCGGTTGGCTTGCCCGACAACCCGGCTCGCCTCGACCAGGCCGTTGGGCGGGTCATCCGCTACGGCTCCCCGTTCCCGCGAGTGGACCACTGGCTTGTATTGAACGACCACGAGTGCGACCGGAAGGCCATCTCTCGGCTCACGCGAAAGGAGGCACAAGCAGCGTTGTTGCGCAGCTAGACTGCCGAGGCAGCCCATGACGCCCGGCGCCACCTCGGATGGGGTGGCTGGGGCGCACCAATATGCGACCGTGCGAGGAGGGGCCGGCGAACAGTTCGACAGCGCACCCAGAGGGCATTAGCCGCCGGGTGGCTGTCGGAAAATGCCGAGAGCCACCAGACCGGGTGATCGACGTCCCGACGACATGGTCCGATAGGAGCCACACCGAGTCCTCAATGTTCGCCTCGAGCAAGGGCCTTAATGAAGAGCAACCCACAGAACGGGTTGCAGTGTCCGCGTCGAGACGCGTAGCGGGCCAGCCGTCGACGCCCCTAAATGAAGGACAGAGGCGAAGGCCGGGCATGCCTCCGAGAACACCTCTAGCGCAAGACCTCTTCCACACTGGGCGCGGAACGTCGCAAATGAAGGACAACCCAGAGAGGGCTGAGAGCGAGTCTCACCGACTCGGCTGGCATCGCTACCCCTTGCATGCCTGAATGAAGAGCAGCCCAACGGTTACAGTTCGCAACCTATCACGCCAACTCCGCCTAGCCACCATAGGACGCTTCAATGATGCGGAATCTCGCCTCAGGAAAGCGCCGAGTGGGCTCAATGAAAGGGCGGCTCACAAGAGCGGCCCACTAGCTCGCGGGGGTATCGATACGGCGGTGTACGGCCCTAAATGAAGGCAGTCCAGGATGAACTGCAAGTTGGGGTCGTCGGCGGCCAATGCATCCTAATCACCGGACCTCAATGAAGGGTCACATCCTCGGTCGGACCGGAGACGCGACGCCCAAGGACACCTGGCGCCGGAGGTGCAGGCAGCCCAGAAGGTGAGTAGGGATTTCTGCTAGGGGCAATTGGCACAGGCGCCAAACTCCCTCAATGAAGGTAGCCCTAAACGGGCTACGGGCGATCCACCGGCGCTTGGTCGCGCCACCTTCAATCGTCTCGCCTCAATGAGACGCCTCGATCAGGAGGCGAATGCGAGCGCAGCACAACAACCATGTGCACGCAGCCGTCCCTCAATGAAGGGCACCCTCTGGAGGGTGCAGAACTCCGCAACCACATCGACATGCTCGACTGAATCAAGCCTGAATGAATCGAGACTTCAGAACCAAGCGCTGTCTGCATGCGCAAGGAGGGTGGCCTCAAATGATCGGTAGACGATAGGCAGGCAGAGAAGGTCCACGCCCGGACGCATGCCTCAAAGAAGAGCGCTCCCAAGAAGGGGAGTCGCAGATAAACAATGGGCTGGCGGTGCTCACTCCGGCCGAACCTCGATGAAGGGCGCACCTGAAACGACTGCACGTAACGCACGCGTCGATACCACCCGCACGGCCCTCGGGCCCTCAATGAAGAGCAGTCTGACATATGACCGCAAAGTGAGATCGCCAAGGAGCCAGTCCCAGCCCGCGGACTCGCCTGAATGAAGAGCAGCCCTATAGGGAGCTGCGCGGATCGCCATCGTCGCTGAGCAGTGGGACAGTCGACCCTCAATGAAGAGAAGTGACCGAGAGGGTTCCTTGGCGCTACTGTCGACCCGATAGTTAGACCACTCGAATAAACGAATGGCAACCCGCACAGGGGTGACGGAGGAGCCGATACTCCCCCCTCCGCCCACTCCCGCGATCGAGGGGGAATGGAGATCGCCGCCGTCACGACTGGCTTCTTCCGAGCCGAACGACGCGGCCGGGCAGGACCCGCCGTTCGGGAGCGTTTCCTGAACCGAAGACCTCCACCGGGAAAAGTACGAGGGCACGAGCGCCGCGCTCGAGTAGCCATGCTTCGTCACGCCTCCCCTCAGCTGAGTCGCCGCTGCTAGACAGGGCCGCACGACCCCTACCGATTAAGGCACCGCTGGCCAGCACCGCTCTAAGCCGGGCAACCGTCCAGCGACCGGTCCACAGGGGCACGGCGACGTAATCACCCTTACGCCCATCGCCTGCCCGTCCGTTCGTCAGCGGGGTTAGGTAAGCCGCGGTCAGGCTTGCTGTGTGGACCTGGTGTGCCACAGGGATCGTCGACAAACCCCACATCGCCACCCAGGCCAACGCGTTGTCCGTGGGGCCAGGCGGCCGCAAGTTCCCGGCGCTGCGGCTGCCAGCCTCCTCCTTGCCGGCCTCATCGGCTCGCATTGCACCGGTCAGACCGGCCTCGACCTCGGCGACGGAGCGGGCTGCGACAGCAGCCGCGAGCTTGCGCAGCAATGTGCCGACAAACTCGCTGCCCTGGTTACGCGGCTGCAACTCTAGTCGGCTGGCACCATCGTCCTGTCGGGGCTTTCCACGGTGTTGGTGCCACCAAGACGCTTCCCCAAGGGCGGCGAGTAGGCGCAGGTCGAGGGCAGAACCCTGTTCGGTCAGACGAGCGAGCTGCTCGTCACGGGCGGCCTGCATAGCCTTCCATGCCGCCCCATCTGGCACCGCCTTGATCCGCGGACTGAATAGGGCCCTGGTCTGGTCGTGCGGCTGCGCGGCCTGCATCCAATGGCTCCGGTCGATGGACTGCAGAGCTCGCTGTCGTACAGCTGCGGCGAGCTCGGCAGGGGCAATACCATCAACGACGGCGACAGGCGACAGGCCGCCCGTCCATCCCAACCTGATGCCTTGGCGCACTGTCATTGCTATCGCACCCGCTCCCCACAGCACCGCGTGCGTGAAAAGCGCATCATGGCCACTCCAAGCCAGCAACGTCCGATCTTCTGCAGTCATGAGCCCACCGCGCTCACCCGACCGTCGGCCGCCCGAAGAAGTGCTTCAAGGTAGGCCATGGTCCAGACGCCGAGCTGCTCGTCGGTGTCCTCCACGAGGTGCTCCCACTCGCCATCATCAAACAACCGCTGGGCATCGGCGGCTAGCTGCCGGTGGTCGGACTCATCGAGCAGTGTCGCTGCGCCGTGCGGAAATCCGCCCCGGCCATGTCCGTGAGTGGTGCCTACGAGCCGAGCGACCAGCCTCCGGGCAGGCTCGGGTACTTCTCGCCAGGCGTTGAGCACAGAGCGCTGTTCGTGCCGCCACCCGGGTGGGAGACCGGCCGCTGACTGCGCGGTGGCATCGCTTGAAAGGCCGCGAGTGGCGCTCTTCGCCAACAGGGGCCCGTTATCGCAGCGGCCGAGTACGGCTTGAAATCGCCGGTCTGCCTTGCCGTCGTCGTGGTGGTGCCCGGCCAACCTGAGCACCCCGATCGACTCCTCGTCGAGGCCTAAGCCGTGCGCCAACTGCGCAGCGGCCTTGGCGACGGCCTCGGCGTGCTGGTCCAAGGGAACGGGGTCGTCGTTGGGCGTCCACGTCTGGCGTACGTCTTCATCGACGGTCGTTCGACGGAGGTCGGTCAGGACGAGCAGGGTGGGCTCGTCGTCGTCGGAGAACACGCGCAGTGCTGCGTCCTGGACCCGGCCGCGGCGCAGCAGAGTGACGGCGGCGTTCCTCATGGCCACCGATACAGCGCGCTGCTCCGGAGGCTGGCGATGGTCGGGTGATGTGCTGGCGAGGATGTCGGCCAGTGCACGGCGTTGGTCCCTGGACCAGCGCCCGGCCGTCCCGGCCGGCCCTTCTTGCAGAACCGTCCGGGCTGGGCGGGGGAGGTGGCCGATGCCGGGTGCCGCCTCGGGTGGCGTTCCGGTAGCGGTCCGATCCGAAGAGTTCGAAGAGCCGAACGATCCCCACCGCAGCACAACGGCGCCGGGGCGGACCGGCTCGAGTCGGCCGTCGGCGGTGGCAGGCACGTGCTCCAGGACGTCCGCGGCGGGTTCCCGCGACTCCCCGGCCACCACGACCCCCTCGACGTGAACTGGCGCGTCGGCGTCCACCACGAGGATGTCGCCGGCTCGCAGGTCGTCGTCGCTCTCGCGCAGGATGGCGACCTCGTCACCGCGCTTGCGAAGCAATAGACCAGGAGCTGCGTGCAGGTCCGATAGAAGTGACCGCAGTGTGCCGATCCCGACCGGAAAGACCTCGTGCGCCCTCGGTGGGAGGAGACGTAGTAAGTCGAGAGCCAGCGCTGGGTCGCTGGGCATGCCGGCTCGGCAGACCAGCCCGGCGTCGCGGTCGGCGGCCAGGTCGTCCGCCAGCCACAGGTCCAAGTCGGGCCGGGCGAAGGGTTCCACGCTCGTCCGCGCCCAGGTCCAAGCGTCGGCCAGCTCCAGACGGCGGAGGAGCAGGCGGGGTAGTCGCTGTCCAGGAGGTGGGTCGGCGCGTAGCGACCACGGTGCCAACCCCTCGGGATTTTCGGCGAGCCGCCCGAGCCAGGAGAACGCGTCGGAGAGGTCCCCGGGCGTGTAGGGCTCGGTCCCTCCCTCGCGGATCTTGCCCGAGGCGGGGACAGCCACGACCACCCGCGTTGCGCTTCGGTTGCCCCTGCGGTTCACCCTGCCACTGCGCTGAGCGAGGGCGGCCCCCGGTGCGAGCTCGGTGACCAGCGCGGACAGGTCCAGGTCAAGGCCGACCTCGACCGTCTGCGTGGCGACCAGCACGTCCACGTCGGTGTTGCCATGTGCGCTAAGCAGCCCTGGCCGTCGACGGCGCAGATAGTCGAGGTCCGCCGGTCGCATTCGCCCGACCAGCAGCTCGACGGTTAGGCCGGCGGATCGGAGTAACCGGGCAATCGTGGTCGCGGTGGCCACCCGGTTCACAACGCACCCCACCGTGGGGCCAAAGTCCGCCCGGGCCTGGCGTACTTCGTCCACCAGTAGTTCCAGGGCCGGACTCGACGACGGAAGGGGCCAGTCACCGAGGGGGAGCAGCTTGATCGGCTTCGGGGTGCGCAGGCGACGGTCGAGGACCGCATCTGCCAGGTCGGCATCCTCGACCCCGATCTCACGGCCGATCCCGGGCTGGGGCGTCGCGGTCGTCTCGACGACTTGGAGTACCGGCACACGGTCTGTCATGGGTGACTCAGGCTGGCTCACTAGCTCTGCGACGCGACGCGCCGTCGCCATAAATTGACGCGAGAGGTGTGCCTCGTCGACGACCAGTGCGGTGTCGAAGGCCAGCAGCCCGGCCTCGCGAGGCCATGCTCGCCACGACGAGCCATAGCCCTGCAGCAGCAGTCGGCTCCCGATCATGTCGGGCGTGCCTGTGAGGACGCTGCACATCTCCGGCAAGTCGCGCCAGCCTCGAGGCGGCGGCGCGCCTCCCCGAAGGCGGGCGGTGACCAGCGGCGCGGCGTCGAGAGGGACGCCGACCGTGACCGGCAGTTCCAGTCGGAAGCTGGCCAGGGCATCAGCTACGTCGCGAAGTAGCCCCTCCCGGGCATCGGCCAACTGTGCCGCCATCTGCCGCGCGTGGTCGTGGTGGCTATCCACCACCGATCGCCGGTCGACGACCAGGACAAGTCGACGAGGAATCCGCGGGCCTCGCCCGGCTGCTGCAAGGGCGTTCGCGAAGACATGGACATCGACGACGGCCGTCTTGCCCGCACTGGTTGGTGCCACGATGCGGTCCGGCCAACGCCCATCGGAGAGCAGGAGGTCCAGCAGACGCTCCTGCCATGCGAACGGACGCTGGCCTGGCCGGACTGCGGCGAAGAAGTCACCGAAGTCAGATCGCACGACCATCGGATCACTCCCGCCCGTCAATGGGGACGAGGAGCCCACCGCCGAGATGCCGGCTCTGGCCGATACAGGCCAAGCTTCGCTCGCTGAGCAGACCACCGAGAGTCAGCTGGGCACGATAGGGCTGGATCACCCGGGTCGCATCGATGCGATGGGCATATCGGGAGAGGTCGCCGTCCATGACCCGCTGGGCGGCGTGCACCTTGAGTCCGGCGGCGTGGATGCGCCGTGCCGTATCCCGGTGCCGGGCGTCCCCACGCCCCTGACCAACCAGTTCCACTCGGTCCCGGAGCACAAAGCCGAAGGACAGCGCCACAGCGTCGGCGATCGTCCAGTCCCGACCCAGCGGGCGGGTGTCGGGGACGGCGGCTGGGCGGACCTCGAACCGGCGCCCCGCCGGACCGGCCGGCCAGAAGGTCCGCGCCGACCGCGCGCGGAGCGGAGCGAGCGTACGGACCGCTCGGCCCCAGGTGACATACGGCAGTCGCCCAAAGGCCTCGCTGACCATGGCCAGATCAGTGCTATCCGCACCGGTTGGCAGCAAGACAGCCAAGACCGCCCCCTCATGGGCAATACCAGCGGTGCAGACGACATCCGGCGTCAGGATCTGGATGGCCACTCGGTTAGCCGGCCGCGGGGCTCCCGGGAGGTAGGTGCCGGTGAGCACTGCTGGTGCTCCGTCACCGACGATGGAGATGAGAGCTCGATGCACGGCGGTGGCCCAGCCGACATGGTCAGTTGGGCGGACTCGATCTTGAGGTCCCCCAAAGCCAGCGAGGAGGACCGTGGACCAAGGGCCGTCTGGCTCCTCGTCGCGGGTAAGGCTCAAGAATCGGGCGGCTTGCCTGCCAACCTCAACGTAGGTCGTTGACCGAGGAGCTTCGCTGGTGGAGAACTTATCTGCCGCGACGGTGGGAGTGCTCCGCTGGGCTGCGAATGCCTCGATTAGCGCCTCGGTGCGGCCGTCAGCGGCGATATCGACGTCCAGGCCTTCTTCGGTCGCGAACAGGTCGGCGTGTGGGTCACGACGGTGGGTTGGATATGCCGTGCCGATCCGCATCCGCACCGGTGTATCGGCGGTGCCCAGATGTGCGACGTCGCGACAGAGGGCGTCCAGGCTCTCTTGAACGGCGGGAGGCGGGGGGGTCGCCCAGGTCCAAGCGAAGGAGCCGTCGACCGCGATCACTCCCACCAAGTCCCTAGGAACGACCTTGTCCCTCGGGCCGCGGCCGCCTTCCTTCACCAACGTTCCTTCGCGCCGGTAGCCGTAGACGGTGGTGCGCACCTCATCCGTGTTCGGTAACAACACGCCGTCAGGCGGGTTCTGCTCAAGCCACCGCAGCGCCGCCAGGTCGTCATCGTTGGGATGTAGCTCCCCGTGGGTGAGCCTGGCCCGTGGGCCTGTGGCCGCGGCGCACAGGAGTGCAGCATGCAACCGGGCTGGTGAAGGAACCGGGTCGAGATGACCGCCGGGCGTGCGTGCCCGGTAAGTGCCCAGTGGCAGTTCAGCGATGACCGCAAACTCGCTCATGATGCGTCGCTCTCTTCCGCGACAGCTCCCCGGACCACATCCGGGTTGCCGGTCACGGACAACGCCACGCCCGACCAGGTCACGCCGGCCAGCTCCTCTGCCTTCTGCAGGGCGGACTCGAGGAGTGCGTCGGCAGCCGCGATATTCGGCGCGGTCAGAACCAGCTCTTCGCCGCCTCGCTGGTCGAGGGTCATCGTTGTTGGGCCGTCCTCGACGAGGTCGCAGTTGGCCCGGAGGTACAGCTCGGCGTCGCTGCGTACGAGACCGGCCAAGGCAAGCGCCGCGAGTAGGGCGCGGCAAGCTGAGTCTCCCTCCGGGCCGGCGCCGAAGCGCATCTGCCGCAGTGCGGCGAAGGAGAGGACATGGCTGCGCAGGATGGGGTCGCAGGCCACTCCACCCAGCGCCGACAGCGCCGGTGGGATGCCGCCGAAGCCTAGCTCGGCCGCGGCCACGGGGCTCGCGCCAGCTTTCTGGGCCTGCTGCATCATCTTGTCGTAGGTCTTGGTGCTCAGGTCCTCCCGCTGAGCCTCGGCCATCTGTCCGAGGGCTGTCCCTGGTACGCGCATCTGCATGCCGACCGGGTCGATGCGGGCACCTCCCCGCCGACCCTCAACGGGGACGCCGTCGCCGTTCGTACCGACGGTGGGGACGAAGCCGACGATCTCGCCCACAAGAGCACTGCGCCAGCGGCCCTGTCGGGACCTGCGGCTGGCGTCCCAGCCGCCGAGCAGCAGCGTTGCCGGGCTGACGTCGAGCAGTGCACGGGCGTCGGCGGGACCGGCGTTTCGAACGGCCCGGTAGAGAGGGGTCTGCGTGGTGGGGACACCATCGACCGTGCCGGCCCGGATGTGGGCGTCGAATACGCGGTGCGGGAGCGTCAGGTCGGAGAAGACCCGGACATCGTCGCCATCTCGGTAGGTGACCTGAACATGCGGGATCCGGGAGAGCAGCGGGTGACCGTCCACCCGTGCCTGCTCTAGCTGAGCCTCAAGCCGGTTGAGCTGCGACTGCTTCGAGTCGATCAACACGGTGTGGCGAGGCACCCCGTCGAGGAACCGCCGCTCGTACACATATACGGACTTGGCGTCGTTCCCCTTGCCCTGCAGGTACTTCGCTGGCGCGACAGCGGTGTGGAGGCCGCCAGCCGGACGCAGGCGCGTCGTCGAAGCAAGACAGCTGGGGCCCCCGGTGGCGCAGGCGGCGAGCAGAAGGTCCGGGTCGATGGTGGTCACGGCGCGGGACCGTAACCGCCTCCTACGACAACAGCCGGAGGGTGGACATGCATGGGAGGGAGCCCCAACAAACCGTCACTAGCAGGGTGTCGACGTCCCCGGGTGAGGGATGCGGTTCATGAGCACGGTGAGGTTACTGACAACGTTCCGTGACACGACGACTACAGATTGTCGCCCTCGGGCGGTATCGTCCTCACACAGAGCGAAACCCCGGCACACCGCCGGGGCGGTGGTGACCGAGGTTCACATGCTTGGGGAAGCGCGAGGACCTTACACCGGATCGAGCGGAGCACGTACCGCCCGACCCCCGGAGGTTGCCGCCATGGCAACTCTGGGAGGGAGGTGAGGCCAGTGTCCACCCGTCGCGTCACGCGTACGGTCCGGCGCGGTCCCGTCAAGGTGACCGTCACCGTCACCACGACGACCAAGCGTCGCTGACAACCTCCGCACCGGGACGTGCTCCGGTGCGGACCTCAGAAAGACGGCGCCCCTGCTCTTCCCAGTCGGCAGAGCGGGGGCGCCGCGTTGACACCAACCTATGAGTAGTCCCGCAGCACGGTTGCTACGGCCCCCCGATGTTCAGTCCAGCCGCATGACCTAGATCCCAATACCCCACATCCTCTAGAAATCCTCAGCCGGCTAGTACATCGACGACATTGACCCGAGCTAAGCAACCCCGGGTCCGCCGGGCGCCGAGGGCACAGGGGCACGCCGGGGGCACAGGACGATGCGCAACGGTGCGAGTCATCAGCAGTCAGCGTAGGCGAATGCGCAGCTCAGATAGCCTAGCTCGCCTTCCCCTGCAGATCACGGACATGGCGGAAACTGATTCCTAAACCGTGTGTCGCAGGTTCGAATCCTGCCGGGGGCACCCGTCCCGGGACGTCCGGCGTACCGGTCGCGGCCGGACGCCCTCTACCGTTCCGGACCATGGTGGACGACGCGGAGTCGGTGGGACCTGCAGCGCCGTCGGACGCGCTCCTCGTGCCGCTGTCCTGGGACGGGCCGCGGGGCCGCTGCGAGCAGCGGGAGGGCGTCCTCCAGGAGACGGCCCTGCTGTACGCGCGGCTGACCGCCGGGGACCCGGCCGGCCAGTGGGTGGTCTACCGCTACCTGGAGGCCTGGCGGGAGCACCTCCGGCTCTCCCTGCTCGGGGTCCTCGAGGACCTCCCGGCCCTCACGGGAGAGCCGCTGACCCTCGACGGGGACGACGTCTTCGCGCACTGGAGCGTGGTGCAGGAGGTGCTGGTCGGGCTGTGGCCCGACGCGGCCGAGGACACGGCGGTGACGTCCCGCGCACTGATCCGGCTGCAGACCGCGTTCGGCTCCGACCGCGTCGACGTCGCCGCGGTCCACCGCGAGATGCTCACGGCGGCGGCCTTCTTCGACGGACTGGAGGCCCGGGCGCAGGCCCACCTGGAGTTCCTGCAGGACCGGCTCGACCACCTGAGCTGACCCGCCGCGGCGTCCGCACCCGCAGGTCCGCCGGTCGGGGTGGGCCCGACGGTGCGCCGCGGGTACAGGGGACGCATGGCACTCCGCAACGCCGCGGTCGCGGCCGCCGGCCAGTGGACCGACCCCGACGACGGCATCCGCTACCCCAGCGGCGAGGTGCACGCCTGGGAGCGCGGGCGCAACGAGACGGTCTGCGGCCTGTCGCTGTCCCGCTCGCGGCTGGCCCGCTTCCCGCACGTGAGCTGGTCCGACGTGCAGCCCGAGTCCGGCCGGCACGCCGAGGAGGTGCAGGCCGTCTGCCGCCGCTGCCGCGCCGCGCTCGGCGCCCGCCGGGACGACCGCGGGTGGACGCGCACGAACCCCCGCCCATGACGCCCGGTTCGCGGTGCACCCGTGTCACCACGCCTCCGCGCCGGACGACCCGGGGGGCCCGAGCCTGCTCCGCCCGCTCCCCGTCGCGGGCGCCGTCCTGGCGCCGGGGGCCGGCACCGGTCGAGGAACTCCTCCGGCGGACACTGGTTCGAGAAGGAAACCTTCTCGGCTGCGAGGCGTTACCGTCTCAGGTGCACGTCGTGTCCCCGGCAACGGCGCCGGGGCATAGCGGAGGTGGGAACGCAACGATGGAGACCACGGTGGTCGACGTCCCCGAGCGGGGACGGTTCGAGGTGCGGGTCGGCGAGCGCGTCGTCGGACTGGCCAGCTACCACGTCGAGAACGGCACGATGGCACTGCCGCACACCGAGGTGGACCCCAGCATGGGGGGTCGCGGACTCGGCAAGGTCCTGGTGGCCGGTGTCCTCGACGCAGCCCGCGAGCGCGGACTGCACGTCCTGCCCTACTGCTCCTTCGTGCGCCACTACATCCAGCAGCATCCCGAGACGCTGGACCTCGTCGCCGACGAGGACAAGCCCCACTTCGGTCTGGCCACCGCCGACCGCTGACCCGGCGCTGACCTGCGGCCCCGCGCCGGGCGACCTAACCTGGCGCGGGTGCCGACCGCCCTGCTCTGGTTCCGTCGCGACCTGCGGCTGCGCGACCACCCGGCGCTGGTCGCCGCGGTCGGGGCGGCCGGCCGGGACGGCACCGTGGTGCCCGTCTTCGTCGTGGACCCGCGGCTGTGGGAGCCGTCGGGCCGGCCGCGGCGGGAGTTCCTGCGCGGCTGCCTGGCCGACCTGCGCGAGCAGACCGGCGGGGCGCTGGTCGTCCGCTCCGGGGACCCGGCGCGCGTGGTGCCCGACCTCGTGCGCGAGACGGGCGCGGCGAGCGTGCACGTGTCCTCCGACGCCGGGGTGTACGGGCGGGCGCGGGACGCGGCGGTCGAGCGGGCGCTGGGTGAGGTCCCGTTCGTCCGCACCGGCTCGCCCTACGGCGTCACGCCCGGCCGGCTGACCAAGGACGACGGCACGCCGTACCGGGTCTACTCGCCCTTCGCCCGGGCCTGGCGGGCGCGCGGGCTGCACTCCCCCGCCCCGTACCCGGACGACGTCGCGTGGGCCGACGGCGTCCGCTCCGAGGACCTGCCACCGGCGCAGGACCTCGGCGGCACCGTGCTGCCCCCGGCCGGCGAGCGCGCCGGGCTGGACGCGTGGGCGCTGTTCCGCGACCAGCGGCTGCTCGGCTACGCCACCGGCCGCAACACCCCGGGCTCCGACGGCACCAGCCGGCTGTCGGCGCACCTGAAGTACGGCACCGTGCACCCGCGGACGCTGCTCGCCGAGGCGCAGGCGCTCGCCGACGACCACGCCGAGGCGGTGGAGAAGTTCACCGGCGAGCTCATCTGGCGGGACTTCTACGCCGACGTGCTCTGGCACCGCCCCGAGACCGCGCGGGAGCCGTTCGACCCGCGGATGGCGCGCATGCGGTACGACACCGGCCCGGAGGCCGACGAGCACTTCGCCGCCTGGGCCGAGGGCCGCACCGGCTACCCGATCGTCGACGCCGGGATGCGTCAGCTGCACGGCGAGGCCTACGTGCACAACCGGGTGCGGATGGTCGTGGCGTCCTTCCTCTGCAAGGACCTGCACGTCGACTGGCGGCGCGGCGCCCGCTACTTCCTCGACCACCTCGTCGACGGCGACCTCGCCAGCAACCACCACGGCTGGCAGTGGGTGGCCGGCACCGGCACCGACCCCTCGCCGTACCACCGCGTGTTCAACCCGACCCGGCAGGGCGAGCAGTTCGACCCCGACGGCGTCTACGTGCGGCGCTGGGTGCCCGAGCTGCGCGACGTCCCCGACCGGTACGTGCACGAGCCGTGGACCCTGCCCGGCGGACCGCCCGAGGGCTATCCCCTGCCGATCGTCGACCACGCGGAGGAGCGCCAGGTGGCGCTGGCCCGCTACCAGGCGGTGCGCGATGCCTGAGGGCCACACCCTGTACCGGCTGGCGAAGGAGCAGTCGGAGCTGTTCGCGGGCCGGCCGGTGCACGTCACCAGCCCGCAGGGCCGCTTCGCCGCCGGCGCCGCGCTGCTCGACGGCCGGGTGCTCGAGGAGGTCACCAGCTACGGCAAGCACCTGTTCGCCGACTTCGGCGGCGACGTGCTGCACGTCCACCTGGGCCTCTACGGCACCTACACGACCGGCGTCGGCGACCCGCCTCCCCCGCGCGGCGCGCTGCGGATGCGCTGGGTGGCCGACGGGCCGAAGGGCGAGGGCGTGTGGACCGACCTGCGCGGGGCGACGGCGTGCGACGTCCTCACCCGGCCCGAGGTCGACGTGATCCTCGACCGGCTCGGCCCCGACCCGCTGCGCACCCGCCGGGGCGGCCCGCTGTCGTACGCGAGGGTCGGCCGCAGCCGGACGGCGGTCGGCGCGCTGCTCATGGACCAGGCGGTGCTGGCCGGCGTCGGCAACGTCTACCGCGCCGAGATCCTCTTCCGGCACCGGATCTCGCCGTTCCGCCCGGGCCGCGACGTCGGCGAGCAGGAGTGGCAGGCGCTGTGGGACGACCTGGTGGTGCTCATGCGCGCCGGTGTCCGGATGGGCCGGATCGTGACGACGCAGCCGGCCGACCGCTCGCGCCGCTCGGGTGCGGTGCGCCGGGAGGACGCGCACTACGTCTACCGGCGCACCGGCCTGCCCTGCCGGATCTGCGGCACCGAGGTGCGCACCGAGGAGATGGCCGGCCGCAACCTCTACTGGTGCCCCGTCTGCCAGGCCGTCTGACGGCCCCTCTGCAGGGGCCCACCGCGAGCGTGCGAGCGGTGGGGGGCGGAGGGGTCCTTCGTCTAGAGGGCGCCCTTGGCGGGGTCGCCGGTGGGGTGGGCGGTGAGCACCTGGACGGCGGGGCGCTCGGTGAGCTTGCCCTCGAGCCTCGCCGACAGCGCGGTCAGCGGCTCGGCCTTGCCGTGGGTGGCCAGCGCCTCGGGGCTCTCCCACTGCTCGACCATGACGAACACCCCGCGGCCCTCGTGCAGCGCGTACCGCTCGCAGCCGGGCTCCTCGTGCACCTGCGGCACCGTCTCGAGCACGGCCTGACGGACCTCGTCCACGTGCTCGGGCTTCGGGCTGATGGTGGCGACGACGACGACGGACACGGGCGGTCCCCTCTGCGGTGGGCGGTTGTCGGCCGGGGCGGTGATCTGGCGCACGACGCCCCGGCCGGGCCAGGATGCCAGTCGTGGCCGACGACGGATCCCCCGCCCCGGACGGCGAGCGGCCGCTGCGGGTCGCCGTCGTCGGCGCGGGCCCGGCGGGCATCTACGCCGCCGAGACGCTGACCCGCCGCGCACCGGTCCCGGTGACCGTCGACCTGCTCGACCGGCTGCCCACCCCGTTCGGCCTGGTCCGGCACGGCATCGCCCCCGACCACCCGAAGATGCGGGCGATCCGCGACACGCTGCACCGGGCGCTGGACCACCCCGGCGTGCGGTTCGTCGGCAACGTCGAGGTGGGCACCGACGTCTCGCTCGAGGACCTGCGCGCGCACGTCGACGCCGTCGTCTACACCTACGGGGCGGCGCTGGACCGGGCGCTGGCGATCGAGGGCGAGGACCTGACCGGCAGCCTCGCCGCCACCGACCTGGTCGCCTGGTACTGCGGCCACCCCGACGCCGACCGCGCGACGGTCGAGGCGGCGCTGCAGGGCGTGCGGCGGGCGGTCGTCGTCGGTGTCGGCAACGTGGCCCTCGACGTGGCCCGCGTGCTCTCCCGCGCCCCGCGGGAGCTCGAGTCCACCGACATGCCCCAGCACGTGCTCGACACCCTCGCCGCGACGCCGGTCGAGGAGGTCACCGTGCTCGGCCGCCGCGGCCCGGCCCAGGCGTCCTTCACCACGATGGAGCTGCGCGAGCTCGACGGCCTGGAGCGGGCGACCGTGCTCGTCGACCCCGCCGACCTCGACCTCGACCCGGCCGCCGAGGAGCGCCTGGCCGGCGACCGCAACGCCAGCCGCAACCTCGCCGTCCTGCGGGAGTGGGCCGGCCACCGGCCCGAGCCCGGCCGCGGCCGGCTGTGGCTGCGCTTCTACCGCCGGCCGGTGCGCATCCTCGGCACCGGCCGGGTCACCGGGATCGAGGTGGAACGCACCGCCGTCGACGGCGACGGGCGGGCCGTGGGTACCGGCGAGACCGAGGTGCTGCCCACCGACCTCGTCGTCCGCTCGGTCGGCTACCGCGGGCAGGGCCTGCCCGGCCTGCCGGTCGACCCGCGCACCGGCACCGTGCCCAACGAGGAGGGCCGGGTGATCCGCGACGGCGCCCGCTCCCCCGGCGAGTACGTGGCGGGGTGGATCAAGCGCGGGCCCACCGGCGTCGTCGGCACCAACAAGCACGACGCCCGCGAGACGGTGGCGTCGCTGCTGGCCGACGCCGAGGCCGGGGTGATCGGCGCGCACGGCGACCGCGACGACCTGGTGCGCACGCTGCGCGCCCGCGGCGCCGAGCCGGTGCTGCTGGAGGACTGGCGGGCCATCGACGCCGCCGAGGTCGCCCTCGGCGCCACCCGCGGCCGCGCCCGGACCACGCTGCACGAGCGCGAGTCCCTGCTGGCCGCCGTGCGGGCCGCCGCGGACCGATGAGTTCCGGCTCACCGTCCGGTCGATCCCGCATGCACCCCAGCAACGTCCTCGCCGTCCTGCCCGTCGACGACTTCCCCGCCGCCGAGTCCTGGTACCGCCGGCTCTTCGGCCGCGAGCCCGACCGCCGGCCCATGAGCTCGTGCGCGGAGTGGCAGCTCACCGACGGCGGCGCCGTGCAGGTCATCGCGCTGCCCGACGCGCCGCGCGGCGTCACCGTGGTCCTCGGTGTGGACGACGCCGACGCCCGAGCCGCCGAGCTGACCGCCCGGGGCATCGAGCCCCGGCTGTTCACCACCCCCGACGGGCAGTTCCGCCTGGCATCGTGCGCCGACCCGACCGGCAACACCGTGGTGCTGGGGCAGACCCTCTAGCCGAGGACCGCGGCGGCCAGCTCCCGGGCGCCCTGCCCGGAGGCCGCCGCCACGAACCGGATCAGCGTCTCGGTGTCCGGCCGCAGGGAGAGCGGGTCGCCGTCCGGGGTCAGCGCGACCCCGCCGGCGGCCGCGAGCACGGCCAGCCCGCCGGCGACGTCGTGCACGTGCGTGCCGCTGCGGTCCAGGTCGTGCCAGGCGCCGGCCGACCCGTCGGCGACCAGGCACAGGTCGACGGCGGTGCAGCCGGTCACCCGCACGCGGTGCGCCGTCCCGGGCACCCGCACGGTCCGGCCCGACGGCGCGACGACGGTGCTGCCCTCCCGCACCCGCGCCGGCACGCCGTCCCGCTGCGCGCCGGTGTCGACGGTCCCGGCCCAGCGGCGCCCCGACGACAGGTCGACGACGAGCCCGGCGACAGCCCGCCCGCGGTGCACCAGCGCCGCCGAGAACGCCCACGGCGGCAGGCCGGCGCGGAAGTTGCCGGTGCCGTCGAGCGGGTCGAGCACGATCCACGGGTCGTCGTCGGACACGGCCGGGTCCGGCCGCTCCTCCGACAGCACGGGCACGCCGAGCGGGGCCAGCGTCCCGGCCGCGGCGGCGTGCGCGGCCTCGTCGGCGGCCATCGACCAGCTGCCGTCGTCCTTGCGGCGGTCGAGGCCGGTGTCGCGGGCCAGCGCCACGGCCACCTCGACCCGCGTCGCGGCCAGCGCGGCCAGGTGCGCGAACCGCGCGGTCAGCGGCGCGTCGTCCGGCGGGGCCGCCACCTCGACCACCCGGCCGGTGCCCGCGTCGCGGACCTGCGAGCAGCCCCAGGCCGCGGCGACGGCGAGCAGCGCCGAGCGGCCGGTGACGTGCGTGGAGCGGTGCACGACGACGGCCTCGGTCGTGCCCTCGTCGGTCCAGCGGCGGCGCAGGTGCGCGGCGGCGTCGTCGCCGACCAGCAGCCGCGCGCCGGGGTCGAGCAGCTCGGGCGCCAGGGCCGCCGGGCCGACGCCCAGCAGCCGGGCCGCGGCGCGCAGGTCCTCCCCCGACGCCGCCACGCGCATCGTGTCCGCCACGGTCCCCCCGCCGTCAGTGCTCCCCCGGCACGGTAGGCCACCGGCGCGCGCGGGGTAGGGCGCCACGGTGACGGCCCCCGCGCGCACCTCCCTCGACGACGTCGACGTCGTGTTCCTCGTCCACCGGGAAGCGCCGGAGATGCTCGCCCGGCACCACGCCGCGGTGTCGGCGGCCACCGGCCCGGGCTGGCGGGGCCGGGCGCTGCTGGTGGAGAACGCCGCCGCGCCGGCGACCTCCGCGGCCGCCCGCGCCCTGCTGCGCGACTGCCACCCCGACGCCGACGCCCGGGTGCTGTCCTCCCCGCGCAACCTCGGCTGGGCGCGCGCCATGGACCTCGCCCTCGACGCCTGCGCCGGCCGCTACGTCGCGCTGGTCAACTCCGACGGCGAGCCCGGCCCGGACGTGCTGCGCCGGCTGGCCGCGGTCCTCGACGCCGAGCCGCGGGCGGTCTGGGCCGCGCCCGCGGTGCACGGCCCCGGCGAGGACGACGACCCGCCCGGCCCGCCGTTCCCGGCCGAGGAGCTCGGCGGCACCGCGCTGCTCGTGCGCCGGGCGGAGTTCCTCGCCGCCGGCGGGTTCGACCCGCTGTACTTCTTCTACAACGAGGACCGCGACGCCTCCCGGCGGCTGCGGGCGGCCGGGCACCTGCTGCTGCGGGTGCCCGACACCGTGTTCCGGCACGGCAAGGGCGGCCGCACCGCCCGCGGGGTGTTCCTGCGGGAGTGGCACTACGCCCGCACCGTCCAGGTGCTCCGCCCGCAGCACGCCGACCGGCCGGTCCGGGAGACGGCGGCCTTCCTCGCCGGGCGGGGACGCGCGGTCCTAGACCACGTCCGCGACGGCGACGCCCCCGGCGCCGCGGGCATCGCGCTGGCACTGGCCGAGCTGCCGCGCGGGCTGGTGATGGCCGCCGCCCGGCGCCGCCGCCCCTGGGACGGTGCCCGGCTGGCCGCCTGGCTGGACCGCAACCGCCTGCCGGTGAGCGGGCTCAGCCGGAGTTCCGGAGCGCCGTCGCGATCCCGTTGATTGTCAGCTGGATGTTGCGCCGCACCAGCTCGTCGTCGTCGCCGGTCCGGCGCCGGCGCAGCATCTCCACCTGCAGGTGGTGCAGCGGCTCCAGGTAGGGGAACCGGTTGCGGATCGACCGGGCCAGCGACGGGTTGTCGGCCAGCAGGTGGTCGTCGCCGGTGACCGCGAGCAGCACCCGGCAGGTGCGCTCGTGCTCGGCGGTGATCTGGTCGAACACCCGCGCCCGCAGCTCCTCGTCGGGCACCAGCCCCGCGTAGCGGGCGGCGAGGTCGAGGTCGGTCTTGGCCAGCACCATCCCCATGTTCGACAGGACCGTCCGGAAGAACGGCCACCGCCGGTGCAGCTCCTGCAGCCGGGCCAGCCGCGCCGGGTCGTCCCCGATCCAGGACTCCAGCGCCGTCCCGGTGCCGTACCAGCCGGGCAGCATGATCCGCGCCTGCGACCAGCTGAACACCCACGGGATGGCCCGCAGGTCGGCGATCCGGTCGCCGGCCTTGCGCGAGGGCGGGCGGCTGCCGATGTTCAGCTCCGCCAGCTCGCGGATCGGCGTCGCGGCGCGGAACCACTCCACGAACCCCGGGGTCTCGTGCACGAGCGCCCGGTAGGCCGCCTGCGCGCGATCGGCGAGGTCGTCGAGCAGGGCGTAGGCGTCCTCCGCGCCGTCGCCGAGGCCCTCGACGTCGAGCAGCGTGGCCTCCAGCGTCGCCGCCACCAGCGCCTCGAGGTTGCGACGGGCGAGGTCGGGCTCGCCGTACTTGGCTGCGATCACCTCGCCCTGCTCGGTGAGCCGCAGCGCGCCGGCCACCGCGCCGGGCGGCTGGGCGCGGATCGCCTCGTAGCTCGGGCCGCCGCCGCGGCCGACCGTGCCGCCGCGGCCGTGGAACAGCCGCAGCCGGATGTCCTCGCGCCGCGCCACCTCGACCAGCGCCAGCTCGGCCCGGTACAGCGCCCAGTTGGCGGCGAGGTAGCCGCCGTCCTTGTTGCTGTCGGAGTAGCCGAGCATGACCTCCTGCGCGTCGCCGCGGTTGGCGACCAGCGCCCGGTACACCGGCTGGGCGAGGACGGCGGTCATCGTCTCGCCGGCGCCCTGCAGGTCGGCGATCGTCTCGAACAGGGGCGAGATGCCGACCGGGCAGGTGGGACCGTCCTCGCCGTCGGGGTCGAGCAGGCCGACCTCCTTGAGCAGGACGGCGACCTCGAGCACGTCGCTCACCGACTCGCACATGCTGATCACGTAGTTCGGGATCGCCCGCGGCCCGAGCAGCGCGACCTGCCCGGCGGCGGCCTCCAGCAGGTCCAGCTCCCCCCGGGCCAGCTCCGACAGCTCCGCGCCCGGCCGCACCAGCGGCCGGCGCATCTGCAGCTCCCCGGCCAGCAGCTCGACCCGGGCGGCCTCGTCGAGGGAGGCGTAGTCGGGGCAGACGCCGGCCCAGGCCAGCAGCTCGGCGAGGACCTCCTCGTGGACCGAGGAGTTCTGCCGCATGTCCAGCCCGGCGAGGTGGAAGCCGAACACCTC
This sequence comes from Geodermatophilus sp. SYSU D00867, assembly GCF_054050315.1. Lineage (NCBI taxonomy): Bacteria > Bacillati > Actinomycetota > Actinomycetes > Geodermatophilales > Geodermatophilaceae > Geodermatophilus > Geodermatophilus sp. SYSU D00867. The sequence goes on along the minus strand of NZ_JBJGZC010000007.1, from coordinate 180,767 downwards.
GACGGCGTCGCGCAGCCGGGCCAGCCGGTCGTCGGCCAGCGCGCCGGCGCCGTGGCTGCGCAGCGAGGCGTCGACGACGGCGAGGTCGGCGAGCAGCTCGTCGGGGGTGTCGTAGGGGTCGAGCTCGGCGACCGGCGGCACGCCGGGCACCCGCCCGAGGACCCGCTTCGCGGTGGCGGCCAGCCGGGCGTGCACGCCGTTGAGCGCCCGGCGGTAGGGCTCGTCGGCGCGGAACGGCGAGTCGTCGCGGGAGGCGTCGGCCAGGTGCGCCAGCTGCGGCGTCGGCGTGACCAGCCGGTCGGACATCGACAGCTCGCGGTACAGCTGCACGAGCTCGCCGAGGTGGTGGGCCAGCGCCGTCTCGGCCTGCCGGGTGCTGGCGCGGCGGACGGCGTCGGCGGTGACGAACGGGTTGCCGTCGCGGTCGCCGCCGATCCACGAGCCCGGCTGCAGCACCGGCTGGGTGGGCAGGCCGGCGTGCGGCCAGCGCTCCTGCAGCGCGCGGCGCAGGTCGGCGTTGATCTCGGGCACCACCCGGAACAGCGACAGGTCGTAGTAGCGCAGCGCCTCGTCGATCTCGTCGGCCAGCCGCAGCCGGGACAGCCGCAGCAGCGCCGTCTGCCAGAGGGTGAGCACCGCCCGCTCCAGCTGCGCCGACCAGGCGGCCTCGTCGACCTCCCCCGGCGCCATCCGGTCGCGCTCCCGGATCAGCTCGGTGACCTGCTGCTGCACCTGCGAGATCGTCTTGCGGCGCACCTCGGTGGGGTGCGCGGTGACCACCGGGACCACCAGCGCGCCGGCCAGCTCCCGCGCGACGACGTCGGGGTCCAGGTCCGCCCGGTCCAGCAGCGCGAAGGTGGCCGCGAGGCTGCCGGGCTGCGGCGGCGAACCGGCCCGGCGGTGGTGTCGGCGGCGGCGCTCGTGGTGCAGGTCCTCGGCCAGGTTGGCCAGCAGCGAGAAGTGGCTGAACGCGCGGATGACGTGGTTGGCCGCGCGGACGTCGAGGTCGCCCATGCGGGCGGCGACCTCCGCGCGGTCGGTCTCGGAGCGGCGGACGGCGAAGGCCTGCACGCGGGTGGACTCGACCAGGTCCAGGACGTCGTCGCCGCTCTGCTCCCGGATCACCTCGCCGAGGACCCGGCCGAGCAGCCGGATGTCCTCGCGCAGCGGGGCGTCGTCGGCCCGGCCGTCCCCCTCCGGGTCGCGTCCGGGCAGGCGCAGGTCGGCGACGTCGACGGTGGCTTCCGACATGCGGGCAGTATCGGCCCCCCATGTGACGGGCGGGTGTCCCGGGGGAAGGTCCCCCGCGTGCTGACGCTGCGCGCCACCCCCGCCGCCCCCGCCCCCGCCGACCACGGCGAGGGCCCCACCTGGGACGACGCCCGCTCCGAGCTGCTGTGGGTCGACATCAGCGCCGGGCGGGTCCGCCGGGCCGCCCTCGACGGCGACACCCTGACCGACACCGGCTCGCTGTCCGCCGGCGACACCGTGGGCGCCGTCGTCCCGGCCGCCGGCGGCGGGTGGCTGGCCGCCGCCGGCGCCGGGTTCACCCACCTCGCCGACGACGGCACCGCGCGGGTGCTGCTGGAGCTGGCCGGCGAGGGCGGCGGCCCGGACGACGGCGGCACCCGCATGAACGACGCGAAGTGCGACCGCGCCGGGCGGTTCTACGCCGGGACGATGGCCTTCGACGAGCGCCCCGGCGCCGGCACCCTCTACCGGCTGGACACCGACGGCACCGTCACGACCGTCCGCGAGGGGCTGACCGTCTCCAACGGGCTGGGCTGGTCGCCCGACGACCGCACCGTCTACCTCGCCGACTCCGGCCCCGGCCTGGTGCACGCCGTCGACCACGACCCGTCCTCGGGTGCGTGGGGCCGCGGGCGGGTGCTGCTGGAGACCGGCGGCGCCGACGGCGTGGCCGACGGGCTCACCGTCGACGACGAGGGCTGCCTCTGGACGGCGATGTGGGGCGGCGGGCAGGTGCGCCGCTGGTCACCGGAGGGCGAGCTGCTCGCCGTCGTCGAGGTGCCGGTGGCCAACACCTCCAGCTGCGCCTTCGCCGGGCCGGACCGCGGCCTGCTGGTCATCAGCACCGCGCACGGCGACGCCGACGAGGCGGAGGCCGGGCGGCTGTTCACCGTGCGGCCCGGCGTCACCGGCCCGCCGGCGAACCCCTACCGCGGCCCGCTCGCCGGCCTCCGGCAGTAGGAGGACCCCGCCGCAGGGGCCGGTCAGCTGCCCTGGAGCAGCGCGAGCGCGGCGGCGGCGAGCTGGTCGCCGGCCGCGGCGCCCCGCTCGAACTCCTCCGCCGCGCCGGGGAGGTCGCCGCGGTCGGCCAGCAGCACGCCGAGGTTGTGGTGGCAGTACGCGTCGCCGGCCTGGATCCCGGCGCGGTACGCCTCCTCGGCGGCCTCGTCGTCGGCGAGCAGCTCGCGGTAGAGGTTGCCCAGCGGCAGCCAGGCCACCTGCTCGCCGAGCTTGGCGCCGCGCTCGAGCACCGCGCGGGCCTCCTCCGGGCGGCCGGTCTGCAGCAGCAGCGCGGCCAGGTCGGCGCGGGCGGCGGCGAAGTGGGCGGCGCCGGTGCGCAGCCGGTCCTCCAGCGCCGGGTCGAGGGTCGCGCACCACTGCCAGCAGGCGGCGACGGCGTCGGCCTCGGCGTCGCCGCTCGCGGCCAGCTCCTCGGCGACGGACAGGGCCTGCTCGCGCTCCCCCTGCTCGCGCAGCAGGAAGGCCAGCTGGAGGCCGCCCTCGGTGTCGCCCGCGTCGGCGGCCCCGCGGTAGGCGGCCATGGCCCCCGCGAGGTCGCCGAGCTGCTCGAGCACCAGCCCGAGGTTGCGCCAGGCGTCGGCCTCGCCGCCGGCCAGGGCCACCTCGTAGGCCTCGACGGCCTCGGTCCAGCGCTCCTGCGCGGCGAGGCTGTTGCCCAGGTCGTAGTAGCCGGTGACGTCGCCGAGCTCCGCCGCGCGGCGGAAGCACCACTCGGCGTCGGTCTGCCGGCCGGCGTCGGCGAGGTCGCAGCCCAGCTCGATCAGCTCGTCGGCGTCCTCGGAGGCCTGCAGCCGCCAGAGGCGCGCGTCCAGGTCCTCGGTCATGGCGCCGATGATGGCCGCGCCGACCTGGGCGCACGCCCTCCGCAGGGGTGAGGTCACCCCAACGTGTCCGCTGCTCGACCGGGCGGGTGTCCCCCCGCCCGGCGCTCAGGCCCGCCCGGCCCGCAGGGCCTCCCGCAGCTTGGTCTTCCCGCTGGTCCGGAGCAGGGCGCCGGAGTACACCCGGCCGCCCAGCCGGACCACCAGCGCGATCGCCACGAGCATGAGGACGACGGCCACGCCGACCTCCCAGAGCGCGACGTCCCCCGCCGCCTGGCGCACCGGCATGACCATCGGCGAGAGCCCCGGCACGTAGGAGGTGACCACGGCCAGGCTCCCGTCCGGGTCGCTCGCCGCCTGCACGGCGACGACGAAGCCCGCGACCAGCACCAGCGACGCCGGGGTCAGCACGCTGCCGAGGTCCTCCTGCCGGCTGACCAGCGAGGCGGCGACGGCGAACAGCGAGGCGTAGAGCGCGTAGCCGAGGACGAACCAGAACAGCAGCCACAGCACCGTGCCGACCAGCTCGCCGGGCAGGTCGACGACGTCGAAGGCGAGCGCGCCGCCGATCCCGATCGCGGCGATGACGGCGATCTGCGCGAGGCCGAGCACGCCGAGGCCGAGGATCTTCCCGGCCAGCAGCTGCCACGGCTTCATCGTGGCCAGCAGCAGCTCCACCACCCGGCTGGACTTCTCCTCGACGACGCCCTGTGCGACGAACTGGGCGAAGAGGATGAGCAGGCTGTAGAGCACGACGACGCCGACGATCGCGACCACGACGTTCTGCTGGTCGCCGTCGTCGTCGAGCGCGGTCACCGACAGCGTCGGCAGGTCCGCGGGGTCGACGCCGGCCCCGGCGAGCGCGTCGGTGAGCGCCACGGCCCCCACCGCGCCGGACACGACCGCCTCCAGCGTCGTGTCGGGCTCGCGGACCACCAACTCGGGAGCGGTGGCCGCGCCGACCAGGGCGCCGTCGACGTCCTCGGCCTCGACGGCGGCGCGGGCGGCGTCGTCGGTGTCGAACCGGACCACCTCGACGTCGACGCTGAGCGCGTCGCCCTGGGCCTCGAGGGCCTGGCCGACCTGCCCGGGCTCGCCGACGACGCCGACCCGGCTGGTGTCCCCGCCGGAGTTGACGACGACCTGGAAGACCAGCACGCCGAGGATCAGCACGATCATCAGCACCGAGCTGGCGATGAACGTCTTGTCGCGGATGCGGGTGGAGACCTCGCGGGCGGCGACCAGGCGGACCAGCCGCCCGCTGGACAGCGGGGCGGTCACGCGGCCACCTCCTCGCGCGCGGCGGCCTGCTGCGCCGGGTCGGCAACGGCCTCGCGGAACAGCTCCACCAGCGTGGCCTCCCGCCAGGCGAAGTGGGTGACCCGGCCGGTGCGCAGCGCGGCGGCGAGGACCTGCTGGTCGTCGGCGCCCGGGGCCAGCTCCAGCAGCGTGTCGCCGGCCTGCTCGGAGACGACCCGGACGCCGGGCACGGCGGCGGCCCAGCCGGGCGCGGCGTCGGGGACGACGACCCGCAGCAGCCGGCGGGCCTCGCGGCGGCGCAGCTCCGCGACGGTGCCGGTGGCGACCATGCGGCCGCGGGCGAGGATGCCCACCGAGTCGCACAGCCGCTCGACCAGGTCGAGCTGGTGGCTGGAGAACACGACCGGCACCCCGCCGCGGCACTGGTCGAGCAGCGCCTCGGCCAGCGCGTCGACGCCGACCGGGTCCAGGCCGCTGAAAGGCTCGTCGAGGATCAGCACCTCGGGCCGGCTGACCAGCGCGGCGGCCAGCTGCACCCGCTGCTGGTTGCCCAGCGACAGCTTCTCGACGGGGTCGCCGCGGCGCTCGCCCAGGCCCAGCCGCCCGGACCACTCGTCCGCGGCGCGGGCCGCGGCGGCGGCGTCCACGCCGTGCAGCCGGGCGAAGTAGGTCAGCTGCTCGCCGACCCGCATCTTCGGGTAGAGCCCGCGCTCCTCCGGCATGTAGCCGATGCGCCGCCGGGTCCCCTCGTCCAGCGGCCGGCCGCGCCAGCGCACCTCGCCCGCGTCGGCCCGGGCCAGCCCCATGGCGATGCGCATGGTCGTCGTCTTCCCGGCCCCGTTGGACCCGCAGAAGCCGAACATCGAGCCGGGGGCGACGGTGAAGCCGACGCCCTCCAGCACGCGGTTGTCGCCGTAGCTCTTGTGGAGCCCGTCGAACTCGAGCACCGTTCCTCCGTCCGCTGTCCCCGTGCGCGCCGACGCTATCGGTCCCCACCTCGCGGACCGTGCTGACCTGCGGTGTCATCGGGACATGAGCCAGGAGAACGTCCCCGCCCGCCCACCGTCGGGCGTCGGGCTGGACGGGCTGCGCCGGGCGGCGGCCGGCTGCCGGGCCTGCGAGCTGTGGGAGCCGGCGACCCAGACCGTGTTCGGCGAGGGGCCGGAGACCGCGCGGATCGTGTTCGTCGGCGAGCAGCCGGGCGACCAGGAGGACCGCAGGGGCGAGCCGTTCGTCGGCCCGGCCGGCCGGCTGCTGGACCGGGCGCTGGCCGAGGCCGGTATCGAGCGGAGGGACGCCTACGTCACCAACGCGGTCAAGCACTTCCGCTTCACGCCGACGCCCAAGCGGCGGATCCACCAGTCGCCGGGCGCCGAGCACCTCCGCGCCTGCCGGCCGTGGCTGGAGGCGGAGTTCGAGGTGCTCAAGCCCGAGGTCGTCGTCTGCCTGGGCGCGACGGCGGCCAAGGCGCTCATCTCGCCGTCGTTCCGGATCACCAAGGAGCGCGGGAAGCTCATGCCGTGGACGCCGCCGGGCGTCGCGCGCGCCGAGGCCGGCGACGACGAGCCGGAGGAGGACGAGCCGGCGCAGACCTGGATGCTCGCGACCGCGCACCCCTCGGCGATCCTGCGGACGCCGGACGAGGCCCGTGCCGCGGCCTTCGACGCGCTGGTCGCGGACCTCCGCGTCGTCGCCGGCGCGTTGGCCTAGACGGAGGACCTCCCTGCCCCCGCCACTCGCGGGCCGCGGCGGGACCCTGCGGGGAGGCCTAGACGCCGGTCCTGGAGGCGCGGAACAGCCGGAACGAGGGCACCAGCAGCGCGACCACCGCCATCGCGACGACGACGACGACCCCGCCGGAGACCATGGCGACGCCGACGCCCGCCGCGCTGGCCACCGCGCCGGCGCGCAGGTCGCCGAGCCGCGGCCCGCCGGCGACGACGACGATGAACACGCCCTGCATCCGCCCGCGCATCTCGTCGGGCGCGGCGGTCTGCAGCATCGACGAGCGCAGCACCGCGCTGACCATGTCCCCGGCCCCGGCGACGGCGAGGAAGAACACCGCCAGCCACAGCGACTGCGCGAGGCCGAACCCGATGATCGCCACGCCCCACACGACGATCGCGGCGAGCACCACCGCGCCCTGCCGGTCGACCCGCGACACCCAGCCCGAGGTCAGGCCCATGAGCAGCGCGCCGATGGAGATGCCGGCGAACAGCCACCCGTAGGCGTTGGCCGAGCCCGCGTAGCGGTCGGCGGCGAGCTCGGGGAACACCGCCTGCGGCCAGGCGAACAGCATCGCGACGACGTCGACGACGAAGGTCATGAGCAGCACCGGCTGGGTGCGCAGGAAGGTGAAGCCCTCCCCCACCCCGCGGACGGCGGCGCCCAGCCGCAGCGGCCCGGTGTTCCCGCCCGGCGGCAGCGGCGGCAGGCCGCGCACCAGGAGCACGGCGACCAGGAGCGTGGCGGCGTCGACGGCGTAGGCGACGAACAGGTCGCCCAGGCCGATGAGCAGCCCGGCGACCAGCGGACCGACGATGACGCCGACCTGCCGCACGGTCATCGCCAGCGCGTTCGCCGCCGCCACGCCCTCCGGCCCGACCAGTGCGGGGATCACCGCGCTGCGCGCGGGCTGGTTGACCGCGGTGAAGCCGGAGACCGCGGCCACGAGCACCCACAGCAGCCAGAGGTTCCCGCCGCCGGGCAGCAGCGCCTGCAGGGCCAGCAGCGCGCTGGTCACCGCCGAGCCGACCCCGGTGACGAGCATGAGCCTCCGCCGGTCCATCGCGTCGGCGATCGCCCCGCCGAGCAGGCCGAAGACCACCAGCGGCACCAGCGAGACCATCGACGTGACGCCGACCAGCAGCGAGTCCCGGGTGATCGCGTACACCTGCACCGGGACGGCGACCAGCGTCATCTGCTGGCCGACCATCGTCGAGGTCAGCCCCCAGAACAGCCGCCGGTAGCCGGGGTTGCGCAGCGGGCTGGTGTCCAGCGCCCAGCCGCGGCGGCGCGGGACGGGCGCGGGCTCGGCGACCTCCCCCGGCTCGACCGGGTCGGCGGGCAACTGCCCGCCGGGAGGTGACGTACTGGAACGGCCCTGCTGCAGGGACCCGCGCCGGGCGTGCGAGGGGCGGGGGGCAGCGGGGTCCTCCGTCACGGGGCGAGCCGCTGGAGGACCCAGCCGCCGCCCTCCTCGTCGTCGCGGACGAACCGCAGCCGGTCGTGCAGCCGCCCGGGCCCGCCCTGCCAGAACTCGACGGTCCGCGGCACCACGCGGTAGCCGCCCCAGGCCGGCGGCCGCGGCACCTTCTCCGTCGTCGTCTCCTCGTCAAGCAGCCGCACCCGCTCCTCGAGCTCCTCCCGGGAGTCGACGACGGTCGACTGCACCGAGGCGACCGCGGCCAGCTGCGCCTCGCGCGGGCGGGGGTCCCACAGGTCGTCGGAGGCGGCCTCGCCGACGCGCTCGACGGTGCCGGTCACGCGGACCTGCCGCTGCAGCGCGTGCCAGGGGAAGACCAGCGCCGCGCGGGGGTTGACGGCCAGCTGCGCGCCCTTGGCGGAGGCGTAGCTGGTGCCGAAGACGAAGCCGGCCTCGTCGTAGCCCTTGAGCAGCACGATCCGCGCGTCCGGGGCGCCGTCGGCGTCGGCCGTGGCCACGACCACCGCGTTCGGGTCGGGGACGTCGGCGGCGACGACGTCGCGGAACCAGGCGTCGAACTGCTCGACCCAGGTGGGCGCGAGGTCCTCCTCGCGCAGCCCCGGGCGGTCGTAGTCCCTGCGCATGCGGGAGAGGTCGGCCACCCCGCCATGCTGACACCGCGCCGGGGAGCGGGCGCCGGGCGGCTCCCGCTGGACGGCAGCCCCGGATGGAACGGAGGCGGCCGCTGGGCCTAGTGTCGCGGTGCAGTCGTGCGCCGCTGAACGTGCGGGCACGAGGTCCGCGCGCAGAGGAGCATGCGAGATGGCCGACGACTTCGTACCCGGCCTCGAGGGCGTCATCGCCTTCGAGACCACGATCGCGGAGCCCGACAAGGACGGCGGGTCGCTCCGCTACCGCGGGGTCGACATCGAGGACCTGGTCGGCAAGATCACCTTCGGCAACGTGTGGGCGCTGCTGGTCGACGGCAAGTTCGGCCCCGGCCTGCCCCCGGCCGAGCCGTTCCCGATCCCGGTGCACAGCGGCGACGTCCGCGTCGACGTCCAGGCCGCGCTGGCGATGCTCGCCCCGTTCTGGGGCTACCGCCCGCTGCTGGACATCAGCGACGAGGAGGCCCGCGACCAGCTGGCCCGCGCCGCGGTCATGGCGCTGTCCTACGTCGCCCAGTCCGCCCGCGGCATCGGCATCCCGGCCGTGCCGCAGAGCCGCATCGACGAGGCCTCCACCATCGTGGAGCGGTTCATGGTCCGCTGGCGCGGCGAGCCCGACCCCCGCCACGTCGCCGCCGTCGACGCCTACTGGACGTCGGCCGCCGAGCACGGCATGAACGCCTCCACCTTCACCGCCCGCGTCATCGCCTCCACCGGCGCCGACGTCGCCGCCGCGATGTCCGGCGCGATCGGCGCGATGTCGGGCCCGCTGCACGGCGGCGCCCCCTCCCGGGTCCTGCACATGCTCGACGGCGTCGAGCAGGCCGGCGACGCGGAGAAGTACGTCAAGGACCTGCTCGACCGCAAGGAGCGCCTGATGGGCTTCGGGCACCGGGTCTACCGGGCCGAGGACCCCCGCGCCCGCACGCTGCGCAAGGCCGCGAAGGAGCTCGGCGCCCCGCGCTTCGAGGCCGCGCTGGCGCTGGAGAACGCCGCGCTCAAGGAGCTGCGCGAGCGGCGCCCGGACCGGCCGATCGAGACCAACGTGGAGTTCTGGGCGGCGATCGTCCTCGACTTCGCCGAGGTCCCGAGCCACATGTTCACGTCGATGTTCACCTGTGCCCGCACCGCCGGCTGGTGCGCGCACATCCTGGAGCAGAAGCAGACCGGCCGCCTCGTGCGCCCGTCGGCCCGCTACGTCGGGCCCGCCGCGCGCAAGCCCGAGGAGGTCGAGGGCTTCGACACCATCACGGTCAAGGCCGTCGACGAGGTCTCCCCGGCGTAGTCCCGGCCCGCCCGACCACCCGTCGAGGAGCACCCCCGGCATGAGCACCACCATCCCCGCCGACCTGCTGCCCGCCGACGGGCGGTTCGGCTGCGGCCCGTCGAAGGTCCGCCCGGAGGCGCTGCGGGCGCTGGCGTCCGAGGGCGCGGCGCTCATGGGCACCTCGCACCGCCAGGCCCCGGTCAAGGGCCTGGTCCGACAGGTCCGCGAGGGGCTGGCCCAGCTGTTCGACCTGCCCGAGGGCTACGAGGTCGTGCTGGGCAACGGGGGCTCCACGGCGTTCTGGGACGCCGCTTCCCTCGGGCTGGTGCGGCGGCGCAGCGCCCACGGCACCTACGGCGAGTTCTCCGCGAAGTTCGCCTCCGCGGTCGCCGAGGCGCCGTTCCTCGAGGAGCCGGTCGTCACGCGGGGCGAGCCGGGCACGCTGGCGCTGCCGACGGCGCAGCCCGGCGTCGACGCCTACGCGTGGGCGCACAACGAGACCTCGACCGGGGTCATGGCGCCGGTGGTCCGCCCGCACGGCGCCGACGACGACGCGCTCGTGCTGATCGACGCCACCAGCGGCGCCGGCGGCCTCCCGGTCGACGTCGCCGAGGCCGACGCCTACTACTTCGCGCCGCAGAAGTCCTTCGCCTCCGACGGCGGGCTCTGGATCGCGCTGATGAGCCCGGCGGCGCTGGAGCGGGTGGCGGAGGTCAAGGCGTCGGGGCGGTGGATCCCCGGGTTCCTGGACCTGTCGATCGCCGTCGACAACTCCACCAAGGACCAGACCTACAACACCCCCGCCGTCGCGACGCTGTTCCTGCTCGCCGACCAGGTCCGCTGGATGCTCGGCCTCGGCGGGCTCTCCGGCGCGGTCGCGCGCAGCCGGGAGTCCTCGAGCCGGCTCTACGGGTGGGCGGAGAAGACCTCCTACACGACGCCGTTCGTCGCCGACCCGGAGCAGCGCAGCCTCGTCGTCGGCACGGTCGACTTCGACCCCTCCGTCGACGCCGCGCAGGTCGCGAAGGTGCTGCGGGCCAACGGCGTGGTCGACGTCGAGCCCTACCGCAAGCTCGGCCGCAACCAGCTGCGGGTCGGCATGTTCCCCGCCGTCGACCCCGACGACGTCAGCGCGCTGACCGCCTGCATCGACTTCGTCGTCGAGCGCCTCTAGAAGGACCCCCTCGCCCCCACCGCTCGCCGACTCGCGGCGGACCCTGCACGGGGGCCGTTCCAGCACGTGGCCGGGGTCAGCGGGCCTGCTCGCCGTCGGCCGGCTGGACGGCGGTGCTCGGGAAGTCCCGCAGGTCGCCGGTCGGACGGCGGTCCCAGCTGCGGAAGGTCAGGTCCGTCTGCAGGTAGAGCGCGACCAGCTCGGCGGTGCTGCGGATGCCCTCGAGGTGGGTGCGCTCGTTGCCGTGGCTGCCGTCGATGCCGAACCCGATGAGCGCGGCGCGGGTGTTGGCGCCGGCCTCCAGCGCCGAGGCGGCGTCGGAGCGGTAGTACTTGTAGACGTCGCGGCGGTGCGGCACCTCGTGCACCCGGCACAGGTCGATCAGGTGCCGGGTCAGGTGGTAGTCGAACGGCCCGGTCGAGTCCTGCATCGCGATGTTGACGCACTGCTCGGAGGACGCCTGCCCGGGCGCGACCACCGAGGTGTCGATGGAGACGAGCTCGGCGACGTCGGCGTCCAGGCCGTGGCTGGCCCCCAGGCCCACCTCCTCGGCGATGGTGACCAGCAGGTGCGCGGTCACCGGCACCTGGATGCCGGAGTCGATGATCGCCTTGAACGCGCCCAGCGCGGCGGCGATGCCGGCCTTGTCGTCGAGGTGGCGGCTGTTGACGAACCCGCTGGGGGTGATCACCGGCTGCGGGTCGATGGCCACGAAGTCGCCGACCTGGATGCCCAGGCGCTCGAGGTCGGCGCGGCTGTGCACCACCTCGTCGACGCGGACCTCGACGTGGTCCCAGCCCACGCCCTGCTCGTCGACCTCGTCGCCGAAGCGGTGCCCGCTGGCCTTGTTGGGCAGGATCGTCCCGGTGTGCCGGTAGTCGCCGGACACGTCGTCGGAGAAGATGATCACCCGGGCGCCCTCGGCGAAGCGGGCGCTGTGCGTGCCCACCGGCACGATCGCCAGCCGGCCGTTGTCCTTGAGCCCGCTGACCATGCAGCCGATCGTGTCGGCGTGCACCACCACGGTCCGGTCGGCGCCGGGCGAGGCGCTGGGCAGCTCGGCCAACAGCGCGCCGCGGCGGGTGACCTCGAAGTCCATGCCCAGGCTCCGCAGCTCGCCGCCGATGAGCTGCATCACGTGGTCGGTGCGCCCCGAGGGGCTCGGGATGTCGAGCATCTGCAGCAGCACGCGCTGGACGTAGTCCATGTCGATGGGCAGGCGCTTCTGTCCCGCGTCGACCGGGCTCGGCAGGAAGCGGGGGTTGAGCTCGCCGTCGTCTCGGACGAGGCCGGTGTCGTCCCGGGGGCCGGTCAGCATGGGGGTCGAGTCTAAGACGGACTTGGCGGGCGCCCGCGCGGCCCGCCACGCCGGAGGACATCCGGCACGGACCCGGCTGCCGCGGATAGCCTCGCGCGTGGTCCCCTGTCACCCAGGGGATCCCGTCGTCCCGCCGTCCGTCCGAGGAGGTCCCGTGCGCTCGCTGCGTCTCGTGGGCCTGTCCGACGACGGCCGCAGCCTGGTCCTCGCCCTCGACGGCGGGGACGGTGACGAGGGCGAGCGCTTCGAGCTGCCGATCGACGACCGGGTGCGCGCCGCGGCCCGCGGGGACACCCGCCGGCTGGGCCAGATGGAGTCCGACGGCGGCCTGTCGCCGCGGGTCATCCAGGCCCGCATCCGCGCCGGCGAGACCCCGGAGCAGGTCGCGTCCGCCTCGGGCACCCGGGTGGAGCGGATCATGCGCTTCGCGCACACGGTGCTGCAGGAGCGCGCCCGCATGGCCGAGCAGGCCCGCCAGGCCCGGGTCCGGCTGTCGGAGGGCACCTCCGGCGAGCCGCTGCAGCAGTTCATGGCCGAGCGGCTGCGGCTGCTCGGCGCCGACCTCGACGCCGTCCGCTGGGACGCCGCCCGCTCCGAGGACGGCACCTGGGTGGTCACCGCCGCCTGGCGCGCCGGGACCAAGGAGGGCACCACGCAGTGGGCCTACGACCTCGCCGGCCGCGCGGTCAGCCCCTTCGACGCCCCCACCCGCGACTTCGCGGAGGGCACCCGGCTGGTCCGCGTCGTCCCCGGGGTGCCCGCCGAGCGGCCGGCGCTGCCCGTGCACCGCAGCGCCGCCGTCCCCGAGCGCCCCACCCCGGAGCGCCCCACGCCCGAGCGGCCGGCGTCCGAGCGGCCCGTCCCGCCGGCCGACGAGCCGCGCACCGGCCCGGGTGAGCGGCGCACCGACCCCGCCGAGGACGAGGACGTCTCCGAGCACGACACCGTCGTGCTGCGCACCGGCGAGTCCGACGGCGAGGACGAGGACCCGCGCGCCCGCGTGCCCGCCTGGGAGGACATCGTCTTCGGGGTCCGCCGCAACCGCTGAGCAGTACGCTCGCCACTCCGGACCGACGTGTCCGTCCGGGGGGCCGCGGGTACGTCGTCCACAACCGAACGAGTGCGGGAGTGGAGCGCAACATGTCGATGTCCGTGTCGATGCCCCTGGGCGGAGTCCAGGTCGGGTCGTACGACAGCTACCAGGCGGCGCAGGCCGCGGTGGACCACCTCTCCGACGAGAGGTTCCCGGTCGAGAACGTGACGATCATTGGGTCGGACCTGCGGATGGTCGAGCGGGTCACCGGGCGGCTCACCTGGGGCCGCGCGATCGGCGCGGGTGCCGCGGGCGGCGCCTGGTGGGGTCTGTTCGTCGGCCTGCTGCTGGGCATCTTCGCCCCCGACGGCACCAGCTGGATCAGCTCGGTGCTGACCGGCCTGCTGATCGGTCTGCTGTTCGGTGCGCTGTTCGGCGCCATGGGCTACGCGGCCACCCGCGGTCAGCGCGACTTCACCAGCGTCTCGCAGGTCACCGCGAGCCGGTACGACGTCATGTGCGACCCCTCCCGCGCCGAGGAGGCCCGCGCCATCCTGGCCCGCTGGTCCCTGCGCAACTAGCGGAGGGTCGCGAACGCGACGGCGGCCGCGGCGGCGACGCCGAGGGAGTCGACGCCGGCGCGCATGGGGATCCGGGCGCGCACCCGGGCGGCGGCCTGCGCCTCCCGGGTGAGCCCGGGTCCCTCCGCGCCGAGCAGCACCGCGGTGCGCGGGTGCGCCCGCGGGTCCACCTCGTCCAGGTCCACCGCGTCGGCGGCGGGCGTGAGCGCGACGGTGAGGTAGCCGGCCGCGTGCAGCCGCTCGAGCCCGGCCGGCCAGTCGGTCAGGACGGCGAACGGCAGCGCCAGCACGTGCCCCATGGAGACCCGCACCGCGCGGCGGTAGAGCGGGTCGGCGCAGCGCGGGTCCAGCAGCAGCCCGTCGACGCCGAGGGCCACGGCCGAGCGGGCGATCGAGCCGAGGTTCTCGGCGTCGTTGAGCGCCTCGAGCACCGCCAGCCGCCGCGGCGCCGCCGGGTCGGGCCCGGCCAGCAGCGCGCCGACGTCGGCCGGCGGGCGGCGGTCGGCCGATGCCAGGACGCCGCGGGTCAGCCGGAAGCCGATCAGCTCCGACAGCGCCCACTTGTCCATCTCGTAGGCGGGCACGCCCTCGGGGAGGTCCAGCTCGGCCAGCCGCCCGGGCACACCGAGCACCGCCCGCACCCGGTACGGCGAGGCGAGGAGCCGCTGCACGGCCGGGACGCCCTCGACGATCACCGGGCCGGTCCCCCGCACCCGCCCGGCGGGACGGTCGCCGGCGTGCAGGTCGCGGAAGTCGGCCACCCGCTCGTCGGCGACGTCGGTGATCTGCACGCTCACGCCCCGATCCTCCCCGAGCGGTCCGCGCCCCCCGCCCGCAGGATCCAGTGGTGACCGACAGGACCGTCGTCGTCGGAGCCGGGATCGCCGGCGTCGCCTGTGCCCGCGCGCTCGCGGACGCGGGCGTGCCGGTGCTGGTCCGCGACCGCGGCCACCGCCCCGGGGGCCGCATGGCGTCCCGGACGCTGGCCGGCCGGGTCACCGACCTCGGCGCCTCCTACCTGACCGCCGAGCCCGGCTCGCCGTTCGCCGCCGTGGTCGGGGACTGGGTGGCCCGGGGGCTGGCCCGGCCGTGGACCGACACGTTCGCCGTCGCCGGGCCGGACGGGATCCGCGACAGCAGCAGCGGTCCGGTCCGCTACGCCGCGCCCGGCGGGCTGCGCTCGCTGGTCGCCGACCTCGCCGCCGGCCTCGACGTCGTCCAGGAGTCCTCGGTGGAGCGGGTGGAGCCCGGCGCCCGGGTCGACGGCGCGGAGGCGCCCGCCGCCGTCCTGGCGCTGCCCGACCCGCAGGCCCGCCGCCTGCTGCCGCCGGACCTGGCCGCCCGCCTGCTCGGCGACGAGGGCGCGCGGCCCTGGCAGCCGACCCTGGCCGTGGCGCTGGGCTGGGACGAGCGCCACTGGCCGGCCGACCTGCACGGCGCCTTCGTGCACGACGACCCGGTGGTCGAGTGGGTCGCCGACGACGGCGACCGGCGCGGCGACGGCGCCCCCGTGCTGGTGGCGCACACGACGCCGGGCACCGCCGCCGCGCACCTCGACGACCCCGGCCGGGCGGCGCCGGAGGTCACCGCCGCAGTGTGCCGCGCGCTGGGCATCGACCGCCCGCCGGCCTGGACGCACGTGCACCGCTGGGCCTTCGCCAAGCCGGCGGCCCCGCGCGAAGAACCGTTCGGCCTGGTCGACGGCGTCGGCGTCTGCGGCGACGGGTGGCGGGCGCCGTCGAAGGTGGGGAGCGCCTGGACCAGCGGGCACCTGCTCGGCGCCGCACTGGGCGGGCGCTGAGCGCCCGCGGGCCTCGCCCCTCCCCCGGGCCCGGCCGACGCCGCGGCCCGCCGCCGCTGACCCCTCCCCGCGCACGGGGCCGTTGACGCCGCCCGCAGAACTCATCTAGCGTTGAGTTCATCAGGCGTTGAGTTCTCGCCACTCGGGAGGCCGACATGACCGACGCCGTCACCGTCACCGACCTCGTCGTCCACCGCGGGCGCCGCCGGGTGCTGCACGACCTGTCGTGCGCGGTCCCCGCCGGGCGGGTCACCGGCCTGCTGGGACCCAGCGGCAGCGGGAAGACGACGCTCATGCGCGCGCTGGTCGGCGTGCAGAAGGTGCGCTCGGGCACGGTGACCGTGCTCGGCGAGCCCGCCGGCTCCCCCGGCCTGCGCCGCCGGGTCGGGTACGTCACCCAGGCGCCGAGCGTCTACGCCGACCTCACCGTGCGGGAGAACGCCCGCCACTTCGCCGCCCTGTACGGCCGGGGCGCCCGGGCCGCCGACGACGCGTTGGCCGCCGTCGGGCTGGCCGACGCCGCCGGGCAGCTGGTCGGCGACCTCTCCGGCGGCCAGCGCGGCCGGGCGTCCCTGGCCTGCGCGCTGGTGGGCGAGCCGGAGCTGCTGGTCCTCGACGAGCCGACCGTCGGCCTGGACCCGGTGCTGCGCGTGGAGCTGTGGGACCGGTTCCACGCCCTCGCCGCGGCCGGCACCACCCTCGTCGTCTCCAGCCACGTCATGGACGAGGCCGGGCGCTGTGACCGGCTGCTGCTGCTCCGGGAGGGCCGGCTGCTGGCCGACTCCACGCCCGCGCGGCTGCGCGCCGACTCCGGCACCGACGACCTCGAGGAGTCCTTCCTCCGCCTCGTGCGGGCCCAGCAGCAGGAGGTGGCGGCGTGAGCGCCCCGGCCGCCGTCCTGAGCCCCCGGCTCACCGGCGCGATCACCGCCCGGGTGCTGCGGCAGCTCCGGCACGACCACCGCACCATCGCGATGATGGTGCTGCTGCCCAGCCTGCTGCTCGGGCTGCTGTACCTGCTCTGGCGGGACGTGCCGACGCTGCCCGGTCAGCCGAGCGTCTTCGACCGGGTCGGGCTCACCATGCTCGGCGTCTTCCCGTTCGTGGTGATGTTCCTGGTCACCAGCATCGCGATGCTGCGGGAGCGGACCTCCGGCACCCTCGAGCGGCTGCTCACCACCCCGCTGTCCCGGCTGGACCTGCTGCTCGGCTACGGCGTCGCGTTCGGCCTGGCCGCCGCGGTGCAGGCGCTGGTCACGGTCACGGTGGCCACCACGCTCTACGACCTCGACATCGCCGGGTCGCCGTGGCTGGTGGTGCTCATCGCCGTCGCCAACGCCGTCCTCGGCGTGGCGCTCGGCCTGCTGGCCAGCGCGTTCGCCCGCAGCGAGTTCCAGGCCGTGCAGTTCATGCCGGTCGTCGTGCTGCCGCAGTTCTTCCTCTGCGGGCTGCTCGTCCCCCGCGAGCAGATGGCCGGCTGGCTGCAGGCGATCAGCGACGTGCTGCCGCTGACCTACGCGGTGGAGGCCCTGCAGGAGGTCGGGCGGTCGGCCGCCGAGACGGGGACGATGTGGCGGGACGTCGGCATCGTGGCCGGCGCGGCGGTGCTCGCCCTCGCCCTGGCGGCGGCGACCCTGCGGAGGAGGACCAGCTGACGGCAGCACGGCGCTCCGGACGGCGCCCCGGCAACCCCGACACCCGGCAGGCGGTGCTGGCCGCGGCCCGCACCGCCTTCGCCGAGCGCGGCTTCGACGCGACGTCGATCCGCGCGGTCGCCACGGCCGCCGGCGTGGACCCCGCCCTGGTGCACCACTACTTCGGCACCAAGGACAAGCTCTTCCTCGCCGCGATCGAGGCACCGGCCGACCCCGAGGCCTTCCTCCCCGAGGTGCTCGCGGCCGGGCCGGAGCACCTCGGGGAGAACGTCGTCCGCATGCTGCTGCGGGTGTGGGACGGCCCCATGCGCCCGGCCGGCCTGGCGCTGGTCCGCTCCGCGGTCGGCAACGAGTGGACCGCGCGGCTGCTGCGCGAGTTCCTCGTCTCGCAGGTGCTGCGGCGGGTGCTCGGGACCCTCGACCTGCCGGCCGCCGAGGGCGAGGCCCGCGGCGCGCTGGTGGCCTCCCAGCTGGTCGGCGTGGTGATGACCCGCTACGTGCTCCGCGTCGAGCCGCTGGCCTCCGCGCCGGCCGAGGAGCTGGTCGCGGCCGTCGGGCCCACCCTGCAGCGCTACCTCACCGGGGACGTCGCCCTGCCCGGCCGGCGGGACTAGCGCGCGACGCGGGCCAGCTGCCGGGCCTGGGCGACCAGCCGGCCGGTGGAGTCCCAGATCCGGCACTCCTCGTCCGACCAGCCGCCGGTGACCTCGGTGGACCGGGACTCGACGACGCACCAGCCCGGTGCCGGGAGCGCGCGCACCAGCACCTGCAGCTGCACGGTGGGCGCCCAGCCGGGCTTCCCGACGGCGAACGCGGTGGGCGGCAGCGCGTCGGCGAACAGCAGCAGGGCCAGCGGGTCGGGCTCGCGGCCGTCGGCCAGCCGGATCCAGGCGCGCAGCAGCCGGCGGTCCGAGGGCCGGCCGGCCACCCAGCCCGCGGTCGCCGGGTCCAGCCGGGTGTCCAGCTGCCGGGCCAGGCCCACGGCCGGGCCGCCCTCGGTGGTGCGGGTGGCCACGCACTCGTCGGGCGCCGGGAGCTCCGGCGCCGGGTTGACCGTGTAGTCGGCGACGGCGTCGGCGCCGAGGGTCGCCGTCGTCACCTGGACGGCGAGGGAGGGCCCGGCCGCCCCGGCGAGCAGCACCGAGGAGTGCGCGAGCGTGCGCCCGACGGGCCCGGCGGTGACCGCGAGGTCGGCCGGCCCGCCCGGGGTGGCGCGCAGGTAGCTCGCCGACAGCGCCACCGGGTGCGGGTGCGGGCTGTCCAGCAGCGCCGCCCGTGCCACGACCGCGAGCAGGTAGCCGCCGTTGAGGACGCCGCTGCCGACGTCCCAGCCCGGGTCCAGCTCGGCCCGGACGCCCCCGCCCTCGGTGCGGGTGACGGCGGTGGCCCGGTCGAAGGCGGACTGCGCGGTGTCGGTCTGCGGCACGGCGGACAGGGTGCCAGGGTGGTCCCCCGTGGAGTACACGCACCTCGGGCGCAGCGGTCTGTCGGTCTCGCGGCTGTGCCTCGGCACGATGAACTTCGGCTGGAAGACCGAGGAGGCCGACGCCCACGCGATCATGGACCGGGCGCACGACGAGGGCGTCAACTTCTTCGACACCGCCAACGTCTACGGCTTCGACGCCGGCAAGGGCCGCACCGAGGAGGTGCTGGGCACCTGGTTCGCGCAGGGCGGCGGCCGCCGGGAGCGCACGGTCCTCGCCACCAAGGTCTACGGCTCGATGAGCGAGTGGCCCAACGACACGTTCCTGTCCGCGCGCAACCTGGTGCGGTCGGCCGACGAGTCGCTGCGCCGGATGCAGACCGACTGGATCGACCTCTACCAGTTCCACCACGTCGACCTCGAGACGCCGTGGGACGAGATCTGGCAGGCCTGCGAGACGCTCGTCGCCCAGGGCAAGGTGCTCTACGTCGGGTCGTCCAACCACGCGGCCTGGCAGCTGGTCGCGGCCAACGAGGCCGCCGCCCGGCGGCACTTCCTCGGGCTGGTGAGCGAGCAGTCGCACTACAACCTGCTCACCCGCCACGTGGAGCTCGAGGTGCTCCCGGCGGCGCGGCACCACGGCATCGGCGTCATCCCGTGGAGCCCGCTCGCCGGCGGTCTGCTCGCCGGCGCGCTCGGGCAGCCGGAGGGCACCCGCCGCACGGAGGACCGCCAGCAGCGGCGCATCGAGCGGCACCGCCCGGCCCTGCAGGCCTACGAGGACGCCTGCGGCGAGTGGGGGCTCGCCCCGGCCGACGTCGCGCTGGCCTGGCTGCTGCACCGGGACGGCGTCACCGCGCCGATCGTCGGCCCGCGCACGATGGAGCAGTTCACCGGGTCGCTGGCCGCGCTCGACGTGCGGCTGGAGCAGGCCCAGCTCGACCGCCTCGACGAGGTCTTCCCCGGCTTCAGGCCCGCTCCGGTGGAGTACGCGTGGTGACCGTCGCGAAGGTGCCGAGCGTCTCGTGCCGGCCCGCGGTGCTGCGCACCAGGGCCACCTCCGTCAGGGTCCAGTCCGGCCCGCGGTAGCCGGCCAGCCGGGCGGGCAGGTCGCCGTCGGCGGGCCGGCGGGGGGGCCAGCGGCCGAGGGTGAGGTGCGGGCGGAACGGCCGGTCCTCGACCGGCAGGCCCAGCCCGCGCGCGGCGCGGGCCAGCCGCCCGGCCAGGGCGGTGACGACGGCGACGTCGCCGTCCAGGCCCGCCCAGAACACCTGCGGCCGCCGGGCGGACCCGAACCGGCCGGCGCCGGCCAGCCGCAGCACCGCCGGCGGCGTGCCGGCGACCGCGGACCCCACGGCGGCGGTGAGCGGCTCCAGGAGCGCCGCCGGGACGGCGCCGAGGAACAGCAGCGTGAGGTGCCAGCGGGCGGGGTCCCCCCAGCGGGGCGCGCCGGGGGCCTCGCGCAGCGGCGCGACGGCCGCCGCGAGGGAGTCGCGGGCCGGCGCCGGCGGTGCCACCGCGACGAACAGCCGCAGCGGCGCCGGCGCGCTCAGCGCACCACCAGGCCGGCCCTGGCCAGCGCGGTCTCCACCCGCAGCCGCTCGGCGTCGCGCGCGGTGCCCGGCGGCGTGCCGAGCAGCGTGGTCGGGATCTCGAGGAGTTCCGCCGCCTCGGCGAGGAGGTCGTCGTAGGCGGCGAGGATCCCGCGGCGCCGGGCCATGGGCACCCCGGCGGGGACCTGGGCGACCTGGCGGGACAGCCGGCGCAGGTCGGTGGCGACGACCTCGAGCGGCCGGTGGGGCGGCTCCACCGGCTCCGGGCTCCGGCGCCGCAGCGGCGCCGGCACCTGCGCCGACCCGAAGACCACCCTGGCGAGCCAGCCGATGAGCGCGACCGACCCGACCACGCCCGCGACGATCGATCCGAGTTGCAGCAGCGCAGCAGGCATGTCGCCTCCACGGACGACGCGGGTCGTGACGTGTGTCACGGTACGTCCTGAGAGGCCGTCCGGCCTCCTCCGGCGTCCGCCGGCGCCAGCGACGGGAGGGCCCGCGTCCCCACGTGCAGCCGCAGCCGCGGCGGGAGCACGTGCGCCTCCAGCCGGACCCGCCGCCCCCGGGCCAGCCACAGCCCCGCGACGGCGCCGGCCGCGACGACGACCAGCCCGCCGAGGATCAGCCCCCACGGCGCGCCGAGGTGCTCGGAGGCCCAGCCGATCAGCGGGGCGCCCAGCGGCGTGCCGCCCATGAAGGACGTGAAGTACAGGGCCATCACCCGCCCGCGCATCTGCGGGTCGGCGCCCAGCTGCACGAAGCTGTTGTTGGCCACGCTGAACACCAGGGCCGCCGCGCCGGTGGGCACCAGCAGGACGGCGAACGGCCAGAAGCCCGGCATGAGGCCGCAGGCCACGGTGAGCAGCCCGAAAACGACGGCCGAGGTGACCAGGAACCGCTGCCGCGGGCGGGCGCTGCGGCGGGTGGACAGGAACGCGCCGGTCAGCGAGCCCACGGCGAACGTCGTCGAGAGCAGGCCGAACGCCTCGGCACCGAGGTCGAACACCTCGCGGGCCATGAGCGCGATCGTGACCTGGAAGTTGAACCCGAAGGTGCCGATGACGAAGGCCAGCACCATCGCCAGCCGCAGGTCCGGCCGCGACCAGGTGTAGGCCAGCCCCGCCCGCAGCTGCCCGCGGGCGCGCGCGACCGGCTCGCTGCGGCGCAGCTCCCCGGCCCGCATGAGCAGCAGCGCCCCGATGGTGAACACGAAGCTGGCGGCGTTGACGAGGAACGCGGGCGCGGTGTCGCCGCCCGAGGCGCCGATGAGCAGGCCGGCCAGCGACGGCCCGACCAGCCGGGCGCCGTTGAAGATCGTCGAGTTGAGCCCGACCGCGTTGGCCAGCAGGTCGCCGCCGACCATCTCGGAGACGAACGCCTGCCGCACCGGGGCGTCGACCGCCGACACGCACCCCAGCGCGCCGGCCAGCACGAACACGTGCCACAACGCGACGGCGCCGGTGGCCACGAGCGTGCCGAGGCCCAGCGCGAGCAGGCCCATCAGCGCCTGGGTGACGACGAGGACGCGGCGCTTGTCGTAGCGGTCGGCCAGCACCCCGCCGTACATGCTCAGCAGCAGCGTCGGGCCGAACTGCAGGGCGGTGATCAGGCCGAGCGCCACCCCGCTGTCGCCGGACAGCTGCAGCACCAGCCAGTCCTGGCCGATGCGCTGCATCCACGTGCCGGTCAGGCTGACCAGGTTCGCCGACGCGTAGAGCCGGAAGTTGTGCACGCGGAGCGACCGGAACGGGCTGCGCCCGCTGGTGGCCGGTCCCCCCGAGCCGGGTTCAGCAGGCGTGGACGTCACCCACCGGCGAGCTCCTCCATGATCTCCGCGGCCTCGCGCAGGGTCGCCCGCTGCTGCGGGGTGAGCCGCTGCAGCTGGCTCGACAGCCACGCCTCCCGGGCCCGGGCCTCCTCGGCCAGCAGCGTCTCGGCCGCCGGGGTCAGGTCGATGACCACCTGCCGGCCGTCGGTCGGGTGCGGCGTGCGGGTGACCAGGCCCATGCCCTCCAGCGCGACCACCACGCGGGTCATCGACGGCGGCTGCACCCGCTCGTGCGCGGCCAGCTCCCCCGGGCTCATCGCGCCGTGCCGCTTGATCGTGGACAGCGCGGCGAGGTGGGTGAGGGTGACCGAGGTGTCGACCCGCTGGTTGCGCAGCCGGCGGGAGAAGCGCATGACCGCCAGCCGCAGGTCGTGAGCCAGTGCCGCGGTGTCCAGCGTCGACCGGGTCACGGCCCCAGCCTACCGGTCGTTAGCGCCGCTCAGAACACCTGCTGGAGCGGCTCCAGCGCGAAGTAGACGAGGAACAGCGCCGTGATCACCCACATCAGCGGGTGGATCTCGCGGCGCCTGCCCACCGCGGTCCGCAGCAGGACGTAGGTGACGACGCCGGCGCCGATGCCGTTGGTGATCGAGTAGGTGAACGGCATGAGCGCGATGGTGAGGAAGGCCGGGATGACCAGGGACATGTCGTCCCACTCGAGGTGGCGGATCTGGCTGATCATCAGCGCGCCGACGACGACCAGCGCCGGGGCCGCGGCCTCCGAGGGCACGATCTGCACCAGCGGGGTGAAGAACATCGCGACGAGGAACAGCACGCCGGTGACCACGCTGGCCAGGCCGGTGCGGGCACCGTCGGCCACGCCGGAGGCGGACTCGACGTAGGTGGTGTTCGACGAGACGCTCGCCGCGCCGCCGGCCGCGGCGGCCAGCGAGTCGACCAGCAGGACCGGCTGCGAGCCGGGCAGGTTGCGCTCCTCGTCGAGCAGGTCCCCCTCGGCGCCGACGGCGGTGACCGTGCCGACCGTGTCGAAGAAGTCGGCGATCATGATCGAGAACACGATGAGCAGCGCCGCGACGACGCCGATCCGCTCGAACCCGCCGAACAGCGAGAAGTCCCCGATGATCGACAGGTCGGGGGCGCTGATGACCTCGTCGGGCCACCGCGGCAGCTGCAGGGCCCAGCCGCGCGGGTTGTCCTCCCCCACGCGGACGCCGACGTCGGCGATCTCCTCGACGACGATCGCCAGCACCGTCGAGACGACGATGCCGATGAGCAGCGCGCCCCTGACCCGGCGGACGACGAGCAGCGCGGTGAGCAGCAGCCCCACGACGAACACCAGCAGCGGCCACCCGGCGAGCTGCCCGTTGATGCCGAAGCTGATCAGCGGGGTGCCCGGCCGGATGACGCCGGCGTCGGCCAGGCCGATGATCGTCAGGAAGAAGCCGATGCCGACCGCGATCGCCGTCTTGAGCTGCGGCGGGATCGCCTCGAACACCGCCCGGCGGAAGCCGGTGAGCACCAGCACGGTGATCAGCAGGCCCTCGAGCACGACCAGGCCCATGATCTCCGGCCAGGACAGCTGGGTGGCGGCGAAGACCGCGACGATCGCGTTGATGCCGAGGCCGGTGGCCACCGCGAACGGGTACCGCCCCACGACGCCCATGAGCACGGTGAGCGCGCCGGCGACCAGCGCGGTGACCGCGGCGACGGCACCGAAGGGCAGCGAGGCGCCCGTGACGTCGGCGCCGGACAGGATGATCGGGTTGAGCACCACGATGTAGGCCATCGTGAAGAACGTGGTCAGCCCGCCGCGGACCTCGCGGCCGACGGTGCTGCGCCGGGCGCTGATCCCGAAGTAGCGGTCCAGCCCGTTGCGCGGCCGGACCTGCGGACCGGCACTGCGGCGCGGCCGCGGCGCCTCCACCGCGACGTCGGCCGGCGTGTCCCCCGTGGGGGCGGCGGCGCGGGCTGCGCGGGCACCGCGGGCGGGACGGGACTTCTCGGGCATGCGGGCTCCTGCGGACATGCGGCTGCCGGGCGGTGAGCCGCGACAGCGTGCCACACCGCACGCGCGCCTCCCCGCCGGTCTCCGGGGGACGCCGCCTAGTGTCGGCGGTGTGTCCCGCCCCGCTGCACCCGGCCCCCTGAAGCAGGCCCCTCCCCCGCTGCGCGTGGACACCGCCCGCGTCGTCCTCGCCCTGACGGCGCTGTGGGCGCTCGCCCTCGTCGTCCTGCTGCTCCTCGGCGACCGGGTGGACCGCGTGTGGACGTGGACCTGCGTGGCCGGGATCGTGCTGGCCGGGGTGGGCCTCGCGGTCATGCGCCGGCAGGGCCAGCTGGGACCCCGCCGCTGAGGGGCGGGGCCGCTAGTCGGTGAGGACGTCGAACTCCGCGGTGTCGTAGCGGGCCGACGTCACGACCTCGGCCGGCTCCCCGGCGGCCAGGGTGGCCTGGCTGTGCGCGCCGCAGCCGTAGTCGACGGCGACCACCCGGCCGTCGGCGGGCGCGTACTCGTTGCCGCACGCGCCGAGCAGGTTCCGCAGCGACCCGGCCAGCGGGAGGAAGAAGCCGCAGGTGCCGCACGGGCCCGGGGCCTGGCGGGCCATCGGCGCGCGCGGGCCGAAGTCCCCGGCCAGCCAGCGGGCGGCCGCGGCGCTGCGCCCCTCGCGGGACATGACCCGCTCCCGGCCCAGGCCGAGCTCGCCGGCCAGCGCCTGCGCCTCGGGGTCGGCCGCGGCGTCGTCCTCGGTCGTGTAGGAGGGCACCAGCCGCGGGTCGTCCTCGGTGGCCGGCAGGACGTCGCCCACCGACAGGTCACCCGGGCGCAGCCGCTCGTGCCAGGGCACCCAGGCCGGCGCCAGCAGCGCGGCGTCGCCGGGCAGGAGCACGACCTCGTCGACGGTGGCGCCGTCGTCCCCCGGGACGTGCGCGAGGGTGACCGCCCAGTGCCAGCCGACGTAGCCGGGCAGCCGGCTGGCGAACGAGTGGGTGACCACCTCGCCGAGGACGGCGGCCGGGGCGTCCCCGGGCCGCTCCGGGGTGGCGCCCAGGTGCTCGCCGACCACCGCGGGGTCGCCGGCGGTCTCCTCGGCCGCGGCGCGGGCGAGGTCGACCGCGCCGGTCAGCACGTCGCTGGGGGCGGGATCGGGGGTCACGGCCCCATGTTCCCAGACGGCGGTGCCCACGACGCGCACGCGGGGACCCCCGTGATCACGCCCACCCCGGACTGCCGGGCGGGTGCGGCACCATGGGGGCGTGCCGTCGTCGCGTCCGCCCGGGTCCCGCCGCGGCCCGCTGCGCCGGTCGCGGCCGGAGCCGGTCCCGCCCGACCGCCTGGACACCACCCCGCTGGACCTGCCCCGCCCGGGAACCCAGCCGCAGGCCGCGGCGCCCCCGCCGGGGTACGGCCCGCCCCCGTACGGCCCGCCGACCGCCCCGGCGCCCGGGTACGGCCCCCCGCCGCAGGCGCTGCCGTCCGGCTACGCCCCCCCGCCGGTCCCGCCGCCGGCCGCCGCGGTGCCGCCCCCGGCCGAGCCGCCGGCGGCGCCGCGGGCGCAGCCGCGGGTGACCGTCACCCGGGTCGCCGTCGCCCGCACCCGCGAGCTCACCGGCGCGGCCGTCGCCCGGGTGCGCGCCGCTAGCCGCGCCGACGGCGCCGCCGAGAGCGGCCTCACCCAGCTGCTGTGGGTCAACGCCCTGCACATGGCCGGGGACGCGATGGTCGCCGTCTCGCTGGCCGGCACCCTGTTCTTCGCCGCGGCCGCCGACGCGCAGCGCGGCAACGTCGCGCTGTACCTGCTGGTCACGATGGCGCCGTTCGCGGTGGTCGCCCCGGTCATCGGCCCGCTGCTGGACCGGCTGCAGCGCGGCCGGCGCTGGGCGCTCGGCGCCGCCTCGCTGGGGCGCGCGGCGCTGGCGCTGGTGATGGCCGCGCACCAGACCGACTGGCTGCTCTACCCCGCGGCGCTCGGCGTGCTGGTGCTGTCCAAGGCGCACAACGTGCTGCGCGCCGCCGTCGTCCCGCGGGTGCTGCCCGGCGCCATGTCGCTCACCTCGGCCAACGCCCGTCTCTCGGTGTTCGGCCTGGTCCCCGCCGGGGTCTTCGGCGGCATCGGGGCGGGCCTGGCCTGGGCGTCCGGCTTCGAGCCGCTGCTGTGGGCGACCGCCGCGGTGTTCGCCGTCACCGGCGTGCTCGCCGTCCGGCTGCCCCGCCACGTCGACGTCCCCGCCGGCGAGCAGCCCGCCGACGTCCTCAGCACCGGGCCCGTGCCCGTCGCCGGCCGCCGGCGCCGGCCGGTGAACCCGCACGTGGTGCTCGCGCTGCGCGCCAACGCGGCGCTGCGCGGGCTCGGCGGCTTCCTGACGATCTTCTCCGCGTTCCTCGTGCAGGCCACGGTCGACGGCGGGTGGGAGGCCAGCCTCGCGCTGGGCGCCATCGCCGGCGCGGCCGGCGCGGGCAGCGTGCTCGGCACCGGCATCGGGTCCCGGTTGCACCACGCCGACCCCGACCGGGTGGTCGTGTGGTCCGCCGGGGCCGCCGCCGCGGTCACCGTGCTCGCCGCGGTGTTCTTCGGGCTGGCCACCGCGGCCGCCGTCGCCGGCGTCGCGGCGGTCGCCAACGCCCTGGGCAAGGTCGCCCTCGACGCGATCATCCAGCGCGAGGTGCCCGAGAGCCTGCGCGCCTCGGCGTTCGCCCGCTCCGAGACCGTCCTGCAGCTGGCCTGGGTCTCCGGCGGCGCGCTCGGCATCGCGCTGCCGCCGATCGGCTGGCTCGGCTTCACCGTCGCCGCCGCGCTGCTCGTGCTCGCCGTCGGGCTGGTGCTGTGGACGCCGCGCCGCCGCCGGTGGGCGCCGGTCGACCCCAACGCCCCCACCGTCCCGGGCGCCGTCCCCGCCGCGCCCGACGCCCCGACCGTGCCGGAGGCACCCCGCCCGTGAGGACACCCACCCGCGCCGCCGCAGTCCTGCTGGCCGGCGCGCTCCCCGTCGTGCTGGCCGGCTGCGGCGGCACGGCCTCGTCGGACACCCCGCCGGAGATCACGGTCACCGCCGGGCCGCAGGAGGTCACCGCCCGGCCCACGCAGTACTGCGGGGAGGGCGAGGGACAGCGCTACGACGTCACGCCGCCGCTGGTCGAGGTCTCCCCCGACACCCCGATCGAGCTGACCGTGCCCGACGACGTCGCGGCGAACGGGTGGAGCGTGCAGGTGTTCGACGAGCGCCTCGAGGAGCGGCTCGGCGAGGTCGACGTCGACCCGGGCACGACGACGTTCGACGGCATCAACAGCTCCGACGTCGTCCCGCCGGCGTACTACCTCGTCGTCGTCGAGGACCGGCACGACGACTGCCTGCTCACCGGCTCGTGGCCGGTCGGCTTCCTGCGCGCCGGCGGCGAGGTGGGCACCACGCCCACCCCGACGCCGGCCGGCTGAGCCTCAGGCCTCGAGGTCCCCGGCGACCGCCCGCAGCACCGCCGCGACCTTGCGCGACTCGGCGCGGTCGGGGTGCCGGCCGCGGCGCAGGGAGTTCGAGACGTCGTCGAGCAGCTTGATGAGGTCCTCGATGATGGGGACCAGCTCGTCGGGCTTCTTCCGCCGGGCCTCGGCCACCTTGGCCGCCACCGAGGGCAGCGGGTCGAGCACCCGCACCTGCAGCGCCTGGTCGCCCCGGCGGCCGGCGACGATGCCGAACTCCACCCGCTGGCCCGGCTTGAGCTCGGCGGTGCCCGTCGGCAGGGCGTCCTTGTGCACGAAGACGTCGGGCCCGTCCTCGCGCGAGAGGAAGCCGAAGCCCTTCTCGGGGTTGAACCACTTGACTCTGCCGGTGGGCACGTTGATCCCTCGGGTCGCTTCTGCTCGCGGGTGTCCCGGCACGGGGCCGGCGGACGGCGGCGCGGGCGCACCGCTCGCTGCCAGGTTAGCCGTCCCGCGCACCTAGATTGGCCGGGTGCCGCCCGCGTCCGAGTCCGCCGCGCACCCGGGCCCCCCGCACCCGGACTACCGGTTCACCCTCGCCAACGAGCGCACCCTGCTGGCCTGGCTGCGCACCGGGTTGGCGCTGGTCGCCGGCGGTGTGGCGGTGGCGGCGTACGTGCCCCGGCTCGGGGCCTCCTGGGGCGGCGGCGCGGTCGGGCTGGCCCTCGTGGCGACCGGCCTCGGCACCGCGCTGGCCGGCTACGGGCGGTGGCGGCGCAACGAGCGGGCGATCGCCACCGACGCCCCGCTGCGCGCCGGCCCCGAGGTCCCGGCGCTGGTCGCGCTGGTCACCGCGGTGGTGCTGCTGGTGGCGGTGCTGCTGGTCGTCGAGGTCGCCTGATGACCGCCCGCGAGACCCAGCCGCAGCGCACCGTCCTCTCCTGGCAGCGCACCGGGCTCGGCCTGCTCGGCGTCGCCGCGGTGCTCGGCGCCCACGCCGTGCTCGACGAGCGGGTGCTGCCCCTGGTCCTCGCGGCCGCGGTGGCGGTGACCGGCCTCGGCGTCCTCGGCGTCCTCGCGCGGCGGCGGGCCCGAGCGCTCGCCCGGACCCCGGCGGCGGCGCCGGCCGCGGCCGCGCTGGTCACCGCCGCCGTCGCCGGGACGGCGCTGGCCGCCGCCGCGACCCTGCTCAGCCGCTGACCGCCTCGGGGTC
Source organism: Geodermatophilus sp. SYSU D00867 (assembly GCF_054050315.1). Classification (NCBI taxonomy): domain Bacteria; kingdom Bacillati; phylum Actinomycetota; class Actinomycetes; order Geodermatophilales; family Geodermatophilaceae; genus Geodermatophilus; species Geodermatophilus sp. SYSU D00867. The sequence continues at coordinate 152,382 of NZ_JBJGZC010000007.1, read as the reverse complement.
GACGACGCCGAGCCGGCCGAGCAGGTCGAGGAACACGACGGCGAAGTCGTTGCCCGCGACGTCGCGCCGGACCGACTGCCAGTCGACCTGCTCGCGCAGCGCCCGGGCCACCGGCAGCAGCCGGGAGAAGTCGCAGTAGTGCTCGTCGAGCGCCATGAGCTTGGTGGTGAGGATGTCGGTGGCCGCGAGCACCGGCATGTGCACCGACAGCACGGGGAGGTCCTCGGCGCGGTCGATGAGGTCGGTCTCCACCGGCACGCCGCAGGTGCGCCAGAGCACGTCGACGAACGAGTTGCCCTGCACGACCTTGGTCAGCCAGTCCTCGGCCGGGTCCTCGACCTGCAGGCCGGCGTCGGCGAGCACCTTGGCCGCCCGCTCGGACTCCCCGGCCGGGACGAGGAAGTCGGCGTCGTGGTCGGGCTCGGGGGCGCCGCGCACCCACGCCGCGTAGCCGCCGCAGAGGGCGAAGGGCACCCCGCCCTCCTTGAGGGCCACGGCGGTGCGCTTGAGGAGGTCACGGATCTCGTCGCGGTCGGAGGGCAGCACGGGGTGCGTCTACCCGGCGTCCGGCCGGTCACGCACGGTTGAGTCCCGCCCGCGGGGGCACGGGAGTCCCGTGCGCATCGCGACCTTCAACATCCTGCACGGGCGCTCGCCCGAGGACGACCGGGTCGACGTCGACCGGCTCGCCGCGGCGGTGAAGACGCTGGACGCCGACGTCCTGGCGCTGCAGGAGGTCGACCGCGACCAGCCCCGCTCGATGAACGCCGACCTCACCGCGGTGGCCGCCGAGGCGATGGGCGCGGTCGACCACCAGTTCGTGGCCGCGCTGTCGGGGACGCCCGGCGGCACGTGGATGGCGGCCACCGGCGACGAGCAGCCCGGCGCGGCCAGCTACGGCGTCGCGCTGCTGTCGCGGTACCCGGTGGTGTCCTGGCGGGTGGTCCGGCTGCCGACGCTGCGCGGGCGGGTGCCGGTGTGGTTCCGCGGCACGCGGGCGCCGCAGCTGGTGAGCGAGGAGCCGCGGGTCGCCGTCGCCGCCGTCATCGACGGGCCGACCGGGCAGTTCACCGTCACCTGCACGCACCTGTCGTTCGTGCCGTATTGGAACACCGTGCAGCTGCGCCGGCTGGTGCGGTCGCTGCGGGGGACGCGCGAGCCGCTCGTGGTCCTCGGCGACCTCAACATGGAGCCGCCCAAGGCCGCCCGGGTGAGCGGGCTGCGGCCGCTGGCCGCGGGCCTGACCTTCCCCGCCGACGTCCCGGTCCGGCAGCTGGACCACGTGCTGGCCCGCGGGTCGGTGTCCGTCACCGGCCAGGCCGAGGTGGTGCGGCTGCCGCTGTCGGACCACCGCGCGCTGGTGGTGCCGTGCGCGGTCGGGTGAGGCGGTTGGCGTCGTGACAGCGACGGGTGTCACGATCAGCGCATGGCTGCGTCCCGCGTCGGCACCCGCGCCTTCACCCTGGTCGCCTCGGCGGTGCGACTGATCGCCTCGCTGGTGGCGGTGGTGATCGTGGTCCACGCGGTGTTCACCTTCTTCGAGGCGAACCCGGCCAACGCGCTGGTGTCGGCCGCGGCGGACGTGCGCCGCGACCTCGGCTGGTTCACCGTCGACCTGTTCCGGCCGTCGGACCCGCGCGTCGGCGAGACGGTCAACGCCGCGATCGCGGCGCTGGTCTGGGTCGTCGTCGGCAACCTGGTGTCCAGGCTGCTGGTGAAGCTGGCTCCCTAGGCGTCCCGGCCCTCAGGCGTTCCTGACGGCGGCCGCGGCCTCCAGGCCCAGCTCCCTCACCGACACCTCGCGCATCTCGACCTTGCGGACCTTGCCGGTCACCGTCATCGGGAAGCCCTCGACGACCTTGACGTAGCGGGGCACCTTGTAGTGCGCCAGCTTCCCGGCGCAGAACTCCCGCAGCGCCTCCGGCGTGAGCGGCTCGGCGCCCTCGCGCAGCCGGACCCAGGCCATGAGCTCCTCGCCGTACCGCTCGTCGGGGACGCCGATCACCTGCGCGTCGACAACGTCGGGGTGGGTGTAGAGGAACTCCTCGACCTCGCGCGGGTACACGTTCTCCCCGCCGCGGATGACCATGTCCTTGATCCGGCCGACGATGTTGAGGTAGCCGGCCTCGTCCATGACGGCGAGGTCGCCGGTGTGCATCCAGCGGGCGGCGTCGACGACCTCGGCGGTCTTCTCCGGCTCGTCCCAGTAGCCGAGCATCACCGAGTAGCCGCGGGTGCAGAACTCCCCCGGCGTCCCGCGCGGCACGGTGATGCCGGTCTCGGGGTGGACGACCTTGACCTCCAGGTGCGGGTGCACCCGGCCGACGGTCGAGGTGCGGCGGTCGAGGTCGTCGTCGGCGCCGGTCTGGGTGGAGACCGGCGAGGTCTCGGTCATGCCGTAGCAGATGGTCACCTCGGTCATGCCCATCTCGGTGACCACCCGCTTCATCACCTCGACCGGGCAGGGCGAGCCGGCCATGATCCCGGTGCGCAGGCTGGAGAGGTCGTAGGTGCCGAAGTCCGGCAGCGCCAGCTCGGCGATGAACATCGTCGGGACGCCGTACAGCGACGTGCACCGCTCGTCCTGCACCGCCCGCAGCGTGGCCGCCGGGTCGAAGGCGGGCGCGGGGATGACCATCGTGGCGCCGTGGCTGGTGGCCCCGAGGTTGCCCATCCCCATGCCGAAGCAGTGGTAGTAGGGCACCGGGATGCAGATCCGGTCGGCCTCGGTGTAGCCGCAGCCCTCGCCCACGAAGAACCCGTTGTTGAGCAGGTTGTGGTGGGACAGCGTGGCGCCCTTGGGGAAGCCGGTGGTGCCCGACGTGTACTGGATGTTGATCGGGTCGTCGGGCGAGAGCTCGGCGGCGCGCTCGGCGAGCAGCCCGCGGTCGGCGGCCCGGCCGGTGTCCAGCAGCCGCTCCCACTCCGGGTCGCCGAGGAAGACGACCTCGCGCAGGTCGGGGCAGTCGTCGCGGACCTCGGCCACCATCGCCCGGTAGTCGCTGGTCTTGAACTCCGGCGCGGCGACCAGCACGGAGATGCCGGCCTGGCGCAGCACGTAGGCCAGCTCGTGCGTGCGGTACGCCGGGTTGATGTTGACCAGGATCGCGCCGAGCTTGGCGGTGCCGTACTGGACGAACACCCACTCGGCGCAGTTGGGCGCCCAGATGCCGACCCGGTCGCCCTTCCGCACGCCGAGGGCGTCGAGGCCGAGGGCGCAGGCGTCGACGTCGGCGACCAGCTGCGGGTACGTCCAGCGGCGACCGGTGGCGCACTCGACGAGCGCCTCGTGGTCGCCCACCCGCGCTGCCGTCCGGTCGAGGTCCGCACCGATGGTGTCCCCGAGCAGGGGGACGGTCGAGGTGCCGCTGGCGTAGGACGGCAGCGCGGGGGTGGTCACGGCCGCCGGTTCTCGGGCAGCTGCACCCCGGCCCGGTTGGGCTTGTCCGTGGGGTGGGCGTAGCGGATGCGGTCCGGCGGCAGCGGGAAGCTGTGGTCCTCGCCGAACGGGGACAGCGGGCCGGCCATCTCACCGAGGAACTCGGTCACCGGCGGGCCGGCGTTCTCCGACTGGCCCCAGGTCGGCTCCACCAGGTGGGCGTGCTTCTCGTTGCGCTTGGCCATCTCGCCTCCGTGTCCGGTGCGCTCCCTCGGGGGACGCACGTGCGGCGTCATTCTCGCGTGCCCCGGGTCCTACCCGCAGCAGCCCCGCCCACGTCACCCCCGTTCGCGGGGAGCGCGGCGGGCGGACCGGGCGGACCGGGCGCCGTAGAGGGTGGGCAGCCCCTCGGCGGTGAGCACCCACTCCCCCGGGCCGACCGGCGCGAGCCGCACCTCGCCGCCGTCGAGCCCCTGCACCTGGCGGGTGCGCCAGACCGAGGTGCTCACCAGCGTGAGCCGCACCGGCTCCTGGGTGGGGTCCCACTCGTCGTAGCCCTCGGGCTCGAAGGCGACGATCGCCGGCCCGGCGATGCGCAGCAGCCCGCGCTGCCAGGGGACGGCGGCCAGCGCCCGCCGCCAGCGCAGGGCGCGGGCCAGCGCGCCGAGGCCCGCGCCGACGGCGACCAGCCCGACGACCACCAGCCCGACGACGACCGTGCCGGCCAGCGGCAGCGGGCGGCCGCGGTCCTCGGCGACGGCGACGGCGACGGCGCCGAGCAGCACGGCCAGGACGACGGCGATCAGCCCGCCCGCCAGCCAGCGCAGGGCGCCGGCCCGGTAGCCCTCGAGGGCGCTCCGGGTGTGCGGGTCGTCGGCGGCCGGCTGCACGGCGTCCATGCTGGCAGGACCGGCCGTCCGGGCGGCACGGGCGGGCGCGGACGTAACGTGGTCCGGATGCCTGCCGACCGCCCCGCCACGCTGGCCGCGTGGCTGCGCACCCGCAGCGACGCCCAGCTCGGGGCGCTGCTGGCCGCGCGGCCCGACGTGGCCCGGCCCGCGCCCTCCGACGTCGTCGCGCTGGCCAGCCGGCTGGCGGTGCCCGTGTCGGTGGACCGCGCCCTCGACGACCTCGACGCCGCCACCCTGCAGGTGCTCGACGTCGTGCTGCTCGCCCCCACCGACGGCGTGGAGGCCGCCGACGTCGTCGCGGCGCTGCCCGGGCTGCCCGAGGACGTCGTCGACGCGGCGGTCGAGCGGCTGACCACCCGGGCGCTGCTGTGGGGTGACGAGGTCCTGCACGCCCCCGACCAGGTGCGCCGCGCCGTCCGGTACCCCGCGGGCCTCGGCCGCCGGGCCGTCGAGCTCCGGGTGACCCTGCCCGCCGACCTGGCCGCCGCCGTCGGCGCGCTGGCCCCCGCCGAGCGCGAGGTGCTCGAGCGGCTGGCCGGCGACCGCCCGGTCGGGCACCTGCCCGAGACCGGCGGCGGCGCGGCCTCCCCCGCCCGGCGGCTGCTGCAGGCCGGGCTGCTGGCCCGCATCGACGCGCTCAACGTCGAGCTGCCGCGCGAGATCGGGCTCCTGCTGCGCGGGGACCTCCCCTACGGCCCGCCGCGGCTGCGCCCGGAGCCGGCCGCCGTGGAGCGGGACCCGGCCGCGGTCGACCGGCAGGCCGCCGGCGCGGCGCTGGAGGCGGTCGGGCGGGTCGGCGAGCTGCTGGCGGTGCTCGAGGAGGAGCCGGCCGGGCTGCTGCGCAGCGGCGGGGTCGCCGTCCGGGACCGCAAGCGGCTGGCCAGGGCACTGTCGGTGTCCGAGGCCGACGCCGGGTGGCTGCTGGAGCTGGCCTTCGCCGCGGGGCTGCTCGACGTCGGCGGGCCGCACCGCGACGAGTGGCTGCCCACCCGCGGCTACGACCTGTGGCGCGAGCAGCCGCTGCCCGACCGGTGGGCGACGCTGGTCGCGGGCTGGCTGGACAGCACCCGGCTGCCCTCGCTGGTCGGGTCGCGGGACGTGGCGGGCAAGGCGGTCAACGCGCTGTCGCCGGACCTGGTCCGGCACACCGCCCCGGCGATCCGCCGCTCGGCGCTGGCCGCGCTGCTGGACGCCCCGCCCGGCCGCGGGCTGGCGCCCGACGACCTCGTCGCGCTGCTGCGCTGGCGGACCCCGCGGCGCGCCGACCGGCTCGCGCCGGTGCCGGACATGCTCGCGGAGGCCGCGCGGCTCGGCGTCCTGGTGGGCGGCGTGCTGTCCACCGGCGGGCGCGGCCTGCTGACCCGCGGCGAGGAGGGCGCGGCCGACGGGGTGCAGGGGCTGCTGCCCGAGCCGGTCGACCACGTCCTCGCCCAGCCCGACCTCACCCTCGTCGCCCCCGGCCCGCTGGTGTCCGACCTCGCCGACACCCTCGCCGTCGTCGCCGACGTCGAGTCCTCCGGCGGGGCGACGGTGTTCCGGGTGTCGGAGTCCTCGGTGCGCCGGGCGCTGGACGCCGGGTGGTCGGCCACCGACCTGCACGAGTTCTTCGCCCGCGCCTCGCGGACGCCGGTGCCGCAGGCGCTGCGGTACCTGGTCGACGACGTCGCCCGTCAGCACGGCCGGCTGCGGGTCGGCGCGATCGAGTGCTACGTCCGCTCCGACGACCACGGGCTGCTGTCCCAGGTGCTCGGCGACCGGCGGACGGCGGCCGCCGAGCTGCGCCGGCTGGCCCCGGGCGTGCTGGTCAGCGGGCTGGGCGCCGACGAGGTGCTCACCGTGCTGCGGCAGGCCGGGTACGCACCGGCCGGGGAGTCGCCGGGCGGCGCCGTCCTGACCCGCCCGCCGGCCCGGCCCCGCGCCGCCGGCCGCCGTCCCGGGCCGCCGCCGTCGGCCGCCGGGCGCCCGCTGACGCCGGCCGAGGCGGAGGCGACCGTCCGCGAGATCCGGGCCGGCGACGCCGCGCTCGCCGCCCGCCCCACCGCCCCGGTCCGGCAGGTCCCCGGGGTGACCACCGCGGGCACGCTGGAGCTGCTGGCCCGCGCCGTCCGGGACGGCTCCCCGGTGTGGCTGGGCTACGTCGACGCCCAGGGCAGCGGCAGCCAGCGCGTGGTGCAGCCGGTGTCACTGGCCGGTGGTTTCCTCCAGGGGTGGGACGAACGCCGGCAGGAGAACCGCACCTTCGCGGTGCACCGGATCACCTCCGTCGCGCTGGTCGACGAGGAAGCCCCGGCCGCCGGCAACGGTTGACCTGACAGACGCCCACCCGCCGAGGAGAGGCACCCACCCCCGTGAACGACGGACCCCTCATCGTCCAGTCGGACAAGACGCTGCTGCTCGAGGTCGACCACCCGGCGGCCCGCGAGTGCCGCGCGGCCATCGCCCCGTTCGCCGAGCTCGAGCGCTCGCCCGAGCACGTGCACACCTACCGGGTCACCCCGCTGGCGCTGTGGAACGCGCGCGCCGCCGGGCACGACGCCGAGCAGGTCGTCGACGCGCTGGTGCGCTACTCGCGCTACCCGGTGCCGCACGCGCTGCTGGTCGACGTCGCCGACACGATGGACCGCTTCGGCCGGCTGACGCTGGTCAACAACCCGGTGCACGGGCTGGTGCTCACCACCACCGACCGCGCCGTCCTCGAGGAGGTCGTCCGCTCCAAGCGGGTGGCGCCGATGCTCGCGGCGCGGATCGACCCCGACACCGTCGTGGTGCACCCCTCCGAGCGCGGGCGGCTCAAGCAGGCGCTGCTCAAGGTGGGCTGGCCGGCCGAGGACCTCGCCGGCTACGTCGACGGGCAGGCGCACCCGATCGAGCTGGCGCAGGACGGCTGGCACCTGCGCGACTACCAGCAGGAGGCCGTCGACGGGTTCTGGGCCGGCGGCTCGGGCGTCGTCGTCCTCCCCTGTGGCGCCGGCAAGACGCTGGTCGGCGCCGCGGCGATGGCCCAGGCCCGGGCGACCACGCTGATCCTGGTGACCAACACCGTCTCCGGGCGGCAGTGGAAGCGCGAGCTGCTGGCCCGCACCACGCTGACCGAGGACGAGATCGGCGAGTACTCGGGCGAGCGCAAGGAGATCCGCCCGGTCACCATCGCGACCTACCAGGTGATGACCACCCGCCGGAAGGGCGAGTACCGGCACCTGGACCTGTTCGACGCCCAGGACTGGGGCCTCATCGTCTACGACGAGGTGCACCTGCTGCCGGCGCCGATCTTCCGGCTCACCGCCGACCTGCAGTCCCGCCGGCGGCTGGGCCTGACCGCGACGCTGGTGCGCGAGGACGGGCGGGAGGACGACGTCTTCTCGCTGATCGGGCCCAAGCGCTACGACGCGCCGTGGAAGGACATCGAGTCGCAGGGCTACATCGCCCCGGCCGAGTGCATCGAGGTGCGGGTCGGTCTCGACGACGAGGAGCGGATGACCTACGCGGTCGCCGAGCCCGAGGAGCGGTACCGGATCGCGGCGACGGCGTCGTCGAAGCTGCCCGTGATCCGGCGGGTGCTCGAGCGGCACCCCGGCGAGCAGAAGCTGGTCATCGGCGCCTACCTCGACCAGCTCGAGGAGCTCGGGCGGGCGCTGGACGCCCCGGTGATCCAGGGGTCGACCACCAACCGCGAGCGGGAGAAGCTCTTCGACGCGTTCCGCGCCGGGGAGGTCACGACGCTCGTCGTGTCGAAGGTCGCCAACTTCTCCATCGACCTGCCCGAGGCCGCGGTCGCCGTCCAGGTGTCGGGGACCTTCGGGTCGCGGCAGGAGGAGGCCCAGCGGCTGGGCCGGGTGCTCCGGCCGAAGGCCGACGGCCGGCAGGCGCACTTCTACACGGTGGTCAGCCGCGACACCCTCGACGCCGAGTACGCCGCCCACCGGCAGCGCTTCCTGGCCGAGCAGGGCTACGCGTACACGATCGTCGACGCCGCCGACCTGGCCGGCCCGGGCGAGGTCAACGGCCCCGACTGGGTCGACGAGCCCGCCGACTAGAGCCCTCGCCGCGGCCCCCGGTCCTCGTGACCCGGGGCCGCGGCCGTCTCCGGACCCGGCAGCCGGGCAGGATGCCCGCGTGGCCGGTGAGCGGGACCTCGGGCGGTTGCCGGCCGGCACGGCGCCGCGGCGCGCGCTCGCGGTGCTGCGGGGCCTGACCTCCTGAGGTGGTGGCCGTTCTCACCACCCCGGACCGCCGGGGTGTGCGACGGTGGAGGCGGGTCCGCGGCGGACCCCCGGACGAGCAGCGCCGTACCCGGACAGCGACAAGACGGCGTCCACGGGAGTCGTCGTGTCCTGGTTCGTCCTCGTCCTGTCCGGTGCCCTCGAGGCGGTGTGGGCGACCGCCCTCGGCCGCACGGAGGGCTTCACCCGGCCGGCGCCGACGGTCGTGTTCGTCCTCGGCCTGGTCGGCAGCATGCTCGGCCTCGCCTGGGCGATGCGCACCCTGCCCGTCGGGACGGCGTACGCGGTCTGGGTGGGCATCGGCGCGGCCCTGACCGCCGGCTACGCCATGGCGTCGGGCGAGGAGCCGCTGTCCGCGCTGCGCGTGCTGCTCCTGCTCGGCATCGTCGGCTGCGTGGTCGGGCTCAAGCTCACGCACTGAGCGCCCGGCCTCGACGCGGCGGGCGGGTGGGGCCGGCGGGACGCGCCGGACCGGTCCGTTCCCGGTGTGAGGCCTGCCACGCCGCACCGGTCGGCGCGGGCGTAACCGCAGCTCAGGCGCGTGCCGCGGGCCGCGTATACGACGGCCGCGGGCGGGCGCGCGGGAGGTGGCCGGTCGGGCGTGTCCGCCGTGCGCCAGGCAGGATGGTCCGCGAGATGGCGAGTGCAGCACGGGCGGGGGCGATCGCCCCGCAGACGACCAGCCGACCGCTCCGGGCCTGGCAGCAGGCGGCGCTCGAGCGCTACGAGGAGTCCTCCCCCAAGGACTTCCTGGTCACCGCGACCCCGGGCGCCGGCAAGACCACCTTCGCGCTGACCCTGGCCTCGCGGCTGCTGCAGCGGCGCGAGGTGGGCCGGGTGATCGTGGTCTGCCCGACCGACCACCTGCGGATGCAGTGGGCCGACGCCGCCGACCGGATGGGCATCGTCCTCGACCCGGGCCTCACCAACGCCGTCGGCCCGGTGCGCGCCGGCACCCAGGGCTACGTGACGACGTACGCGCAGGTCGCGGGCAAGCCGATGCTGCACGCCGCCCGCGCCACCGCCGTCAAGACGCTGGTGGTCCTCGACGAGGTGCACCACGCCGGCGACGGCCTGTCGTGGGGCGAGGCGATCGAGGAGGCCTACGGTTTCGCCGCCCGCCGGCTGTGCCTGACCGGGACGCCGTTCCGCACCAAGCCCGACGAGCGGATCCCCTTCGTGCGCTACGAGGAGGACGGCTTCGAGGGCGACGCCGGGGAGGCCGGCGCCGGGCTGGTCAGCCGCGCCGACTACACCTACGGCTACAAGGAGGCGCTGGCCGACAACGTCGTCCGCCCCGTCGTCTTCGCCGCCTACACCGGCACCTCGCGCTGGCGGAACTCGGCCGGTGAGGTCGTGGCCGCGTCGCTGTCGGAGGCCGGCACCCGCTCGGTGGAGATGGCCGCCTGGCGCACCGCCCTGGACCCCAAGGGCCAGTGGGTGCCGCACGTCGTCGCCGCGATGGACGACCGGATCACCCAGCTGCGCGAGCACGGCGGCATGCCCGACGCCGCGGGGCTGATCCTCGCCAGCGACCAGGACGACGCCCGCGCCTACGCCCGCATCGTCAAGCGGATCACCGGCAAGGCGCCCGAGCTGATCCTGTCCGACGACCCCAAGGCGTCGAAGAAGATCGAGCGCTTCTCGACCGGGTCCGCGCGGATCGCCGTCTGCGTGCGGATGATCTCCGAGGGCGTCGACGTCCCGCGCGCCGCCGTCCTGGCGTGGATGACCTCCTACCGCACGCCGCTGTTCTTCGCCCAGGCCGTCGGCCGCGTCGTCCGCTCCCGGGCGTCGCACGAGACGGCGACGGTGTTCCTCCCCGCCGTGCGGCCGCTGCTCTCGCTGGCGGCGTCCATGGAGAAGGAACGCAACCACGTCATGCCGCCGCCGAAGGCGAAGGACCCCGAGGCGCTCGACCTCGACCCGCTGCCGCCCAAGGAACGCGAGGCGGTCGGCCTGAAGCAGTGGGAGGCGCTGGAGGCCGAGGCCCGGTTCGCGCACGTGCTGCACGGCGGGACGGCGCACACCGGCGAGGGCTCCGGCGCGGTCGCCGTCGCGCCGGAGGACGAGGAGTTCCTCGGCATCCCCGGCCTGCTCACCGCCGAGCAGACGGCGTCGCTGCTGGCCAAGCGCGACGACGAGCTGCGGCTGCGGATCGCCCAGCGGGTGCACGAGGAGGACACCGGCGAGTTGCCGATCGTCGAGGACCACCCCGACGAGGACGACGCCGGCCGTGGCTGGCGCGACGTCGCCGAGCTGCGGCGGGAGATCAACCGCCTGGTCAGCCGGGTGTCGGCGAAGACGTCGACGCCGCACGCGGTGGTGCACACGCAGCTGCGCCAGCACGTGCCCGGGCCGCCGTCGGCCTCGGCGCCGGTCGAGGTCCTGCGCGCCCGCCGCGAGCGTCTGCGCACGATGCTCTGAGGCGGTGTGCACGTCCGCGGAGGTGCACAGCGGTCCGGCGCCCCGTCCCCGCGATCACGGCGCCCGCGTGGCGACACGCCGACTCCGCCCGGGGTGTCGCCACCGCGGCTCCGTGATCGTCCCGGAGGCCCGGTCAGCCGGTCGGCAGCAGGCCCCTCGCGGCGGCCAGGGCCACGGCCTCGGTGCGGGAGCCGGCGCCGAGCTTGGCCAGGATGTTGCTCACGTGCACGCTGGCGGTCTTCTCGCTGATGTAGAGCTCGCCGCCGATCTGCCGGTTGGTGCGGCCGCGGGCGAGCAGGGCCAGCACCTCGGTCTCGCGCGGGGTGAACACCGCCGCCGTCTCCACCACCCGCCCGGCGCCGGGCAGCTCCAGCCGCGCCCGGCGGGCCAGCGCGGTGACCGCGGCCAGCAGCGGCGCCGCGCCCAGCTCGCGCGCGGCGTCAGCGGCCCGGGTCAGCGGCTCCAGCGCGGTCTCCCGGTCGCCGGCGGCGACCAGCGCCTCGGCCAGCCGCCACCGGCTCCGGGCCTGCTCGTACACGTGCCCGTAGCCGAAGGCCTCGACGGCGGCCGCCCACAGCTCCGGCGCCGGGCGCCCGGCCAGCCGCGCCGCCTCGGCCTCCACCCTCGCGATCCAGGCCGCCGCCTCGACGCCGTGCGGGCCGATCAGGCGGGCGTGCGCCTCCACCGCCGAGCGGGCGATCGCCACCAGCGACTCCCCCGCCGCCGTCCACTCGCGCTCCGCGGCGGCGTCGCCGGTGAGCCGGGCGGTGGCCGCCGCGTCGCCGACCGGCGCCAGCGCGGTCGCGGCGAGCCGGACGACGGCCAGCCGGTCGTCGCCCCACAGCCCGGTCAGCGTCTCCGTGGCCGACCGCGCGGTGGCCAGGGCGGTGGCCGGGTCGCCGGCCCACGCGGCCAGGTCGATCTCCGCCCCGGCCGTGGCCAGGAGCAGCAGCACGTGCGCGTCCAGCCGGCCGACCAGGCCGCGCGCCCACGCGATCCGCTCCGCGGCGGCCGGGTCGCCGCGGCCGACCTGCACGAGCAGCCCCGCCGCCCGCACGTGCGCGGCCATCTCGGGCACCCGGGCCAGCCGGTCGGCCAGCGCCAGGCTGCCGTCCCAGTCGCCGACGACGTACCGCGAGACGACGCCGAGGTGACGCAGCTCCGCGGCGTAGAAGGACCACTCGACGCCGAGCTCGGCGGCCCGCGCCAGCGCGGTGTCGCTCCACCGCAGCGTCTCGCCCGAGCAGCCGGCCTCGTAGGCGACGATCGCCAGGTTGAACAGCACCCGCATCTCGACGTCGGGGTCCCCCGACCGGCGGGCACGGGCCAGCGCCTCCTCCAGCCGCGCGGGCAGCTCCTCCCCGCCGCGCGAGCGGGCCAGCGACACCGCGACGTCGGCCCACGCGCCGTCGAGCCCCAGCGCGTCGGCCGCGGCCAGCGCCTCCTCGGCGGCGGCGTCGCCCTCGGCGCGGCGACCGACGTCGTAGCAGACGCGGGCGTGCGTGGCCGCCGCCCAGGTGCGCACCGGCGACGGCGGGACGGCCGGCACCAGCGCCATCGCCGCCGTGCTCTCCCGCAGCGCGGCGGCCTGGTCCTCGATGCGACCCAGCGCCTGCGCCAGCGTCGAGTGCACCCGCGCGCGCAGCTCCCGGTCGCCGTCCGGGCCGAGCAGGTCCTGCGCCGAGCGCAGCAGCGCCACCGCCCGGTGCAGCTCCCCGCCGCGGCGGGCGGCGGCCGCGGTGTCCAGCAGCAGCTCCGCCTGCGACCGCCCGGCCCGCGCCGCCGCGTCGGGCACCGCCGGCCACAGCGCGAGCACCGCCTCCAGGTGCTGCAGCTGCTCGGCCGGGGCCGCCAGCCGGCGCGCCTCGTCGGCGGCGTCCAGGGAGGCCGACAGGGCGCCGGCCAGGTCGTTGCTCTCCCGCAGGTGGTGCGCCCGCTCGGCCGCGGTGCCCGCCCCCGGGACGCCGGCGAGGTGCGCGGCGACGGCGGCGTGCAGCCGGACCCGTTCGCCGGGCAGCAGGTCGGCCAGCACGGCCTCGCGCACCAGGGCGTGCCGGAAGCGGTAGGCGCCGTCGGGGTCGACGACGAGCAGGTGCGAGTGCACCGCCTCGCCGAGCGCCGCCTCCAGGTCGGCGGGCGCCAGCCCGCCCACCGCCGCGACGAGCTCGTGCCGCACCCGCCGGCCGGCGACCGCGGCCACCCGCAGCACCTGCTGCCCGGCCGGGCTCAGCTGCTCGACCCGGGCCAGCAGCACGTCGGTGAGCAGCAGCGGCAGCGACTCCCCCGCGAGGCCCGCGGCCAGCAGCTCCTCGGCGTAGAAGGCGTTGCCCTCCGCGCGGGCGACGACGTCGTCGACGGTGCGGTCGGGCACGCCCGCGGCCAGCCCGCGCACCAGCTGCTCGACGTCGGCGTCGGGCAGCGGGCCGAGGTCCAGCCGCTCGACACCGGGCAGCCGGACCAGCTCGGCCAGCAGCGGCCGCAGCGGGTGGCGGCGGTGCAGGTCGTCGGAGCGGTAGGAGGCGACGACGGCGACCGGCTCGCCGGTCAGCCGGGCCAGCAGGTAGCGGACCAGGTCGCGGCTGGAGCGGTCGGCCCAGTGCAGGTCCTCGAGCACCACCAGCAGCGGGGTGTCGGCGGCGAGCCCGGACAGCGCGGTGGCCACCGCCTCGAACAGCTGCAGCCGGCCGTCGTCGACCGGCGGCCGGAGTGCGCGGACCGGGCTGCCCAGGTCGGCCGCCTCGGACTCGCGCGCGGCGGCCGACCGCGCGGCGAACAGCGCGGCGGCACCGTCGCCGAGCTCGTCGGCGACGGGACGCAGCAGGTCGACGAAGGGCAGGTAGGGCAGGCCGACCTCGCCGAGGTCGACGCAGTGGCCGGTGAGCACCCGCAGGCCGCGGGCGGCCGCGCGCCCCGTCAGCTCGTCGAGCAGGCGGGACTTGCCGACGCCGGCGTCCCCCGCGACCAGCACGGCCGCGCCGCGGCCGGCGACCGCCCGGTCGACGGCGGACAGGAGGGTGGCCAGCTCAGCCGTCCGCCCCACCAGGGGCCGCTCGTCCCACCGCGCCACGTCGGCGATCGTGGCACGGGCCGCCGACGGGACGGCCGTCGGCGGCCCCCTCCAGGGCACCGCCCCGGGCCTGCGGGGGGGGCGGCGAGGGAGGGGGTCCTCCGTCAGCGGGACCGCCGGGAGCGCCACGGCCCGCGGCGGGTGCGGGTGCCGCGGCCGAGCTCCCGCAGGACCTCGCGCCGGTAGGCGAGCTCGGCCTCGAGTCCGGGGTTGGGGTAGATGGTCACGGTGGGCTCCTCGCGTCTGTGTCCGTGTGCCTGTCCGGTGGGGACGGCGACCACGGTCGTGCTGAGGCGGCGGCGCGGGCATCGGGCGACCGGGCAGTCCCCGCCCACCCCCGGCGCCTGAGGCCCCCTCAGACGCACCCGGCGCGCGCCTGAGGGGCCGTGCGGCGAGGCTGGGCGCATGGCCGACCTCCGCCCCACCGTCTTCGTCCTGTTCGGCGCCACCGGCGACCTGGCCGCGCGCATGGTGCTGCCGGCCTTCGACGTCCTGCAGCGCCGCGGGCTGCTCCCGCCGGACTGGCGGATCGTCGGCAGCGGCCGCGGCGAGCGCTCCGACGACGAGTTCCGCGACCTGGTCCGCGACGCCCTGGCCGAGCACGGCGACGGGGAGCCCGCCGAGGGGCTGCCCGAGCGGCTGCGCTTCGCCGGCGGCGGCTTCGCCCCGGACGACCCCGGGCAGCTGCCCGACGCCGTGGCCCGCGCCCGCGAGGAGCTCGGCGACGACGTCCAGCTCGTGCACTACCTCGCCGTCCCGCCCGAGGCGTTCGGCGGCATCACCCGGGCCCTGGACGCCCACGGGCTGGCCGACGGCGCCCGCGTCGTCTACGAGAAGCCCTACGGCACCTCACCCGAGGGGTTCCGCGAGCTCGACGAGCTCGTGCACGCGGTGCTCGACGAGGAGCAGGTCTTCCGCATCGACCACTTCCTCGGCAAGGAGGCCACCCAGGACCTGCACGTGCTGCGCTTCGCCAACGGGCTGTTCTCCTCGGTGTGGAGCCGGGAGCACGTGGCGCAGGTGCAGGTCGACGTGCCCGAGACCCTCGACGTCGCCGACCGCGCCGAGTTCTACGACGCCACCGGCGCCACCCTCGACATGCTGGTCACCCACCTGTTCCAGGTGGCCGCCGAGGTGGCGATGGAGCCGCCGGTGTCGCTGACCCCGGGCGACCTGCAGGAGGCCCGCGAGGCGGTGGTCGCGGCGTTCCGGCCGCTGGCCCGCGAGGACGTCGTCCTCGGGCAGTTCACCGGCTACCGGGACCTCGAGGGCGTCGCCGACGACAGCACGACCGACACCTTCGTCGCGGCGCGGCTGTGGATCGACACCGACCGCTGGCACGGCGTCCCGTTCCTGCTGCGCACCGGCAAGCGGATGGCCGACAGCCGGCAGCGGGTCACGCTGGTGCTGCGCCGGCCCGACGGCCCGGTGGGCGCGGTGCCCGGCGGCGGGAACACCGTCTCGCTGTCGCTGTCGGGTGCCGGCGCGCTGGACCTCGGGCTGGTGGCCAAGCGCCCGGGGCCGGAGCTGGAGCTGTCGGTGGCGGAGGCGTCGCTGGACCTGGGCGCGGTGCCCGAGGGCGAGCCGCTGCCGCCCTACGCCACGCTGCTCCACGACGTCCTGGTCGGCGACCGGTCGCTGTTCACCACCAGCAGCGGGCTGGCGCGGGCGTGGCGGGCGGTCGCGCCGGTGCTCGGGGACCGGCCGGAGGTGCGCCCCTACGAGCCGGGCTCCTGGGGGCCCGCGGAGGCAGCTGCCCTGGCCGACCCCGGCGGCTGGGTGCTGGGGAGCTGAGGGATGGGTCCGGACCGGGCTCTGGTCGCCTCGCGGCGAGAAGCACGACGCGGCTCCAGACCCCCGGCCGAGGCCGGGGCGGTGGTCCGCGAAGGCGGTATCCAATTGGCACCCGGGGACACAGATCGCCCGGTCCGGACACCACCAACGGTACCCCGCTCCCGGCCGCGACACGCGCGGATCAGCCGAATCCGCGGGAGTCCTGCTTGAGCGCCGTGTCGACGGTCAGCGCCGAGGCCAGCACAAGGCTCGCCAGCGGCTCGGGCAGCCGGGCGTGCACCCGCACGACGTAGCGGTCGGCGGTGGTGAACAGCGTGCGCGCCAGGCCCTCCCACGTCTTGGTGATGCGGGCGACCTCGCTCCCCGGGGAGTCGGTGATCGAGAAGTCCCAGGCCCGCCAGTTCTCCGCCTGGATCGCGCCGGCGAGCTGACCGCCCACCACGAGGTCGAAGCGGATCCGGCCGAACACGTTGGCCTGGACGATCTCCCCCACCGGAGCGCCCTCGGGCGTCTCGACGACGACCCGCGACTTGACCAGCTTCGCCGGGCGGGTGAGCACGAGGACCGGCCCGTACGCGTCGCGCACCTCGAGGCGGTGGGTGAGGTACTGGTCGAGGCTGCTCACGAAGCGGACGACCTTCCTGGCCGCCGACTGCCCGACCTCGACCACGGCGCCGATCTGCGTGCCGTTGCCGTCGAGGACGGCGTACTCGTTGGTCAGCTCGACCAGCTTGGTCTTCTGGTCGACCAGCAGCACCGGCTGGTCGTGCAGCACCGAGCGGCGCGGCTGGGCGCCGTACTGCTGCTGCGGGCCGTACTGCTGCTGGCCGCCGTACGCCGGCTGGACCGGCTGCTGGACCGGCTGCTGGACCGGCGCCTGCTGCGGGACCCGGGGATGCGGGGCCGGCTGCTGGACGTGCCCGGTCCACGTCCGACCGTCCCACCAGCGGGAGCCGCCGCTGCCGGCGGGGTCGGGGTACCAGCCGGGCGGCGGGAGGGGCTGTGTCACGGCGGCGACGGTAACCGCCGCCCCCGTGCCAGACTGCCGAGCCGTGCCCGACCTGAGCCGTGCCGAGGCCGCCGTCCTGGACGCCGTCGACGAGGCCGCCGCGGTCGGCCTGCTGTGCCGCCTGGTCGCCGTCCCCTCGGTGGGCGGCACCGCGGCCGAGAGCGAGGCGCAGGCCCTGGTCGCCGGCGAGCTCGGCGCGCTGGGCTGCGACGTCGACCGCTGGGCGATCGACCTCGCGGCGGCCGCCACCGCGCCGGACGCGCCCGGCCAGGAGGTCGAGCGCGACGAGGCGTGGGGCGTCGTCGGCACGCTGCCCGGCGCCGACGACGGCGACCCGGCGCTGGTGCTGTGCGGGCACACCGACGTCGTCCCGACCGGCGACCGCGCGCTGTGGGCCGGCGACCCGTTCACCCCGCGGCTCGACGGCGGCGCGGTGCACGGCCGCGGCGCCTGCGACATGAAGGGCGGCCTGGTCTCGGCGCTCGCCGCGCTGGCCGCGGTCCGCGCCGCGGGCGTGCGCCTGCGCCGGCCGGTGGCGCTGCACAGCGTCGTCGGCGAGGAGGACGGCGGCCTGGGCGCGTGGGCCACCCTCGCCCGCGGGCACCGCGGCGACGCCTGCGTCATCCCCGAGCCCACCGACGGCGCCGTCGTCACCGCGGCGGCCGGCGCGCTGACCTTCCGGCTGGAGGTGACCGGCCACGCGGCCCACGCGGCGGTGCGCGACCGCGGCGTCAGCGCCGTGGAGCTGTTCGCGCAGGTGCACGCCGACCTGCGCGCGTTCGAGGCGGAGCGGCAGCGCGACGCCGACCCCCGCTTCGCCGGCGAGCGGTTCCCGTTCGGGCTGTCGATCGGCACGGTGCGCGCCGGCGACTGGGCCTCCAGCGTGCCCGACCGGCTGGTCGCCGAGGGCCGCTACGGCGTGCGGCTGGGCGAGCCGGTCGAGGCGGCCCGCGCGGCGTTCGAGGAGCGGCTGGGGGCGTTCTGCGCCGGGCACCCGTGGCTGGCCACGCACCCGGTGCAGGTCACGTGGACCGGGGGCGCGTTCGCCAGCGGGCAGCTGCCGGCGGGCCACGAGCTGCTCGGGCAGGTCCGGGGCGCCGTCGTCGACGCGGGCGGGGCGCCGCCGCCGGAGCGGGCGGTGGCGGCCGGCACCGACCTGCGGCTGTACGCGGCCGCGGGCGTCCCCGCGCTGCACCTGGGCCCGGGCGACCTGCACCTCGCGCACGGCCCGGCCGAGCGGGTGCCGGTGGCCGACGTGACCGCCGTGGCCCGCGCGCTGGCGCTGCTCACCCTGCGCCGCTGCGGGGTCGCGTGATCGCCTACGAGGACTTCGCGGCCCTGACCGGCGACTCCCCCGCCGCGCGCGACGAGTGGGCCGCCGTCGTCGCCGCGTGGAGCGAGCCGCACCGCCGCTACCACGACCTGCACCACCTGGCCGCCGTCCTCGGGCTGGTCGGCGCGCTCGGCCCGGCCGCGGACGACCCGGCCGCCGTCGCGCTGGCCGCCTGGTACCACGACGTGGTCTACGACCCCCGTCGCGGCGACAACGAGCAGGCCAGCGCCGGGCGGGCGCGCGCGGGGCTGGCCGGCCTGGTGCCTCCGGAGCGGCTGGACGAGGTGGTCCGGCTGGTGCTGCTGACCGCCGGCCACGACGCGGCCGACGGCGACGCGAACGGCGCCGTCCTCTGCGACGCCGACCTCGCCGTCCTCGCCGGGCCGCCCGAGGCGTACGCCGCCTACGCCTCGGCCGTCCGCGAGGAGTACGGGCACCTGTCCGACGAGGTGTTCACCGCCGGGCGGATCGCCGTCCTGGAGGCCCTGCTGGCGCTGCCGGCGCTCTACCGGCTGCCGGCGACGCGGGACTGGGAGCCGCGGGCACGGGCCAACCTCGCCGCCGAGCTCACCCTGCTGCGCGGTCGCGCTTCCTGACCCGCAGGCCCGCGGCCGTCAGCCGGGCGAGCAGCTCGCGCGCCCCGACCGGCTCGGCGCCGGCGGCCACCGCGACGTCGTAGAGGTCCTCGGGGACGTCGTAGTGGTCGCCCTGGAACGCCCGGCGCGGGATGCCGAGCTCGGCGGCCACGAAGGCGTGCAGCTCGTCGTGCGACACGTCGCTGACCAGGTGCGACCAGCGGCGCCCCCGCCACGGCCAGACGGGACTGTCGATCAGCACGGCCACGGGTGCAGTCTGCCCGGCGACTAGCGTCGTCGACGTGAGCGAGCAGATCCGCTGGGGCATCGTGGGGCCGGGACGCATCGCGCAGAGCGTGATGGGCGACTTCGCGCACGTGGAGGGCGCGCGGCCGGTGGCCGTGGCGTCCCGCTCGGCCGACCGGGCGCAGGCGTTCGCGCAGCAGCACGGGTTGGAGCGCGCCTACGGCTCCTACGCGGAGGTCCTCGCCGACCCCGACGTCGACGTCCTCTACGTCGCCACCCCGCACCCGCAGCACCACGCGGTCGCGCTCGCCGCGATCGAGGCGGGCAAGGCGCTGCTGGTGGAGAAGACGTTCACCGCCACCACCGCGGGCGCGCGGGAGGTGGTGGCGGCGGCCCGCGAGGCCGGCGTCTTCGTCATGGAGGCGATGTGGACGCGGTTCCAGCCGGCCGTCGTCCGCATGCGGGAGCTGGTCGCCGACGGCGCGATCGGCGAGGTGCGCTCGGTGCAGGCCGACCTCGGCGTCGACCGCGCCTACGACCCCGCCGACCGGCTGTTCGCCCTCGAGCTCGGCGGCGGCGCGCTGCTCGACCTCGGCGTCTACGTCGTCTCCTTCGCCCAGATGCTGCTGGGCGCCCCCGACACCGTCACCGCCGCCGGGTCCACCTACCCCACCGGCGCCGACGCCGAGGCGGCGCTGCTGCTCGGCTGGGAGGACGGCCGCTCGGCCACGCTGACCACCTCGCTGCGCTACCCGACGCCGGGGCAGGCGCGGGTGTTCGGCACCGGCGGCTGGATCGACGTCCTCCCCCGCTTCCACCACCCGGCCACGATCGTGCTGCACCGCACCGGCGCCGAGCCCGAGGAGATCACCCGCCCGGCGGCCGGGGTCGGGTACTCGCACGAGCTCGCCGAGGTCACGCGGTGCCTGCAGGAGGGGCGCACCGAGTCCGCGGTCGTGCCGCTGGCCGACACCCTCGCCGTGCAGGAGGTCCTGGGGCGCGCCGCGGAGCAGCTCGGGGTGCGGCACCGCGAGGACCCGCACGTCCTCGGCTGATCAGGCGGCGGCCCACGCCGCGCCGCTCGCCTCCTCCGGCGTCGGCACCCGGGTGGGCGTGCGGCCGGCCCGGCGGACCGCGCCGGCCAGGGTGACCGCGTCGACGACGGCGGCGCCGCCCGGGTCGTTGTTCAGGTACACGAACACGTCCTCGTCGTCGGTGTACGCCTCCGCCAGACGCTGCGCCCACTGGTCGAGCACGGCCGGGGGGTAGGCCCAGCCCTCGGCGCCGGTGTGCAGGCGCAGGTAGCCCCAGCCCGCCGTCCGCCACAGCGGCGTGACCGGCCGCTCGGCGCGGTCGGCCCAGCACAGCGCGGCGCCGTAGCGCTCCAGCAGCGCCCGGACCTCGTCGGTCCACCAGCTCTCGTGCCGGGGCTCGACCGCGACCCGGATGCCCGGTGGGAAGCAGGCGAGGCAGTCGCGCAGCAGCCCGGCGTCGGCCCGCAGCGTGGGGGGCAGCTGCAGCAGGACGACGTCGAGGCGGTCGCCGAGGCCCGCGGCGTGCTCCACCAGCCGGGCCACCGGCTCCTCGGGCTCGCGCAGCCGCTTGACGTGGGTGAGGAAGCGGCTGGCCTTGACCGCCCAGCGGTAGTCGGGCGGGGTGCGCTCGCGCCAGGCGGCGAAGGTGTCGCGCTCGGGCAGCCGGTAGAACGCGGCGTTGCTCTCCACGGTGGCGAAGTGCCGGGCGTGGTGCTCCAGCCACAGCCGCTGCGGCAGGCGCTGCGGGTAGAAGCGGCCGCGCCAGTCGCGGTACTGCCACCCCGAGGTCCCGATCACCACGGCCACGACGTCGGCCTACCCTGCGCGCTCGTGCCCGACGCACCCGCCCGCTCCGAGGACCCCTGCATCGACGCCCGCGACCACCAGGCGCTCGCCGACCGGTGGTGCGCCGCACCGGGCCACGTCCGCCGCGACACCCTGCCCGACGGCACGCCACGCGAGCACGACTGGCCCGTGCCGATCGAGGACCCCACCGGCGCGGGGCCGCTGATCCGGCTCCACCCGGTGCACGAGGAGCAGCTGGTCGAGAACCGCGTGCACCTCGACGTCGTCGCCGACTCCGCGGCGCTGCAGGCCGCCGGCGCCACGGTGGTGCGGGCCTCGGACGACCGGCCGGGCCACGAGCCTGAGGAGGACGCCGGCGAGATCGGCTGGGACGTCCTCGCCGACCCCGAGGGCGACGGGCTCTGCTGCTTCCCGCCGCCGCGGGGCTGACCCGCCGCCGGCAACTGCGGGGAAGTCGTCCCCTGCGGCCCGGCCGGGACGTCGTCTTCCCCGCACCTGCGCGCCATCGGCGTGATCACCTCGGCTGCAGCGGGCTCCCGAGTGCCGGGAGACCCTGCTGGACCAGGAGTGATCACAGGGGCGCCGGTCAGAGCCGGCGCCGACCCGCCGGCCGGCCGGCCAGTGCCCAGAGCGGTGTCCGGTCAGGCTCACCACGCGCAGAGCGGTCGACCGCCTCCGCGTCGGCGGCGGCGACGTCCTCCGCGGTGTGCCGCGTCACTTCCGCCCCGCTCATCGCGCTGGACCGGCGCCTCGACACCGGTGCCGTGCCCCTCGAGGAGCGCGAGCCACCCACCGTGCCGCTCCTCCAGTCGCACGTCCTGCGCGATCCGACGTGCCACGGGCGCGGGGCACCCCGCATCGTGCAGGGCATCCTCCAGCGCCCCGAGCATCCACGCCTGCCGCACCGGGACCTCGGACACGACGTCACCCCAGGGGCGCTGAGGCCGGACGCCCCACGGGGCCGGACACACGCTGGGCGCCCGCTCCGCCGTCGGAAGAGGGCGTCCACCGCGTGTCCGGCCCCGTGGACGCCGACAGGGGCGGCCCCGCGCGATGCGGGACCGCCCCTGCCGGGCGTTGCTGGTGTTGCGAGGGGGCGGGACTCAGAAGTCCATGCCGCCCATGCCGCCGTCGCCACCGGGCATGGCCGGGGCGGCCTTCTCCGGCTTGTCGGCGATGACGGCCTCGGTGGTGAGGAAGAGCGCCGCGATGGAGGCGGCGTTCTGCAGCGCCGAGCGGGTGACCTTGGCCGGGTCGATGATGCCGGCCGCGACCAGGTCCACGTACTCGCCGGTGGCGGCGTTGAGGCCGTGGCCCACCTCGGAGTTGCGCACCTTCTCCGCCACGACGCCGCCCTCGAGGCCGGCGTTGACGGCGATCTGCTTCAGCGGCGCCTCGAGCGCGACGCGCACGATGTTGGCACCGGTGGCCTCGTCACCCTCGAGGTCCAGCTTCTCGAACGCGACGGCGGTGGCCTGCGCCAGGGCGACGCCACCACCGGCGACGATGCCCTCCTCGACGGCGGCCTTGGCGTTGCGCACCGCGTCCTCGATGCGGTGCTTGCGCTCCTTGAGCTCGACCTCGGTCGCGGCGCCGGCCTTGATGACGGCGACGCCACCGGCCAGCTTGGCCAGGCGCTCCTGCAGCTTCTCGCGGTCGTAGTCGGAGTCCGACTTCTCGATCTCGGCGCGGATCTGGTTCACCCGGCCGGCGATCTGGTCGCTGTCACCCGAGCCCTCGACGATCGTCGTCTCGTCCTTGGTGACGACGACCTTGCGGGCGCGGCCCAGGAGGGAGACGTCGGCGGTGTCGAGCTTGAGGCCGACCTCCTCGCTGATGACCTGGCCACCGGTGAGGATGGCGATGTCGGTCAGCATGGCCTTGCGGCGGTCACCGAAGCCGGGGGCCTTGACGGCGACCGACTTGAAGGTGCCGCGGATCTTGTTCACGACCAGGGTCGCGAGGGCCTCGCCCTCGACGTCCTCGGCGATGATGGCCAGCGGCTTGCCCGACTGCATGACCTTCTCCAGCAGCGGGAGCAGGTCCTTGACCGAGCTGATCTTCGAGTTGACGACGAGCACGTACGGGTCGTCGAGGACGGCCTCCATGCGCTCGGCGTCGGTGACGAAGTAGGGCGAGATGTAGCCCTTGTCGAAGCGCATGCCCTCGGTGAGCTCGAGCTCGAGGCCGAAGGTGTTGCTCTCCTCGACGGTGATGACGCCTTCCTTGCCGACCTTGTCCATCGCCTCGGCGATGAGCTCACCGATGGCGGCGTCGGCGGCGGAGATCGACGCGGTGGCGGCGATCTGCTCCTTGGTCTCGACGTCCTTGGCGGTCGAGAGGAGGTACTCGGTGACCGAGGCGACGGCCTTCTCGATGCCCTTCTTCAGGGCCATCGGGTTGGCGCCGGCGGCGACGTTGCGCAGACCCTCGCGGACGAGCGCCTGGGCCAGCACGGTGGCGGTGGTGGTGCCGTCACCCGCGACGTCGTCGGTCTTCTTCGCGACCTCCTTGACCAGCTCGGCGCCGATCTTCTCCCAGGGGTCCTCGAGCTCGATCTCCTTGGCGATGCTCACACCGTCGTTGGTGATGGTGGGAGCGCCCCACTTCTTCTCGAGGACGACGTTGCGGCCCTTGGGGCCGAGCGTCACCTTGACGGCGTCGGCGAGGGTGTTCATGCCCCGCTCGAGACCGCGGCGCGCCTCTTCCTCGAAGGCGATCATCTTGGCCATGTGGTGATGTCCTCCATGCATGGATCGCTGCACGGCCGGGACCGGCGCCCGCGACGGACGACACCGGCGCGGCGGGCTCCCATGTGGCCCGCGCTCCTGTGCCTCACCGTTCCGACCTGATTGGCACTCGGCACTGTCGAGTGCCAACCGGAAGTCTGGCACTCGCCCCTGCCGAGTGCAAGAACGGGGGGTGGGTGCCGCCTGTTCCCGGTCGGGCCGGCGGCGGGGGCGGTGGTCCGGGAACGGCTGCGGCCCGGCTCCCGCGGAGGGAACCGGGCCGCAGCACGGAGGTGGGGAGGTGCTCAGGCGACGCGGACCGAGTCGGCCTGCGGACCCTTCTCGCCCTGGACGACCTCGAAGGTCACCCGCTGGCCCTCGTCGAGGCTCTTGTACCCGTCCATCTGGATGGCCGAGTAGTGGACGAAGACGTCCTGGCCGCCGTCGACGGCGATGAAGCCGAAGCCCTTCTCGGCGTTGAACCACTTCACGGTGCCCTGTGCCACGTGTGCTCCCACGTTGGTGCGTGCGGACGGTCCCCGTGATCCGGGGACCGGGGTACAGCTCTTCCGCCCGTCGGACACGTGCGTGGAACTGACGACCGCGCGAGACGGTACAACAGGCACGCCGCTGTGGGGAGATCCTGGACACACGACTCGGGGACGATCCGGGGGGACGTCACCCGCCGGATCGACGTCGCCCGCGAGCCTACGCCTCCCGCGGGGGCTCAGCCGATGAGCCCCGCGGACCGGACCGACCGCAGCGACGGCTCCACCCGGTGGGTCGGGCCGACCACCGGCAGCAGCGGGTCGAGGGTCTTGAGGCCCTCGCCGGTGTTGAGGACGACGGTCTCCCGGCTCGGGTCCAGCCGCCCGTCCTCGACCAGCTGGCGCAGCACCGCGACGGTCACGCCGCCGGCGGTCTCGGCGAAGACGCCGGTGGTGCGGGCGAGGTCGCGGATGCCCTGGACGATCTGCTCGTCGCCGACCCGGCCGACGGCGCCGCCGGTGCGGCGGATGGCGTCGAGCGCGTACGGGCCGTCGGCGGGGTTGCCGATGTTCAGCGACTTGGCGATCCCGGTGGGCTTGACCGGCTTGACGACGTCCCAGCCGTTGTCGAAGGCGGTGGCGATCGGGTCGCAGCCGGCCGACTGGGCGCCGAAGACCCGCCACTCGGTGTCCGCGACGATCCCGGCCTTCACCAGCTCCCGCCAGGCCTTGTCCACCTTGGTGAGCAGCGAGCCCGACGCCATCGGGATGACGACCTGCGCCGGGATCCGCCAGCCGAGCTGCTCGGCGATCTCGTAGCCCATCGTCTTGGAGCCCTCGGCGTAGTAGGGCCGCACGTTCTGGTTGACGAAGGCGGTGTCCTCGAACTCGTCGGTCTCGGCGAGCTCGCTGGTCAGCCGGTTGACGTCGTCGTAGGACCCGTCGACGGCGACCAGCGTCTGGCCGTAGACCGCCGACTGCACGACCTTGCCGGGCTCGAGGTCGGACGGGATGAAGACGAACGACGGCAGGCCCGCGCGGGCGGCGTGCGCGGCCACCGAGTTGGCCAGGTTGCCGGTGGAGGCCGCGGCGATCTTGCGGTAGCCCAGCCCCTTCGCGGCGGTGGCGGCGAGGCTGACCACGCGGTCCTTGAACGAGTGCGTGGGGTTGGCCGAGTCGTCCTTGACCCACAGCCCGCCGGTGATGCCGAGCTCGGCGGCGAGCCGGTCGGCGCGGACCAGCGGGGTCATGCCCGGGTCGAGGGACACGCGGTCGGCCGGGTCCTGGCCCACCGGCAGCAGCGCGGCGTAGCGCCAGATGTTCTGCGGGCCGGCCTCGATCTGCTCGCGGGTGACGGCGGCCATGAGCTCGGGGTCGTAGTCGACCTCGAGCGGGCCGAAGCACTGGGCGCAGGCGTGCTCGGCGACGAGCCCGAAGGTGGCGCCGCAGTTGCGACAGACGAGGCCACGGGCGGGGCTGGGCGGCACGGGGCCGCCGGCCGAGCTGTCGGCCTGCAGGGAACCGGGTGCGGTCAGGGTCATGCGACGACTACCTCCTCATCTTCCCCGCGTCGGGCCGTCGAGCCGCGCGGGACGGAATTGGCACCTCTCGCCGCTCGCGCGAGCGCGGTTGCCGGGGCTTCACCGGGCCGTGTCCCTCTGCCCCTCTGGATGAGTGGAACGGGCCCGACTCTACCCGGCTGCCGGGACCGCCCCCGGCCCCGGCCATGCTGGGCGCCGTGGCAGCGCGCATCGTCTACACCGACCTCGACGGCACGATGGTCGGACCGCGGGGGTCCTTCTGGCACGCCGCCGACGGCTCCCCCACCGCCGAGCCGGCCGCGGCCCTGCTGGAGCTGCACACCGCCGGGGTCGCGCTGGTGATCGTCAGCGGGCGCACCGCCGACCAGGTCACCGAGGCGGGGCGGATCTTCGCCGCCGACGGCGCGATCGCCGAGCTGGGCTCGCTGGTGACGTGGAAGGGCGGCCGGGAGCGGCACGGGCTGACCGGCGAGCTGCCCGAGGAGTACGCCGGCCGCACGCCGATGGACGTGATGGCCGAGCTCGGCGTCGTCGACGCGCTGTGCGCCGCCCACCCCGGCCGGCTCGAGTGGCACGCGCCCTGGCACACCACGCACGACGGCGACGCGCTGCTGCGCGGGTTCGTGGACCCGCTCGCCGTCGACGCGTGGCTGGCCGAGCGCGGGTTGGGCTGGCTGACGCTCAAGGACAACGGCGCGATCCCCGCCTCGGCCCGGCTGCGGCTGGCGCCGGAGGGGCAGCTGGCCCGCGTCTACCACCTCATGCCGCGCGGCATCTCCAAGGGCGCGGCGATCGCCTGGGACCTCGAGCGGCGCGGCGTCGACCCGGCGGACGCCGTCGCGATCGGCGACAGCGCCAGCGACCTGGAGATGGCGCCCGCCGTCGGCCGGCTGTGGATCACCGCCAACGGCGCGGAGGTCGAGGGCATGGCCGGGCTGCTGGGCGCCGTCCCGAACGTGTCGGTGACCGACGAGCCGATGGGCGTCGGCTGGGCCCAGGCGGTCCGAGCGAGCCTGTGACACCGCCGTCCCACCGGACCGCACCGCGCCCGGGTGCCGTTCCCCTGCTGCCCGGAGCCGGTGCGGGGGCGGGACACCTCGTTCAGCTGGTGACGTCGTTCAGCTGGTGACGTCGTTCAGCTGGTGACGTCGTTCAGCTGGTGACGTCGTTCAGCTGGTGACGTCGCGCCGGGCGAAGTGGCGGAAGCCGAGCGCGGTGAAGACCGCCGCGTAGACCAGCGACTGGACGACGCCGCGGAACAGGTCGGAGGAGTCGACCGGCGTCTGCAGCAGGTCGGTCCAGGCGAACTCCTCCGCGGTGGGGAACCAGTCTCGGATCGACCCGAGCTGCTCGACCTGGTCGAGGATGGCGAACACGACCGTCGTGAACACCGCCCCGCCGACGGCGGCCAGCGGCGCGTCGGTGACCGTGGACAGCCAGAACGCCAGCGTCCCGACGACGAGCAGGTGCACGGCGAGGTAGCCGAGCATCCCGGCCAGCCGCAGGAACCCCTCCCCCTGGGACAGGGTCACCCCGATCGGCGTCCGGATCTCGCCGAAGCCGAACGCCAGGCCGCCGGCGACCACCGCGACGGCGACGAGGGTGAGCAGCGCGCTCACCGACTGGACCAGCGCCGCGAGCCACTTCTGCCGGAGCAGCCGCATCCGGGGCACCGGCGTGGCCAGGGTGTAGCGCAGCGAGCCCCACTGCGCCTCGCTGGCCACCGTGTCGCCGAAGAACAGCGCGTAGACCACGACGAGGAAGAACGTCGTCGTGGCGAACAGCACGAACAGCGTGAAGTTCAGCCCGCTGGCGGTGGCGACGTCGACGAGGTTGATCCGGCTGTTGGTCTGCGCCTCCTCGCTCGCGCCCAGCTGGAGCGCGGCGATGAGCACCAGCGGCAGCGCGACCATCGCCGCGAAGACGCCGATCGTGCGGCGCCGCTTGAACTGCCGGCGCAGCTCGACCGACAGCCGCAGCGTCCGCTCGGGCCGGTAGCCGGCGACGGCGCCGGTGGGCTGGACGTGCTCGGTCGCGGTCACGACTCCCCCACGAGTGCCAGGAACGCGTCCTCCAGGCGGCGGCGCGGCGTGAACTGGTCGACGGCGACGTCCGCGGCCACCAGCGCCTGCAGCGCCGCCGCCCGCGACGTCCCCGGGCCGAGGTCGGCGACCAGGCCCTCGTCGGTGCGCTCGACCGCGACCCCGGGCAGCCCCGACAGGACGGCGGCCGCGCGGTCGGCGTCGGCCTCGTCGGCGAGGCCGACCAGCACCGCGCCGCCGGTGCCGACGATCTCCTCGACCGTCCCCTGCGCGATCTTCTGCCCCTTCGCCATGACCACCACGTGGGTGCAGGTCTGCTCGATCTCGCTGAGCAGGTGGCTGGAGACGATGACCGTGCGGCCGGTGGCGGCGTAGTCGCGCAGCACCTCGCGCATGGCGTGGATCTGCGGCGGGTCCAGCCCGTTGGTCGGCTCGTCGAGGACCAGCAGGTCGGGCAGGCCGAGCATGGCCTGCGCGATCGCCACCCGCTGGCGCATGCCCTGGCTGTAGCGGCGCACCGGCCGGTCGATGGCGGCGCCGAGGCCGGCGACGGCGATGGCCTCCTCCACGTGCGCGTCCTCGGCCGGGCGGCCGGTGGCGGCCCAGTACAGGCGCAGGTTGTCGCGGCCGGACAGGTGCGGCTGCAGCCCGGTGCCCTCGACGAACGAGCCCAGCCGGGACAGCACCGGCGCGCCGGGGCGGACCTCGTGACCGAACACGGTGATCCGCCCGGAGTTCGGCCGGATCAGCCCCATGAGCATGCGCAGCGACGTCGTCTTGCCCGCCCCGTTGGGGCCGAGCAGGCCGAGCACCTGGCCGCGGCGGACCTCGAAGGACAGGTCGCGGACGGCGACGAAGCCGTCCCTGTAGGCCTTGGTGATGCCCTCGAAGCGCAGCGGCACGTCCTCGCCGTCGGGCTCCACCTCCGAGGTGACCCGGCGCCGGCGGCGGCCCCACAGCACCGCGGCGAGCCAGCCGAGCAGGCCCAGGGCGACGACGGCGCCGAGCAGCCACCACCAGCGGGAGGTGCCGCCGTCGGCCTGCGGCTGCCCCTCGACGGTGGGCACGGCCAGCGCGGTGCCGCCGTTGCCGGCCCCGGCGAGCGCGACGGAGTAGACGGTGGCCTCGGCCGGCAGCGCGAAGGCCTGGTCGGTCGAGGAGACGACGACGCGCATCGTGTGCCCGGCCTCGAAGCGGTGCACGATGCCCGGCAGCGTCACGGCGACCTCGGTGGGCGCGGTCGGGTCCGCCGACAGGCCGGTGAGCGACAGCGGGGCCACCAGCCCGCCGGGCAGGGTCTGGGCGCCGTCGGGGCCGACGTCGTAGAGCTTCGCGAACAGCGTGGCGCTGCCGGTGGGCGAGGCGACGGCGAGCTCGACGGTCGGCGCGCCGACCACCTCGACCGCCCCGTCGAGCGGGTCGCTGGAGAACGCGGCGAACTGGCCGGGGATCTCCACGGCCTGCCCGCCGAGCGCCGAGGCCAGCGCGCCCAGGCCCGGGACGGTGGTGATCGCGGCCGGGGTGCCGCCGGCGGGCGTGACCACCGGCTGGGTGCCGCCGTCGAGCGCGACGCTCTCCCGCTGCGCCGGCTCCCCGCCGTCGAGGCCCGGGTAGGCGTCCGCGAGCACGCTCTGGTTGCCGCCCTGCACGCTGCCCAGGCCGCTGCCGAGGCCGGTGGGCGCCGGGAAGTGGAAGCCGGTGCCGGGGTCCTCGCCGCGGGCGGGGTCGTCCTCGTCGCGCAGGTACCAGTCGAACCAGCCGGCGACCTGGTCGCGCAGCTCGGCGGTCTCCCGCTCCGACGACCGGGAGTCGTGGCCGCCGGCGTACCAGACGACCTTGACCGGGGTGCCGTTCGCGGCGATGCCGCGGGCGTTGGCGTCGGCCTGGCCCAGGCCGAACAGGGAGTCCTCGGTGCCCTGGACCAGCAGCGTCGGCGCGGTGATGCGGTCGAGCACCGCGGCCGGGCTGCTGCGGTCGAGCACCGCGGCCACCTCGGGCGTGAGCGTGCCCGAGGCCGCGGCGGACTGGTAGGCGGCGCAGATGTCGGCGCGGAACCGGCCGCAGGTCAGCGCCTGCTCCACCACCGCGGGGTCCACCGACGCCGGGTCGAACGGCAGGGTGGGGGCGGCGCCGCCGGAGACGGGGGCCGCGTCACCGGAGGCGCCGGGGTCCCCGCCGTCCTCGCCGTCCTCGGCCTCGGCCGCTCCCCCGCCGCCGAGCGCGTCCAGCAGCCCGCCGGTGGGCGCCGCGCCCACGCCGAAGAACAGCCCCGCCCACAGCCGCTTGTAGACGCCGGCGTCGGCGGTCTGCGGCGTCGCGGCGGGGGTCCGTGCGTCGGCGGCGCCGGTCTGGGAGGGGAAGAGCGCGGCGGTCAGCGAGTGCCAGGTGATCTGCGGCGCGATGGCGTCGACCCGGTCGTCGTGGGCGGCGGCGAGCAGCGACAGCGCCCCGCCGTAGGAGGCGCCGGCGACGCCGACCCGCGGGTCGCCGTCGCCGTCGAGGAGGACGTCGTCGCGGTCGGCGAGCAGGTCGAGCAGCGTGGACAGGTCGGCGACCTCGTAGCGCGGGTCGTCCAGGCCGATCTGGCCGGTGCTCTCGCCGAACCCGCGCGCGGAGTACGCGAGGACGACGTAGCCACGGCCGGCGAGGTCCCGGGCGTCGTCGGCGACCGACCGCTTGCTGCCGCCGAAGCCGTGGGCGAGGACGACGGCCGGCGCCGGGTCGTCGGCGGTGGCCGAGGCCGGGAGGTACAGCGTCGTGTCCAGCTCGACGGCGTCGGCGCCCGAGCCGGAGGGGACGCGCGCGTCCTCGGTGCGGACGTCCTCGGCGGCGGCCGCCGGGGTGGGCAGCGCGCCGACGAGGGTGCCGGTGAACAGGAGGGCGAGCAGGGCGCCGGCCACCGCGCGGGCGCCGGGGCGCGGGCGCGGTGTCACGGGCCCGCGGAACGGACGCACGCTGCGGCCAACGGACGGTGCCGCGCTGGGGTTCCGCAGGTGTCGGGACGGGGCGCGACCGGGGGCGGTCAGGGCTCGAGCCCGCCGGTGACGACGACGACCAGGCCCGGGTCGGGCACGTCCGGCACCTCGAAGAACCGCACCGCGGGCCCGGTGGTGATGCCCGGGAACGCCTCCATGAGCTGCAGGGCGGACTGGCGCTGCGACTCGTCGCCCTCGTCGAAGAAGACGGTGGTGGCGGCGACGTCCCCACCCTCGTAGGCCCCGACACCGGCCGTCGTCCAGCCCTGGGCGGCGAACGCGGTGGCGACGTCGGCGGCCAGCCCACCGGTCTGCGTGGCGTTGAGGACGGTCACCGGCACGCGCACCGGGGTGCTGGGCGCCTGCTCGACCGGGGGCAGCGGCTGGGCCGACAGCGGGGGCAGCGGGCCCGAGGAGGGCGTCACCGACGTCGAGGCCGACGGCTCGCTCGTCGGCGTCGCGGCCGAGCCAGCCTCCTGCGCCGCCGGGGAGGTGAAGCTGTAGACGCCGAGCACGACCAGCGCGACGACGACGACCGCCAGCAGCGCGACCCCGGCGCGA
Organism: Geodermatophilus sp. SYSU D00867; assembly: GCF_054050315.1. Lineage (NCBI taxonomy): Bacteria > Bacillati > Actinomycetota > Actinomycetes > Geodermatophilales > Geodermatophilaceae > Geodermatophilus > Geodermatophilus sp. SYSU D00867. The sequence goes on along the minus strand of NZ_JBJGZC010000007.1, from coordinate 121,244 downwards.
CGGCGCGGCGGCGCGTCCTCGCCCTCGGCGGCGCGCAGCGCGGCGCGGGAGACCCCGGCCCGGCGCGCGGCCTTGCGGCGCTCGGCCTCCATGGCCTGCCGCTCGGCCTCCTTCGCCTGGCGCTCGGCGCGCATGGCGGCGCGGTTGCCCACGACGCCGGTGCCGTCGGTCTGCGGGCCGGTGTCCGGCTCGGCGTCGCGGTCCCGCTGCGCCCGGTCGCGGCGGCCGGCGACCTCGCGGTCGGGGATCGCCTCGGTCAGCGGCGCGGCCGGGGGGCGGTCCCGGGACACCTCACGGTCGGGGATCGCCTCGGTCGCCGGGGCGGGCGCGCGGTCCGCGGACGCCACGCGGTCGCGGGACACCTCGCGGTCGGGGATCGCCTCGGTGGGCGGGGCGGCCGGCGTCGCGGTGCCCGCCCGGGAGGGGCTGGTCCAGTCGCGGTAGCCGTTCCCGGCGGCGGCCTCGCCCGGGGTCCGGCCCCGGTCCCGGGACCGCGCCGGCTCCGCCGCGGGCGGGGGCTGCGCCCGGCCGCGGGCCGGCGGGCGGGCCGGCTGGTCCCACGGGTCCAGCGGCGGCGCCGCCGGTTCGGCGGCGGCCTCGGCGTCGGGCCGGGGGACCGCCTGGAACGGCGCGACCGTGGTCTCGGGCGGCGCAGGACGGGCCGGCGGCGAGGGCGCCGGCCGGGAGACGGCCGACGACTGCGCGGTCGGCGGCTCGGCCGGGCGGGCCGGCAGCTGGGGCGCGGGGTGGGCCGGCGGCTGGGGCGCGGGCACCTGCCGGGTGGCGGCGCCGGCGGCCACCGGCGCGGGGACGCGGGGACGGGCCGGGGCGGCGGGCTGCGCGGGGCGCGACCGGACGGCCGGCGCCTCGGGCTGCGGCGCGCGGACCGGCGGGCGCTGCGGCTCGGCCGGGCGTGCGGGCGTCGCCGGGGGCGCGGGGGCTGCCGGGCGGGCGGCCACGGCGGGGCGGGCGGACCGGCCGGTGAGCCGGCGGCGGTCGGTCTCGTCCGCGGCGCCGAGCAGCGCGTCGCGGCGGCGGTCGGCGCGGCTGCGGCCGGGACCGGGCGTCGTCGGGTGGTCGCTCAGCTCCGCGGCGCCCGGGTCGACGCCGGGGCCGGGCCTCGTGGGCAGGTCGGGCAGGGGCGCGCTGGGGTGGTCGGTGCGGCGCCGGCCGCCTGCCACCGGGGCTGACGGCCGGTCCGGTTGGTCACCGCCTGGTGCCGCGTGCCTGCCCACGGTCACCAAATCTAGAGGGCGGAGGAGCCCTTGCCCAGCAGGTGAGGCGAACGCCGCTGGCGCCGCGCGGTGCGCAGCCGGCGCAGGCGGCGGACGAGGAGGGGGTCGGCCTCGAGCGCGGCCGGGCGGTCGACCAGCGCGTTCAGCACCTGGTAGTAGCGGGTGGGCGGGAGGCCGAACCGCTCGCGGATCGCGGTCTCCTTCGCGCCGGGCTGGCGCCACCACTGCCGCTCGAAGGCCAGCATCTCGTGCTCGCGCCGGGTCAGGCCCGCGGGCTGCGCGGGGCCCTCACCGGACTCCGGGCCCCCCGGCGGGGAGACCGCGGGGTCGGGGTCGGGGGTCATGGTCGGGTCCGTTCGATCGGGGGGAAGCCGTCACCCACAACGGTAGGCCCGGGGGGTGACAGGCCACAGCCCGAGACGCGCGGTCAGGCCGCGGCGGGCACCTGCCCGGCGGCCGCCCTCCGGCCGGCGGCCCGGGCCGAGCGCAGGCTGTCCACGGTGAACACCGCCAGCGCCGTCCAGACGATCGCGAAGCCCGCCAGCCGCGCCGGGGGCATCGGCTCGTGGAACACGAAGACACCCAGTGCCAGCTGCATGAGCGGCGTGACGTACTGCAGCAGCCCGACGGTCGACAGCGGGATGCGCCGGGCGGCCGCGGCGAACAGCAGCAGCGGCACCGCCGTCGCGACGCCCGAGGCCGCGAGCAGCAGGAGGTGGCCGGTGCCCTCGGACCCCGCGGTGCCCCGCCCGGTGGCCTGCAGGACGGCGAGGAGCACCAGCGCCGGCAGGAAGGTCACCGCCGTCTCCACGAACAGGCCCGGCGCCGCCTCCACCCGCACCAGCTTCTTGAGCAGGCCGTAGCTGCCGAAGGTGGCGGCCAGCGCCAGGGCGATCCACGGCGGCCGGCCGTGGTCGACGGTCAGGACGACGACGGCCACCGCGGCCAGCCCGACCGCGGCCCACTGCAGCGGACGCAGCCGCTCGGCGAAGACGACGACGCCGAGCAGCACGCTGACCAGCGGGTTGATGAAGTAGCCGAGCGAGGTCTCGACGACGTGCCCGGAGTTGACGCCGTAGACGAAGACCAGCCAGTTGGCCGCGATGAGCACCGAGGCCCCGGCCAGGACCAGCAGCGTGCGGCGGTCGGTGACCGCCGCGCGGACCAGTGCCCACCGCCGCAGCACGGTCAGGAGGACGGCCACGAACAGCAGCGACCAGACGATGCGGTGGGCGACGATCTCCACCCCGCCGGCCGGCTCCAGCAGCGGGAAGTAGAGCGGGAAGACACCCCACAACCCGTAGGCGGCGAGTCCCGCTGCCGTGCCCGCCCGCCGCTCGTCCACGGCGGGCAACCGTACGCCGCGCCGCGACGTGGTCTGGATTACGTGGTCTGGATTACGTGGTCTGGATGTAGTCGACGAGGTGGTCCCGCTCCTCCTGCAGCTCGTCGAGGCGGGCCTTGACGACGTCGCCGATCGAGACGATCCCCAGCAGCCGGCCGTCCTCGACGACGGGCACGTGCCGGATGCGGTGGTCGGTCATCGTGCGGGCGAGGTCGTGCACCGAGGCGCCGGGCACGCAGGTGCGCACCTCGGCGGTCATCAGCGCCGACACCGGCCCGTCGAGGACCTCCGGCCCGGAGGCGTGCAGGGCGCGGACGACGTCGCGCTCGGAGACGATGCCGTCGACGGCGCCTCCCCCGCGGGAGACGACGAGCGCGCCGATGCGGTGCTCGGCGAGCAGGGCCAGGGCGGCACGGACGGGCCGGTCCGGCGCCACGGTGACGACGTCGGGGCCCTTGCGGCGGAGCAGCGAGGCGATCTGCACGGGAGCCCTCCCTCCCCTCGGGGGTCGCAGTGTCCACCCGCCGCCGTGCGGGGGGCAACGGCCCGGTCGGGACGGTCCGGTCCCGGTTCCCGGGGTGGACAGCGGGGCCTACCGTCGAGGCGTGCGCACCCAGCACGCCGCGCCCGCGACGTCCCGCCGCCCGACCGTCCTGCAGTGGCTCCGCTACGCCGTCGGCGGCGGGCTGCCCCGGGAGCTGTCGCCGTGGGTGCTGTCGGACACCACCCGGCCGGGATGGGTGCGCCGGCACGTCGCCCGCTCGCTGGTGCAGCTCGCCCCGCTGGTGGTGATCTGTCTGGTCGCCGTCCCCGTGGGGATGGGCTACCGGCTGACCGCGGCGGCCGGGGGGCTGATGGTCGGGCTGATGTACTCGCTGGCGTTCGTGGTGGAGACGACCGAGCACCGCGTGGCCAAGGCCGGCTACCCGGCCGGCACCGCCGCCCGGCTGCGCGAGGAGCGCGCCGAGCGGGCGCGGGCGGCCCGCGCCGAGCGGCACCACCCCTACCGCGTGGGCGGGGCGGGCAGCTTCGACTGAGCCGACGGGGGGACTCGAACCCCCAACCGCCCGATTACAAGTCGGGTGCGCTACCAGTTGCGCCACGCCGGCGGGACACGGGAACCGCTCCCGGCGTCAAGGATAGGGACCCCTCGGGGGACGTCCGTCCCTGGACGGGCGACGACGGCCGCTGTGAGCGTGCCGCCGGTGTCCCTCGGGTCCGTCGACGACGTCGTCGCGTCGGTCGGCACGGCGCCGGTGGTGCCGGCGGCCGGCCCGGGCCGGTGGACCCGCCGGGCGGGGCTCGCCGGGCCGGTGTGGTCCCTCCGCCTGGGCCGGGCGCTGTCCGCCGCCGTCCCGGCCGACGACACGGGTCGAGCCGACGCCCCCGCTGCCGATGCTGAGCGCGTGGCACCGATCGACGACCCGGCCGGGCTCCTGCCGCTGGACCGGACCCAGCTGGACGCGCTGCGCGAGCACCTCGACGCCGTCCTCTCGGCCGGGGACTGCGACCGGACCCACCGCGCCACCGACGCCTGGGCCGCCGGGCACGGCATCGCCCTCGACCGGCTGCACGAGGGGCTCGAGGAGTACGGCGGGTTCTGCGACTGCGAGGTCGTGATGAACGTCGACTCCGCCGCCGTCTTCGACCCTCAGGCGGCCGCCGGGCCCTCGCGCAGGTAGCCGGCCGGGTCGCTGCCGGGCAGCGGCCCCTCGGCCAGCCAGCGGGCGAAGCCGGCCGGGTCGCGGCGCTCGAGCTCGTCGAGGGCGTCCTGGCGGCGGTGGACGATCGACTGCCGCGCCGCCGGGTCCAGCCGGCCGGCCAGCGCGGCCGTCGTGCCGAGCCACTCGCGGCCCAGCGCCGCGGTCGTCAGGGTCGTCACCGGCGGCAGGGAGGTGACCGTCCCGACGGCCTCCCCCGGGCGGGCGCCGGCCACCGGCCGCTGCGGCGCCGGTGCGGCGAGCCGGCCGGGCGCCGGGGCGTCGTCGGGGGCGGCCGGCCGCACCGGGCGGCCGGTGTGCAGCAGCCACGACCCGAGCCCGCCGAGGAAGAGCACCGCACCGGCCAGGGCCGTCAGCGCCGGACCGCCCAGCGCCGCGGTGCCGGACAGGAACAGCAGCACGCCGATCGTGACCGCGCCGGCCCGCCAGGCCGCCTCCAGCGGGGTGTACCGCGGCGGCCGGCCGTCCTCGTGCGACTCGCGCGCCACGCCGCCGGCCAGGCAGGAGGTCACCACCGCGGCCAGCGCGACGGCGAGCAGCCCCGGGGGCCGCAGGGCGAGGCCGCCGACGACGGCGACCGCGGCGGCGGTGAGGGCGGCGAGGCCCACGAGCAGACGGGCGGGCAGACCGCGGGTGGACACGAGCAGCCTCCAGGAGCGCAGGCCGGGCAGCGGGGACCCGCCCGCTCCCAGAGGAGCGACCGGGGTCCCCCTCTACCCCGCGACGCTCCCGTCGCACACCGTGGTCGGCGTGTCGCGGGCGGCCGGGTCGCGGACGGCAGGATCGGCGGCCGTGGGGACCTCCGTCGTCGAGCTCGGCCCGCCGCTGGCCGTCGTCCTGGTGCTGCTCACCGTGCTGGCGGCGGCGGGTGGGCGGCTGTCCGGGCTGGGGCAGGAGCGGCCGGTCGTCGTCGCGGCGCTGCGGGCCACCGTCCAGCTGGCGGCGGTCTCGGCGGTGCTGCTGGTCGTCGTCCGCTCGCTGTGGCTGTCGGCGGCGTTCGTGCTGCTGATGGTCACCGTCGCGGCGGTCACGGCGGCAGGACGGGTCAGCGGCCTGCCGCTGCGGGCGCCCGGTGCCCCGCGCCGGGTGGGGTCCGCGGCCCTGGCGGTGGCCGGCGGCGCGGCGCCGGTGGTCGCGCTGGTGCTGGCCAGCGGCACGGTGCCGCTGCGCGGCGAGGCGGTGATCCCGGTCGCGGGCATCCTGGTCGGCGGCGCGATGACGGCGACGTCGCTGGCCGGCCGGCGGCTGCGCGAGGAGCTGACCACCCGCCGCGGCGAGGTCGAGGCGGCCCTGGCGCTGGGCCTGCTCCCCCGCGACGCCGTCCTCGAGGTCGCCCGGCCCTCCGCCGCGACCGCCCTGCTGCCGCCGCTGGACCAGACCCGCACCGTCGGCCTCGTCACGCTGCCCGGCGCCTACGTCGGCGTGCTGCTCGGCGGGGGCGGCCCGCTGGCCGCCGGCGCCGCCCAGCTGCTGGTCCTGGTGGGTCTGCTGGCCGCCGAGGTGGCGGCGGTCTGGGTGGTCACCGAGCTGGTCGCACGGGGGCGGGTGCTGCCGGACCTCCCCCGCTGAGGACGCCCAGACACCTCACAGGCGCTCCGCAGGGCCCCGCCAGATGCCGCGCCGAGAGTGGTCCCCAGAGCGGCGGACGGCCGCCCAGGAGGAGGACCACAGCAGTGAACGGACACCCGTACCCGAACCCGGCGCAGCCGACCGGTGCGACCCCGGGCTGGACCCCGCCGCCGTCCGGCGACTCCTGGTACCCGCCGGCCGGCACCGCGACGGGCACCCTGCCGCCGCCGGCGCCCGCCCCCGCGCCGGCGCCGGAGAGGCGGCGGGCGGGCCGGCTGCGGATGGGCGTCGCCGGGCTGCTCGCCGGGGCCCTCGTCGGCGGCGGCGCCGGGGCCGGGGTCGTCGCCCTCACCTCCGGCGGCGGGAGCGGCGGCAGCGGGACGGCGGCCACGGCGCAGTCGGTGGTCATCACGGACCCGGAGAACGCGACCGCGGTGACCGCCGCGGCCGCCAAGGCCTCGCCCAGCGTCGTCACCGTCTACGTGACCAGCGGCTCTGGCTCGGGCAGCGGCTCGGGCGTGGTGCTCTCCGACGACGGCTACGTGCTCACCAACAACCACGTCGTCACGCTGGACGGCAGCACCGGCGACGCCGCCGTCCAGGTGCGCACCTCCGACGGCACGCTCTACGACGCCACCGTCGTCGGCACCGACCCGACCTCGGACCTCGCCGTGATCCGGCTGCAGGGCGCCGGCGGGCTCACCGCGGCCACGTTCGCCGACTCCGACGACGTGCAGGTCGGGGACCTCGCCGTCGCGATCGGCGCGCCGCTCGGCCTGTCCGACACGGTGACCGACGGGATCGTCAGCGCCACCGACCGCGCGGTGGCCACCGGTTCCACCCAGGACGACGCCACCGTCATCGACGCGCTGCAGACCGACGCCGCCATCAACCCCGGCAACTCCGGCGGCGCGCTGGTCGACGCCTCCGGCGAGGTCATCGGCATCAACACCGCGATCGCCTCGGTGGCCTCGGGGGCGCCCGGCTCGTCGTCGCAGAGCGGCAGCATCGGCGTCGGGTTCGCCATCCCGAGCAACACCGCCCAGCGGATCGCCGAGGAGATCATCGACACCGGCTCGGCCACCCACGCCGTCCTCGGGGTGAACGCCCAGACCGCCGGCGGGACCGCCTCGTCCGAGGTGGGCACCGGCGCGCAGGTCGTGCAGGTGCAGCCCGGCGGGGCCGCCGCGGAGGCGGGCCTGCAGGCCGGCGACGTCGTCACCGCGGTCGGCGACCGGGCGGTGACCACCTCCACCGAGCTGACCGCCGCCATCCGCAGCTCGGCCCCCGGCACGCGGGTGCAGCTGACCGTGCAGCGCGACGGTGGGACGTCGACGGTCGAGGTCACCCTCGGCAGCAGCGCGGACTGACCCCTCCAGCCCGGGAAGGCACCCTCCCCCGCCTCTAGGCTGGGGAGGGTGTCGTCGTCTGTGAGCGCCCCGCTCGCCTCCTCGCTCGACGACCCGGAGCGCGCCGCCGGGCTGCGGCGGATGAAACGGCTGGCCACGGGGCTGTTCCTGCTCGCGGCGGCCGTCTTCCTCGCCTGCGTGCTGCTCGGCGACACCGCCGGGCCCTGGGTCGGGTACGTGCGGGCCACCGCCGAGGCCTCGATGGTCGGCGCGCTGGCCGACTGGTTCGCCGTCACCGCGCTGTTCCGGCACCCGCTGCGGCTGCCGATCCCGCACACGGCGATCATCCCGCGCAAGAAGGACCAGATCGGCGCGAGCCTGGGCACGTTCGTGCAGGAGAACTTCCTGACCCGCTCGGTCGTCGAGGAGAAGCTCGCCACCGTCGACGTCCCCGGCCGGCTCGGGACCTTCCTGGCGGCGCCCGGCCGCGCGGAGCGGCTGGCCGGCGACGCCGCCGCCGGGCTCACCGGCCTCACCGACCTGCTGCGCGACGACGACCTGCAGCAGGCCGTCTCCGGCCTGGTCGACCGCAAGCTGCACGCGACGCCGGCGGCGCCGGTGCTGGCCCGGGTCCTGGAGCTGGTGGTCGACGGGGACCGGCACCAGGAGGTCCTGTCGGCGGGCCTGCGCTACCTCGCCCGGTTCCTCGAGGAGAACCGGGTGGTGTTCCGCGCCCAGCTCGGGGACGCCTCCCCGTCGTGGGTGCCCAACTGGGTCGACGACCGGGTGTTCGACCGCGTGTTCGCGGGCGTGCAGGGCTTCCTGGAGGAGGTCGGTGCCGACCGCGACCACGAGCTGCGTCGGGTCTACGACGCCCGGCTGCGCGCCTACGTGCACGACCTGCGCACCGACCCCGACACCGCCGCCCGCGTCGAGGGGTTCAAGAAGGAGCTGCTCGACCACCCGGCGGTGCGCGCCTGGTCCTCGTCGCTGTGGACCAACGCGAAGACCTCGTTCCTCGCCGCCGCCGCCGACCCGGACTCCGAGCTGCGGTCCCGGGTGACCGGCATGATCGGCGACGCCGCCCGGCTGCTGCGGACCGACCCGCGGGTGCGCGAGCGGGTGCAGCAGCAGTCGGTGCGGGTCGCCGGCTACCTGGTGGAGCGCTTCGCCGGCGACCTCGCCGACGTCGTCGGCAGCACCGTCGCCCGCTGGGACACCGAGGAGACCAGCCGCCGCATCGAGCTGCAGGTGGGGCGGGACCTGCAGTTCATCCGCATCAACGGCACCGTCGTCGGCGGCCTGGCCGGGCTGGTCATCTACACCCTCGCCCAGCTGCTCGGCTGAGCTCAGACCAGCCGGAAGCCGCTCCACGCGAAGCCCGGCGAGACGACACAGGTCACCAGCACCTCGTCCTCCGCCGGGGCGGTCGACTGCCGGGCGCCGGCGGGCACGAGCACCTGCGGGTGCGCCGCGTCCAGCACCGTGCGCTCGTCGCCCACGTGCAGCACCAGTGCGCCCGGCCCGTGCCAGAGCCACAGCTCGTCGGCGTCGACGGTGTGCGGCGCCGAGGACTCCCCCGGTGCGAGCAGGTAGAGGATCGCCGTCGCGGCCGGGCGGTCGCCGACCGCGGCCGGCGAGGTCCAGGTGCGCCGGTACCAGCCGCCCTCGGGGTGCGGCTCCAGCCCGAGCCGGATCGCGGTGACCGCGACCGGCGAGCGGGGCCCGGAGGGTCCCCGAGGAGGGACGCGTCCGCCGGGGCTCACGGCGTCAGGGGGAGGGCACCCGGCCGCGGTGCGGTCCGGCAGGACCGCCGTGTCACCGTCGGGCCTGGGCGGCGGCGTAGAGGGCGATGGACGCCGCGACGCTCACGTTGAGCGACTCGGTGTCGCGGGCGATCGGGATGCGGACGACGACGTCGCAGCGCTCGCGCACCAGCCGCGACAGCCCCGCGCCCTCCGCGCCGACGACCAGCGCCACCGGGTCGGCGAAGCCGTCGTAGTCGGCGATGTCCACGTCACCGTCGCCGGCCAGGCCGACCGTCTGCAGGCCGGCGTCCTGGTAGGAGGCCAGCGCCCGGGCCAGGTTGACCGCGCGGGCCACCGGCAGCCGGGCGGCGGCGCCGGCGCTGGTGCGCCACGCCGAGGCGGTCATCCCGACCGCGCGCCGCTGCGGCACGACGACGCCGTGCGCGTCGAAGGCGGCCGCCGAGCGGACCACCGCGCCGAGGTTGCGCGGGTCGGTGACGCCGTCCATGGCCACGACCAGCGGCGGCCGGCCGGAGTCGCGGGCGACGTCGAGCAGGTCGTCGGGGTGCGCGTACTCGTAGGGCGGGACCTGCAGCCCGATCCCCTGGTGCAGCGCGTTGTTCGACATCCGGTCGAACTCGGCCTTGCCCACCTCGAGCAGCGGCAGGCCGCGGTCGCTGGCCATGTGCAGCGCCTCGGTGATCCGCTCGTCGGTCGCCGCCCGGGTGTCCCCGGTGACGACGTACAGCGCCGTCGCCGGGATCTGCGCGCGCAGCGCCTCGACGACGGGGTTGCGGCCGAGCAGCAGCTCCGGCGCCTCCTCGGCGCGCTGGCGGCTGCGGTCGCGCTCGGCCCGGCGGCGGGCGTCGGCCTGCGCGCGGCGCTGCGCCGGGTGGCCCGTGCGCTTCTCGGCGGGCGGGGTCGCCCCGCGGCCGGCCAGCGCGCGGCGGTTCTTGCCGCCGGTGCCGGCGGTGGCGCCCTTCTTGCCCGCGCCGCTCGTGCGGCCGCGGCGCTGGCTGTTTCCGGCCATCAGCGGGTCAGCTCCCATCGGGGTCCCTGCGGGGTGTCCTCGACCTGCACGCCGAGGGCGGTGAGCTGGTCGCGCAGCGCGTCGGCCGCCGCGTAGTCCTTCCGCGCGCGGGCGGCCTGCCGCTGCTCCAGCGCCAGCCGGACCAGGCCGTCGGTGACCTCCGCCAGCCGGCCGTCGGCGCCCCCGCCGGCCGCCCAGTGGGGGTCGAGCGGGTCCAGCCCCAGCACACCCAGCATGCCCCGCACGGCGCCGAGCGCGTCGGCCAGCGCGGCGTCGTCCCCCTCGGCCAGGGCGGTGTTGCCTGCGCGGACGACCTCGTGGACGACGGCGATCGCGGCCGGGGTGCCGAGGTCGTCGTCCATGGCCTCGCGGAACGCCGGCGGCAGGCCGGTGGCGGTGTCCCGGCCGGCCCGCTCCGCGGCGCGGTGCACGAACGACTCGATCCGCCGGTAGGCGGCGGCCGCCTCGGCCAGCGCGGCGTCGGTGAACTCGACGGTGGACCGGTAGTGCGGCGCCACCAGGTAGTACCGCAGCTCGACCGGGCGCACCCGGCGGACGACCTCGTCGACCAGCGCGGTGTTGCCCAGCGACTTGCTCATCTTCTCGCCGCCGAGGGTGACCCAGCCGTTGTGCATCCAGTACCGGGTGAACGGCAGGCCGGCGGCCATCGACTGGGCGCGCTCGTTCTCGTGGTGCGGGAAGCGCAGGTCCAGCCCGCCGCCGTGGATGTCGAACTCCGCGCCGAGGTAGCGCCCCGCCATCGCCGAGCACTCCAGGTGCCAGCCGGGCCGGCCCGGACCCCACGGGGTCGGCCAGCTCGCGGTCTCCGGCTCGCCGGGCTTGTGCGCCTTCCACAGCGCGAAGTCGCGGGGGTCGCGCTTGCGCTCGTCGGTGTCGGTGTCGGCGGCCGGCTGCAGGTCGGCCAGCGCCTGGCGGGTCAGCTCGCCGTAGCGGGGGAAGCTGCGGACGTCGAAGTAGGCGTCGCCGTCGACGGTGTAGGCGTGCCCGCGCTCCACCAGCCGCTCGACCAGCGCCACCATGTCCGTCACGTGCCCGGTCGCGCGCGGCTCGTAGGTGGGCGGCAGGACGCCGAGGGCGTCGTAGGCGCGGGTGCAGGCCAGCTCGTTGGTGTACGCCCAGGCCCACCACGGGACGCCGTGCTCGGCGGCCTTGACGAGGATCTTGTCGTCGATGTCGGTGACGTTGCGGACGTAGGTGACCTCGAGCCCGCTCGCGGTCAGCCAGCGGCGCAGCACGTCGAAGGCGACGGCGGCGCGCACGTGCCCGACGTGCGGCGGTCCCTGGACGGTGAGCCCGCAGACGTACACCGAGGCCTCGCCGGGACGCAGGGGCGTGAAGTCCCGGACCGCGCGCGCGGCCGTGTCGTACAGGCGGAGGCTCACTGCGGGGAGTCTACGGACCCCGTGCGCACGACCAGCGCCGTCGCGAGGGCGGCCCGGCCCTCGCCGCGGCCGACCAGCCCCAGCCCGTCGGTGGTGGTGGCGGTGACGCTCACCGGGGCGCCCAGCGCCGCCGACAGCGCCGCCTCCGCCTCCGCCCGGCGCGGGCCGAGCTTCGGCGTGGGCGCCACGAGCTGCACCGCCGCGTTGCCGACCCGCCACCCGGCGGCGGCCAGGGTCTCCCGCACGTGCTCGAGGACGGCGACGCCGCGGGCGCCGGCCCAGCGCGGGTCGTCGGTGCCGAGCAGCCCGCCGATGTCGCCGAGACCGGCCGCGGACAGCACCGCGTCGGTCAGGGCGTGCGCGGCGACGTCGCCGTCGGAGTGCCCGGCGCAGCCGTCGGCGCCGGGCCACCGCAGCCCGGCCAGCCAGCACTCCCGGCCGGCCTCGACCGGGTGCACGTCGACGCCGAGGCCGACGCGCGGGAGGTCGTCGCTCACCGGGTGGCCTGCAGCGCGGCCAGGTGCAGGTCGTGCGGCACGGTGACCTTCGCGGCGCGCTCGTCGCCGGCGACGGTGGTCACCGGCACGCCGGCGGCCCGCACGACGGCGGCGTCGTCGGTGAGCGCTGCGGCGTCCACGAGGGCGTCCACGAGGGCGTCGTCCAGGGCGGCGTAGGCGGCCACCAGGACGGCGCGGTCGAAGCCCTGCGGCGTCTGCACCCGCCGCAGCACCGCGCGGGGCACGGCCTCGGTGACCGTGCCGGCCGCGTCGACGACGACGGTGGTGTCCACGACCGGCAGCACCGGGACGACGGCGGGCACGCCGGCGGCCAGCGCCGCCAGCACGCGGGCCACCACGTCCGGCGGGGTCAGCGGGCGGGCGGCGTCGTGCACGAGGACGGCGTCGGCGTGGGGGCCGGCGGCCGACAGCGCGGCGCGGACCGAGGCGGTGCGGGTGGCGCCGCCGTCGACCAGCGCGACGCTGCCGGGCAGGACGGCGGCGAAGGCGTCGCGCTCGGCCGCGGGCACGGCGACGACGACCTCGTCGACGCCACCGGCCAGCAGCGTGTCGACCGCCCAGGAGACCAGCGGGCGGCCGGCCAGCTCGACGAGCGCCTTGGGCTTGTCCGCCCCCAGACGCGAACCACTCCCGGCCGCTGCGACGATGCCGACAGCGGACACGGGAGTGGTCCGGGAGAGCGAGGGTGCAGGGGTCAGCTGGCGAGGACCTCGTCGAGCAGCACCTCGGCCTTGTCCTCGTTGGTCCCCTCGGCGAGCGCGAGCTCGCTGACCAGGATCTGGCGGGCCTTGGACAGCATCCGCTTCTCGCCGGCGGAGAGGCCGCGGTCCTTGTCGCGGCGCCACAGGTCGCGGACGACCTCGGCCACCTTGTTGACGTCGCCGGAGGCCAGCTTCTCGAGGTTGGCCTTGTAGCGGCGCGACCAGTTGGTCGGCTCCTCGGTGTGCGGGGCCCGCAGGACCTCGAACACGCGGTTGAGCCCGTCCTGACCGACGACGTCACGGACGCCGACGATCTCTGCGTTGTCGGCCGGCACGCGCACGGTGAGGTCGCCCTGGGCGACCTTCAGCACGAGGTAGGCCTTCTCTTCGCCCTTGATGACCCGCGTCTCGATCGCCTCGATCAGAGCGGCACCGTGGTGCGGGTAGACGACGGTCTCGCCGACAGTGAAGCCCATGTGTGTGTGACCCCTTTCGCTGCACCCAGGTTAGCACGGCACACTGACGGCCGGAACGGTCGGCCGGTGGATATCCGCAGGTCAGAGGCCTGATGAAGTACTGGGGAGGGGTTGACAGGGCGTGGTCGGTGTGCCTGCACGGGCCTCGTGGGGCGCCTCCGTCCGCGCGCTCGTCCTGGCCACGCACGCGCCGCCGGCGGTCGCGGTCACCGTCGTGGCGACCCTCCTCGCGGTCACCGCGCAGGTGTCCCCGGGGCGCACGGTGCTCGTGGGACTGGCCGTCCTCGCAGGTCAGGCGTCCATCGGGTGGAGCAACGACTGGCTCGACGCCGACCGTGACCGCGCCGTCGCGCGGGCCGACAAGCCGGTCGTGCAGGGCGCCGTGGCCCCCGCCACGCTGCGCGGGGCGGCCCTCGGCGCGGCCGGCGCGGCCGTCGTCCTGTCCCTGGCACTCGGCTGGGTGCCGGGACTGCTGCTGCTGGTGCTGGTGGCCAGCGGTTGGGCCTACAACGCGGGTCTGAAGCGCACGGTGGCCTCCGGGCTCCCCTACGTCACCGGTTTCGGCGCCCTGCCCGCCGGGGTGGTGGCCGCGGCGCCGGGCGTCCCGGCCGCGCCGTGGTGGCTGCCGGCCGCCGGCGCGGCGCTGGGCGCGGCGGCCCACCTCGCCAACGTGGCCCCCGACATCGCCGACGACCTGGCGACCGGGGTGCGCGGTCTGCCGCACCGGCTGGGTCCCCGCGTGTCGGCGGTGGTGGGTGCACTGCTGCTCGGGACGGCGTCGCTGGTGCTCGTGCTCGGCCCGGCCGGCCCGCCCGCGTGGTGGGGCTGGGCGGGGCTGGTGCTGGCGGTGCCCGCGGTCGCCGTCGCCGCCCTGGCCGGGACGGCGCCCTTCCGCCGGCTGGCCTTCCCCGCGGTGATGCTGTTGACCGTGCTCGACGTGGTGCTGCTGCTGGCGGGCGGGGCCGCGCTCACCTGAGCGCGGCCCCGCCGTCGGTCACTTCCTGCCGTTGCCGTTCCCGTTTCCGTTGCCGTTGCCGTTGCCGTTGCCGTTGCCGCCGCCGTTGCCCTGGCCGTGGCCGTTGCCGCCGGTCGAGGTGGTGGCGACGGGCTCCTCGGGCGCGGGCGCCGGGGTCACGGCCTCCTGCTCCCCGGTCGCCGGCTCCTCGGTGACGGGCTCGGTGACCGGCTGGGTCTCCGGCTGCTCGGTCACGGTGCCCTGGCGGGCCTCCTGGCGGGCCGTGTTGCGAGCGTGCGCCGCGGCGCTGACGTCAGGGCCGACCTTGGTGCCGGACGCCCGGCTCGCCGCGACGATCGCGTGCACGAGGTGACCGAAGGACCGCCCCTCGTCGACGCCGGCGAGCGGGTCGTCCTCGGGGGTCGTGGGCTCGGTGGCGGGCTCCTCCTCGGCGCCGTACCCGGTGCCGTCCCCGGTGCCCCCGTCGGTGGAGGCGTCGCCCTCCCCGCCGGTCGGGTCCTCGGTGGCGGTGTCGTCGGTGGCGGTGCCGTCGGTGGCGGTGTCGTCGGTGGCGGTGCCGTCGGTGGCGGTGTCGTCGGTGGCGGTGCCGTCGGTGGCGGTGCCGTCGGTGGCGGTGCCGTCGGTGGTCTCGCTGCTCTCGACGAGGGCGGGGGCGGAGTCCTCGGGCAGGACGACGGCGGCGGTGGTGCCCGCGGTCAGGGCGACCGCGACCGCCCCACCGGCGACGGCGGCCTTGGCGACCGCGGAGAGCGCGGCGAACTTGACGGCGAGGGAGGTGGTGAACACGTGGGGTCTCTTCCGTGAGGCCCGGGCGGGGTGCCCGGTCGTCCGCGTGGACGGGTCCGACTGGTCGGTGAGCAGACCGGTCGCCAGCAGCTCGGCCAGGGCCGCGTTCGGGCGGCCCGGCGCGGTGGCGGAGGACCGGACCGCGTCGGTGAACGCGGCCAGGTACTGCGCGCCCTCGGGCACGGGCCGGCCGGCGAGGCAGGCCGCGAGGGCCTGCTCGGCGGTCCGGGCGTCGGCTGGCGTGGTCATCTCGCCCCCGTCATCGCCGGACGGGCCCGCAGGGGTGCGCGGCCCGTCGTCGTCTCCCTCGTCGGGGTGGGCCCGGCCGGCTCCAGCTCCTCGCGCAGCCGGCGCAGGCCGCGCCGCTGCAGCGCCTTGACCGAGGCCACGGAGCGGCCGATCACCGCGGCGACCTGCTCGACGGTGAGGTCGGCCAGGACCCGCAGCAGCAGGACCGAGCGCTGGTCCTCGGGGAGGCCGGCGCACAGCCGGTGCACCGTCTCGGCGCCCAGCCGGGCCAGGACGTCGTCCTCCACGTCCCCGCCGGCGACCTCGGGGAGCAGGTCCGCGCCCCCGTCGGCGAGCTGCGGGCGGCGGCTGCGCCGGCGCAGGTCGTCGACCAGCCGCCGGTGGGCGATGGTGAACACCCACGACCGCAGCCCCGCCTCGTCGCCGGTGAAGCCGGACAGCCCGCGGAAGACCGCGAGGAACGTCTCGCTGGCCAGGTCGTCGGGGTCCGGGGCGCCGTGCAGCCGCAGGTAGCCGGTGACCACCGGGGACAGGTCCCGGTACAGCACCTCGAAGGCCCACGCGGCGCCCGTCCGGGCCGCCGCGAGGACGTCGTCGAACGCGGCTCCGACCGCCATCCGCACCTCCCGTGCCGTCCCCGTGCAGGGGAGGCATCGGCAGGCCCGACGCGGAACTGGACCGTCCGTCCCCCGATCAGGGGGCGGCGGTGCCCCGGGCGGCCTCCTGCTCGACCACGATCGGCAGGTCCTCGACCGGTCCAGGCCCTGCAGCGGACGGCGCATCCGCCGGTTGCCGGCCAGCCGCTCGCGGTCGCGCTCGAGGAAGGCCCAGCAGCCGGCGGTGTAGGAGGGGCAGGCGTCCTCGCCGCGGCGGCCGCGGCCCTCCGCCCACCGGGCGACCCCGGCCTGGCTGCTCACGGAGCCGCGCGCGGCGAGCACCTGCACGCCGGGGCGGCGCAGGACGTGGTCGCGGCTGCTCCACGTGGTGGGCGCGCAGGCGCTCAGCGGCTCGTCGTGGCGGTCCGGGGCCTCGGCGCAGGTGGTGACCTGGTGGACGTCGCCCCGGTCCCCCAGCTCGGCGGCCCGGTGGCGCAGCGCGGACAGCACGAGGTGGGCCTCCTGCCGGTGGAACCGGCGGCGGGCGGACACCGCCTCCGACTCCACCGGGAGCACCGGCCGGCCGGGCGCGTCGAGGAGGTGCGGGCCGGGCTGGTCGGCGGAGGTCCACCGGCGCGTACCGGGCGACCGTTCGGGGAAGTCAGCGAGGGCCGGGTCGCGCGGCTCGCCTCCGGCGCCGGGTCCTGGGCGCCCCATCGGCCTCACCTCCCGGCGGACGTGGTGGGTGGACCGTTAGGCTCGGCGCGACTCGGGCCATCGAGACGCACGGTGGCCGGCTGCTGTTTCCCCCGTGGAGGTCGACCGCTGTGAACCGCGCGCTGCGCGCCGCCGTGATGGGTGCCCTCGTCCTCAGCCCGGTCGCGCTCGGCGCCTGCAGCGCCGGCCAGGTCTCGCAGACCGGCACCCAGGACCGCGACAAGGTCGGCCCCCAGGCGCAGGTGGAGGACATCCTGCTGCGCCAGATCCTGCTGGCTCCGCCGGAGAACGGCCGCTACGAGGAGGGCGACGACGCCGAGCTGATCGTCACGATCGTCAACGCCTCGAACTCCGACGACACCCTCACCGGCATCGAGGGCGAGGGCTTCGGCGGCGTGCTGGTGTCGGCGACCGGCCCGACCCCCTCGCCGTCGTCGCCCGCCGGCAGCTCCCCCACGGCCACCCCGACGCCGGGCAGCACCGGCGCCACCCCGGGTGCGTCGCCCTCCGCCGGCTCCACGGCGAGCACCCGGGTGTCGCTCGACATCCCGGCCGACACCGCGCTGTACATCGGGCGCGAGGACGGCGCGACGGTCACGCTGCAGGACCTCAGCGAGGAGCTGACGGCCGGGCAGACCCTGACGCTCACCCTGTCCTTCGAGCAGGCCGGCGACATCACCACGCAGGTGCTGGTGGCCGGTCCCGACGAGGAGATCGACCGCGGCGAGGCGTTCGACTTCGAGGAGGGCCTCGAGCCGGAGAACCCGGAGAGCGAGGAGGACACCCAGGCCGAGTAGCCGGCCTGGAGTGACCGGACCGGAGTGACCCGTCCGGCCTCCCCGGGAGTGTCGGTACCCCCACCTACCGTGGCGGCGTGCCCTCTGGAGTGAAGTCCGCCCGTCCCGCCCACCGCTGCACCGAGTGCGGCTTCTCGTCGGCGAAGTGGATGGGCAAGTGCCCGGAGTGCCAGGCCTGGGGCACGCTGCAGGAGGTCGGACCCGCCGCGCCGGCACTGCGCTCGGTCGCCGCCGGCCCGGTCACCGCGCCCGCCCGGCCGATCGCCCAGGTCCAGCTCGACGGCGCGCGGGCGGTGCCCACCGGCATCGCCGAGTTCGACCGCGTCCTCGGCGGCGGCCTGGTGCCCGGCGCGGTGGTCCTCGTCGCCGGTGAGCCCGGCGTCGGCAAGTCCACGCTGCTGCTCGAGGTCGCCCACCGGGTGGCGGAGTCCAACGGGCCCACGCTGGTGGTCTCGGGCGAGGAGTCCGCCGCGCAGGTGCGGCTGCGCGCCGAGCGGATCGGCGCGCTGCACGACCGGCTGTACCTCGCCGCCGAGACCGAGCTGTCGGCCGTCCTCGCCCACGTCGAGCAGGTGGCGCCCTCGCTGCTGGTGCTCGACAGCGTGCAGACCGTCCGCTCCTCCGCGGTCGAGGGCACCGACGGCGGCGCCACCCAGGTCCGCTCGGTGGCCACCGCGCTCACCGCCGTCGCCAAGTCCCGCGGGATGACGACGATCCTCGTCGGCCACGTCACCAAGGACGGCGCGATCGCCGGGCCCCGGGCGCTGGAGCACCTGGTCGACGTCGTCGTGTCCTTCGACGGCGAGCGGCACTCCACGCTGCGCCTGGTGCGCGCCACCAAGAACCGGTTCGGCCCGGCCGACGAGATCGGCTGCTTCGAGATCGGCGACGGCGGGGTGGTCGGGGTGCCCGACCCGTCGCACCTGTTCGTCTCGCGGCGCACCGCGTCGGTGCCCGGCAGTTGCGTCACGGTGACCATGGAGGGCAGCCGGCCGCTGCTGGCCGAGGTGCAGGCCCTCGTCGCCCAGAACACCGGCGGCGGCTCGCCGCGGCGGGCGGTCAGCGGGCTGGACTCCCAGCGCGTGGCGATGGTCAACGCCGTCGTCGAGCGGCGCGGCGGCGTCCGGCTGGCCGACGCCGACGTGTTCGCCGCCTCCGTCGGCGGCGTGAAGATCGCCGAGCCGGCGGCCGACCTCGCGCTCGCGCTGGCCATCGCCTCGGCGTCGCGGGACACCCCGCTGCCGGAGGGGATGATCGCGCTGGGCGAGGTGGGTCTGTCCGGTGAGATCCGGCGGGTCGGCGGCACCGGACGGCGGCTGGCCGAGGCCGCCCGCCAGGGCTACCGGCTCGCGCTGGTCCCGCCGGACGCCGGCCAGGCCCCCAAGGGCATCCGGCTCATGGAGGTGCCCGACCTGGGAGCGGCGCTCGCCGGGCTCTTCCCCGGGTGAGCCCGCTCACCACCCCCCGCTCACGACCGGCAGGTCGGCGTGCCACG
Organism: Geodermatophilus sp. SYSU D00867; assembly: GCF_054050315.1. Taxonomy (NCBI): domain Bacteria; kingdom Bacillati; phylum Actinomycetota; class Actinomycetes; order Geodermatophilales; family Geodermatophilaceae; genus Geodermatophilus; species Geodermatophilus sp. SYSU D00867. Next base: position 102,533 of record NZ_JBJGZC010000007.1, on the reverse strand, counting down.
TAGACTCAGGCGCCGTACCACGACGACGTCAGGAGCGCCCGTGCCCCCCGCTGTGGACTCCGAGGTCGCCCTGCGCGAACTGCTCGGCCGCATCGCCCCGGGGACCGCGTTGCGCGACGGCCTGGAGCGCATCCTGGCCGGCCGCACCGGCGCCCTGATCGTGCTCGGCTACGACCGGGTGGTGGAGTCCATCTGCACCGGCGGGTTCGCCCTGGACGTCGCGCTGTCGGCCACCCGGCTGCGCGAGCTGGCCAAGATGGACGGCGCGGTGATCCTGTCCTCCGACGGGCTGCGCATCGTCCGGGCCGGCGTGCACCTGATGCCCGACCCGACCGTGCCCACCGAGGAGTCGGGCACCCGGCACCGCACCGCCGAGCGGGTGGCCGTGCAGACCGGGTTCCCGGTGATCTCGGTCAGCCAGTCGATGCACATCATCAGCGTCTACGTGGCCGGCCGGCGCTACACGCTCGAGCACCCGACGACGATCCTCGCCCGCGCCAACCAGGCCCTCGCGGCGCTGGAGCGGTACAAGCTGCGCCTCGACGAGGTCGCGAGCACCCTCTCGGCGCTGGAGATCGAGGACCTGGTCACCGTCCGCGACGCGATGAGCGTCAGCCAGCGGCTGGAGATGGTCCGGCGGATCGCCGACGAGATCGAGGGCTTCGTCGTCGAGCTGGGCACCGACGGCCGGCTGCTGGCCCTGCAGCTCGACGAGATGCTCGCCGGCGTCGAGGAGGACCGCGCGCTGCTGGTGCGCGACTACCTGCCCGCCGCGGGCACCCGCCGGCCGCGCACCATCGAGGACGTGCTCGCCGAGCTGCGGGCGCTGTCGGCCACCGAGCTGCTGGACCTGTCCGCCGTCTCGCGCTGCTACGGGCTGCCCACCTCGGCCGACGCGCTGGACTCCCCCGTCAGCCCGCGCGGCTACCGGCTGCTGGCCCGGGTGCCGCGGCTGCCCGCGGCGATCATCGACCGCCTGGTCGACCACTTCGGCGGCCTGCAGAAGCTGCTGGCCGCCACCATCGAGGACCTGCTCGCCGTCGAGGGCGTCGGTGAGGCCCGCGCCCGGGGCATCCGCGAGGGCCTGTCCCGGCTGGCCGAGACCTCGATCCTCGACCGCTACAGCTGAGCGGGGCCCACCACCGGCGACGTGCCGGAACGGCTACCCCGCCGGGGCCCGCCGCGAGCCTGCGAGCGGTGGGGGGCAGGGACGTCCCTCGTCAGGTGATGGTGAGGACGGCGTCCGGGCTGGTCTCGGTGTCCAGCTGGGCGCGCAGCACGTACTGACCCGGGGCCACCGGCACGCGCTCGGCGGTGCAGGTCGGCTCGCTGGTCAGGCCGGTCCAGACCAGCGGGAACACCACCTGCTCACCGGGCTGCAGCGTGCGGGTGTCGCTGCTGGTCTCGGGCCGGCAGTCGTTGCTGCCCCACAGCCGGGTGCCGGCCGCGTCGAGCAGCACCATCTCCTGCAGCTGCTTGTCCAGCACGCGGGTGCACGGCACCGCGGCGGTGTTGGTGACGACGAGCTCCAGCGTCGGCGAGGACCCGGAGGCGACCGTGCCCGGCGTGCGCACCTCCAGCGCGACCACGTCGTCGCCGCACGGTGCGCCGGCCTCCTGCACCGGGGCGGCAGGCGCCGGGGGCGGGGCGGGCGTCGGGGTGGGCGGCGGGGTGGGGGTCTGCACGCTGGCCAGCGACGGGAGGACCCGGTCGAGTGCGGGCGGCTCCGCCGCGGCCGGCGCCGTCGACGCCGCCTCCGAGGTGCCGGCGGCCGAGGCCGAGCCCTCCGGGCCGCCGCCCAGCAGCGCCACCCCGAGCCAGCTCCCGCCGCCGAGGACGGCGACGAGCAGGAGGAGCACGAGCAGCCGCCGTCGCCAGTAGACGGCAGCCGGCAGGGGCCCGACCGGGTGCAGCACGAAGGCGACCGTAGTCGGCGGCCGCCGACCGTCCCGACAGGGCACGCCGCCGTCCGGGCCGGGCACACTGGACCCCCGTGAGCAGCACCGCCGGACTCGGGGACGCCCTCGTCGACTGGTACGACACGGCGGCCCGCGACCTGCCGTGGCGGCGACCCGGCGTGGACCCGTGGGCGGTGCTGGTCAGCGAGGTGATGCTGCAGCAGACGCCGGTGGCGCGGGTCGAGCCGGTGTGGCGCGCCTGGACGGAGCGCTGGCCCACCCCGGCCGCGCTGGCCGCCGCGTCGCCGGCCGAGGTGATCCGCGCCTGGGGCAAGCTCGGCTACCCGCGGCGGGCGCTGCGGCTGCGGGAGACCGCCGTCGCCCTCACCGAGCGGCACGGAGGCGCCGTCCCGGCCGACGTGGCGGCCCTGGAGGCGCTGCCGGGCATCGGGACGTACACGGCCCGGGCGGTGGCCTGCTTCGGCCACGGGAGGCCACAGCCGGTCGTGGACACCAACGTGCGGCGGGTGGTGGCCCGGCTGGTGCACGGCCGCGCCGAGGCCGGGACCGCCCGCGCCTCCGACCTGACCGACGTCGCGGCGCTGGCGCCGGCGGACCGGGAGCGGGCGTGCCGGTTCTCGGTGGCGGCCATGGAGCTCGGCGCGCTGGTCTGCGTGGCCCGCACACCGCGGTGCGGGGTCTGCCCGGTGCGGGACCGGTGCGCCTGGCGGCTGGCCGGCTGCCCGGCCGCCGAGGGGCCGCCGAGGCGGGTGCAGCGGTTCGCGGGGACCGACCGGCAGGTCCGCGGGCGGCTGCTCGACGTCCTGCGCGCCGCCGACGGTCCGGTGCCCGCCCCGGCCCTGGACGCAGCCTGGGACGACGCGGTGCAGCGGTCCCGGTGCCTGGACTCCCTGCTGGCCGACGGGCTGGTCGAGCAGACCGACGACGGCCTCTTCCGACTCCCCCACTGACCGGACCCGCGACGCCTCGCGCCGCCCGGACCCGGTCGCGCGACGACCCCGCGGCACGGTTCACCGTGGCCCGCGCAGCTGCCCGGGGACCTCACCGCCCGACCCCTGACCAGGGACGACGCCCGCGCCGTGTACGAGGTGACGGCCGCGCAGGAGCTGCACGACGTCGGCGTCGTCCTGATCGAGGAGGCCGACGTCGTCGGGGACTGGCAGCGCCCCGGCTCCGACGTACCGGCCGGCACGCTCGACGTCTTCGACGGCAGCCGGCTGGTCGCCTACGCCGAGGTCTCGGGCGAGGGACGCGGGGGTGCCGCCGCGCACCCGCGGTACCGCGGACGAGGCATCGGGACGGCGCTGGCCGCCTGGACCCGGCGACTGGCAGGCGAGCGCGGCGCCCCGGTCCTCGGCATGACCGTGCCGCAGGGCTCCCCCGCGGACGTCCTGCTGGAACGCCTCGGCCACCACGTCCGGTGGACCTCGTGGCTGCTGGAGCTCCCCGGGGACAGGCGGATCGGGACCCAGCCCCTGCCGGACGGGTACTCCCTCCGGACGGCGGACGGCGAGGCGGACCACCGGGCCGCCTGGGCGGTGGTCGAGGACGCCTTCCTCGAGTGGTCGCAGCGGGACCGGCGGTCGTTCGACGACTTCGCCGCGACGACCGTGCGCCGACCCGGGTTCGAGCCGTGGCACCTCCGGGTCGTCGTGGACCCGCGTGGCGACGTGGTCGGCGCCTGCTTCCTGGTCACCGGTGGCACGGACGGCTGCGTCGACGAGCTCGCGGTGCGCCGGGACCGGCGCGGACTCGGGCTGGCCCGGGCCCTCCTCGCGGACGCCTTCGCCGACGCCCGCCGGCACGGCGCCACGCGCTGCGAACTGTCCACCGACTCCCGCACCGGCCCCCTCGGCCTGTACGAGCGGGCCGGGATGGTCGTCACCGGCACCTCGGTGCACCGCGCCGTGGACCTCGGCCCGGTCGCCGTCCCCCGCTGACCGGAACACGTCCCCCGGCGACGACACACGACGGCACCGGCGGTCACCTCGCCGTCCACCGGCGTCCGCACCGGGTGGCCGCCCGGGAGCCACCCTCGGCCCCTGGGACGCGGCAGGGGCCGCCTCCCTCGCGGGAGACGGCCCCTGTCGGTGGAGCTACCTGCTCACTCCTTGCGGAGCGACGGGCCCTGGGTGCCGTCCTCGTCGTCGCCGACGGTCAGCGCCACCGGCGGCGTGTCGGGCAGGTCGATCGGCTTGGTCTCGCCGCGGAAGGTGAACTTCGCGGCGGTGCCCTCGCCCTCGACGTCCACCACGACGATCTGACCGGCGGTCAGCTCCCCGTAGAGGATCTTCTCCGACAGCGCGTCCTCGATCTCGCGCTGGATGGTCCGGCGCAGCGGCCGGGCGCCCAGCACGGGGTCGAACCCGCGGGCCGCCAGGAGCTTCTTGGCCTCCTGGGTGACCTCGAGCGACATGTCCTTGTTGCTCAGCTGGCTCTCCACGCGGGCGAGCATCAGGTCGACGATCTGGATGATCTCGGCCTCGGTCAGCTGGTGGAACACGACGATGTCGTCGATGCGGTTGAGGAACTCAGGCCGGAAGTGCTGCTTGAGCTCGTCGTGGACCTTCGTCTTCATGCGCTCGTAGTTCGACTGGTCGTCGTTCCCGGCCTGGAAGCCGAGGCCGACCGCCTTGGAGATGTCCCGCGTACCGAGGTTGGTCGTGAGGATCAGGATCGTGTTCTTGAAGTCCACGATCCGGCCCTGACCGTCGGTGAGGCGGCCGTCCTCCAGCACCTGCAGCAGCGTGTTGAAGACGTCGGCGTGGGCCTTCTCGATCTCGTCGAAGAGGACCACCGAGAACGGCTTGCGCCGCACCTTCTCGGTCAGCTGGCCACCCTCGTCGTAACCGACGTAGCCGGGAGGGGCACCGACGAGCCTCGACACGGTGAACCGGTCGTGGAACTCGCCCATGTCGATCTGGATGAGCGCGTCGTCCTCGCCGAACAGGAAGTTGGCGAGCGCCTTGGCGAGCTCGGTCTTACCGACACCCGAGGGGCCGGCGAAGATGAACGAGCCACCGGGGCGACGCGGGTCCTTGAGGCCCGCGCGGGTGCGCCGGATCGCCTGGCTGACGCTCTTGATGGCCTCTTCCTGGCCGATGATCCGCTTGTGGAGCTCGTCCTCCATGCGGAGCAGACGGGTCGTCTCCTCCTCGGTGAGCTTGAAGACGGGGATGCCGGTCCAGTTGGCCAGCACCTCGGCGATCTGCTCGTCGTCGACCTCGGCGACGACGTCCATGTCGCCGGCCTTCCACGCCTTCTCCCGCTCGGCCTTCTCGGCCAGGAGGGTCTTCTCCTTGTCGCGCAGCGACGCGGCCTTCTCGAAGTCCTGCGCGTCGATCGCGGACTCCTTCTCGCGGCGGATGCCGGCGATCCGGTCGTCGAACTCGCGCAGGTCCGGCGGGGCGGTCATCCGCTTGATCCGCATCCGGGCGCCGGCCTCGTCGATCAGGTCGATCGCCTTGTCCGGCAGGAAGCGGTCGGAGATGTACCGGTCGGCCAGCGTGGCGGCGGCGACGAGGGCGCCGTCGGTGATGCTGATCCGGTGGTGCGCCTCGTAGCGGTCGCGCAGGCCCTTGAGGATCTCGATCGTGTGGGTGAGCGTCGGCTCGCCCACCTGGATCGGCTGGAAGCGGCGCTCGAGCGCGGCGTCCTTCTCCAGGTGCTTGCGGTACTCGTCGAGCGTGGTGGCGCCGATGGTCTGCAGCTCGCCGCGGGCCAGCATCGGCTTGAGGATGCTGGCGGCGTCGATCGCGCCCTCGGCGGCACCGGCACCGACGAGGGTGTGGATCTCGTCGATGAACAGGATGATGTCGCCGCGGGTGCGGATCTCCTTGAGCACCTTCTTGAGGCGCTCCTCGAAGTCACCGCGGTAGCGCGACCCGGCGACCAGGGCGCCGAGGTCGAGGGTGTAGAGCTGCTTGTCCTTCAGCGTCTCGGGGACCTCGCCCTTGACGATCGCCTGGGCCAGGCCCTCGACGACGGCGGTCTTGCCGACGCCGGGCTCGCCGATGAGGACGGGGTTGTTCTTGGTCCGCCGCGAGAGGACCTGCATGACCCGCTCGATCTCCTTGGCCCGCCCGATGACCGGGTCGAGCTTGGAGTCGCGCGCGGCCTGCGTCAGGTTGCGGCCGAACTGGTCGAGCACCAGCGACGTCGACGGCGTGCCCTCCGAGGGACCGCCGGCCGAGGCCGGCTCCTTGCCCTGGTAGCCGGAGAGCAGCTGGATGACCTGCTGGCGGACGCGGTTGAGGTCGGCGCCCAGCTTCACGAGGACCTGGGCGGCCACGCCCTCGCCCTCGCGGATCAGGCCGAGCAGGATGTGCTCGGTGCCGATGTAGTTGTGGCCGAGCTGCAGCGCCTCGCGCAGGGACAGCTCGAGCACCTTCTTCGCCCGCGGGGTGAAGGGGATGTGCCCGGACGGGGCCTGCTGGCCCTGGCCGATGATCTCCTCGACCTGCTGGCGGACACCCTCGAGCGAGATGCCGAGCGACTCGAGGGCCTTGGCAGCGACGCCCTCACCCTCGTGGATCAGGCCCAGGAGGATGTGCTCGGTGCCGATGTAGTTGTGGTTGAGCATCCTGGCCTCTTCCTGCGCCAGGACGACCACCCGTCGGGCTCGGTCGGTGAACCGTTCGAACATCTGCTGCTTCTCCTCTGACCGGCTGGTCCGGCACGTCCCTCCCCACGAGCGGGGAGGAGCACCCGACGTCCGTCGGCGCGCTGGGGCACCGGTCGTTCCACTGTAGTCACGGACCACGCCGTCCCGTCGGCGGCGACCGGCGGTGCGGTGGGTGGCTCGCCCGGTCCAACCGATGGTGGCGGGCCGGTGTTCCGGCGGGGTTACGCCGACAGCGGACGGCGCGTCACCCGGGGACGCCGACGGCCCGGCCCCCGCGCGGGGACCGGGCCGTCGGTGACGTGCTGGAACGGCCCCTCGCAGGGGCCCACCCCGGGCGGCGCGAGGGGTGGGAGGGGGCCCTCCGTCAGTGGGCGGCCTCGTAGGCCTCGACGACGCTGGCCGGGATGCGGCCGCGGTCGCTGACGTTGTGGCCGTTCTTCCGGGCCCAGTCGCGGATCGCACCGGCCTGCTCGCGGTCCATCCGGCCGCCGCCACCGGTGGCCCGGGACCGGCCGGCACCGGAGGCCCGGCCGCCGCCACGGCCGACCTTGCGGGCGGCCTGCACGTACCGGGAGAAGGCGTTGCGCAGTTCCTCCGCGTTCTTCTCGGACAGGTCGATCTCGTAGTTCGTGCCGTCGAGCGAGAAACTCACCGTCTCGTCCGCGGGGAGGTCCTCGTCGAGGTCGTCACTCAGGATCACCTGGACCTTGCGCGCCATTCCGCTTTCCTCACTCCCTCTCGGCCCCCGTGGCCGGACAATTGCAGCCACCCGGATCCGGGCGACGCGCACATTCCACCACAGAAGTGAGGGGAGGGAGCAATCCCCGACGGTGGGTCGCCCTTTTCGGGGAGGAATTCGGGCGAGCGGAACGGAACCCGTCAGGAAATGGGGCGGACCAAGGGGAACAGGATCGTCTCGCGGATACCGAGGCCGGTGAGCGTCATCATCAGCCGGTCGATGCCCATGCCGACCCCGCCGCTGGGCGGCATCCCGTACTCGAGGGCCTCGAGGAAGTCCTCGTCGAGCACCATGGCCTCGGGGTCGCCGGCCGCGGCCAGCAGCGCCTGCTGGGTGAACCGCTCGCGCTGGACCACCGGGTCGACCAGCTCGGAGTAGCCGGTGCCGCGCTCGATCCCGCCGATGTAGAGGTCCCACTTCTCCGCCAGCCCCGGCGTCGTGCGGTGCGCGCGGGTCAGCGGCGAGGTGTCCACCGGGTAGTCGACGACGAACGTGGGGGCCTGCAGGGAGTCCTGCACCAGCGCCTCGAAGAGCTCCTCGACGACCTTGCCGGGCAGCCAGGCGGGGTCGACGCCGACGTCGTGCCGCTCGGCGAGGGCCCGCAGGTGCTCCACCGGCGTCTCCGGGGTGACCTCCTCGCCCACGGCGTCGCCGACGAGCGAGTACAGCGGCACCTGCGGCCACTCCCCCGACAGGTCGACCTCGGTGCCGTCGTGGTGGCGGGCGGTGTGGTCGCCGAACAGCGCCGCGCAGCACTCCTGGATCAGCTCGCGGGTGGTGCGGGCGACGTCGGAGTAGTCGGCCCAGGCCTCGTAGAACTCGAGCATCGCGAACTCCGGCGAGTGCGAGCTGTCGGCGCCCTCGTTGCGGAAGTTGCGGTTGATCTCGAAGACCTTCTCGAGCCCGCCCACGATGCAGCGCTTGAGGAACAGCTCCGGCGCGATCCGCAGGTACAGGTCGAGGTCGAAGGCGTTCATGTGCGTGCGGAACGGCCGGGCGGCGGCACCGCCGTGCACGGTCTGCAGCATCGGCGTCTCGACCTCGAGGAAACCGCGGCCGGTGAGCCCGGAGCGCAGCGCGGCCATCACCTGCGCGCGCTGCCGGACGGTGCGGCGCGCCTCGTCGCGGACGATGAGGTCCACGTAGCGGCGGCGGACCCGCAGTTCCTCGCTCATCGGCTTGTGCGCCACCGGCAGGGGGCGCAGCGCCTTGGCCGCCATCCGCCAGGAGTCGGCGAACACCGACAGCTCGCCGCGCCGGGACGTCCCGACCTCGCCCTCGACGAAGACGTGGTCGCCGAGGTCGACGTCGGCCTTCCAGGCGTCCAGCGCCTCCTGGCCCACCCGGTCGCGGGAGAGCATGACCTGCAGCTCGGCGTCGCCCTCGCGCAGCGTCGCGAAGCAGAGCTTGCCGGTGTTGCGGCTGAAGATGACCCGGCCGGTGACGCCGACCCGCTCGCCGGTCGTGGTGTCGGGCTCGAGGTCGGGGTGCTTGGCCCGGACGTCGGCCAGCGAGGTGGTGCGCGCCACCGTGACCGGGTAGGGGTCGACGCCGGACTCGCGCAGCCGGTCGAGCTTGGCGCGGCGGACCCGGAGCTGTTCGGGGAGCTCGTCGTCCGGGAGGCCCGGGGGTTCGTCGGTCACGTCGTCCGAGCCTACGGCCGTGCGCCGCGACACCCCGCCGGACTCCCTCCCCAGGGCCCCGTCGGTCGCTACCGTTCCGAGACCGCGACGGTCCGGCGGCGCGGCGGGACCCCGGAGGCATGGGTGGGCAGCATCGTCGGCTGGATCGTCACCGGCATCGCCACGTGGACCGCGGCGGTGTGGCGCAGGACCGCGGACTTCCACCGCCGCGTGTTCACCCCGGCCGACCGCTTCGCCGTCCGCGACCACCAGCTCGAGCGGCTGGCCGCGCTGCGCGGCGCCTGGGGCATCGCGATCCTCACCGTCGCCCAGCTGCAGTGGGGCGGGCTGGGCAGTGTGACCGACCAGGTCTCGCGCATCGTGCTGTCGGTGATGCGCTCCGCGGCGATCGGCGGCGTCGCGATGCTCGTCCCGATGGCGGTGATCCTGTTCCTCACCCCGCCGCCCCTGCGCCGGCAGCAGGCCGCCAACCTCCGGGTGCCGCTGGGCCGGCTGGGCGGGTCGGTGGCCGGCCTCGTGCTGGCCGGCGGGCTCGTCTGGCTGGTCCTCACCCAGGTGCAGCCGAGCGGGCTGATGGCGCTCGTGACCCTCGCCCTCGGCTGGACCGCCCTCGTCGCCGTCTGGGCGACGATCTGGGTGGCCGGCCGGCTGGTCGTCGTCCACTGGTTCTGCGCCGTCGACGGGCACCCGACGCTGCGCGGGCTGACCGAGATCGCGGTGGCGGTCGTCGTCCTCGTCCTGGGCGTCGTCGGCCTCTGGGACCCCGAGGACGCCGGCATGCCGGTCCCGGTGGCCGTCGCGTTCGCCGTCGTCGGGCCGCTGATCAGCGCCGCGCTGGCCACGGTGGAGCTGCGGCGGCTGCGCGCCCGCGGCATCGGCCTGGGCACCGTGCTGCCGGCGAGCCCGGCTCCCGCCTAGCGGCGGCCGCCGGCCTGGGCGCGCTCGAAGGCCAGCCGCAGGCCGTGCACGGTGAGGTCGGGCTCGCGCTCGCCGACGGTGCGGCAGCTGTCGGCCACCAGCGGCGCCAGGCCCCCGGTGGCGACGACGACCGGCGGGTCGCCGAACTGCGCGACCAGCTCGCCGGCGATCCGGCCGACCAGCCCGTCGACCAGGCCGGCGAAGCCGAGGACCAGCCCCGACTGCAGCGCGGCGACGGTGTTCTTGCCGATCGCCTGCGCCGGGACGGTGAGCTCCACCGACCGCAGCTGCGCCGCGCGGGTGGCCAGCGCCTCGAGGCTGACCTCGACACCCGGGGCCAGCGCGCCGCCGAGGAACTGACCCTCCGGGCCGACGGCGTCGACATTGGTGGAGGTGCCGAAGTCGACCACCACGACGGGGCGGCCGCTGCCGTCGGGCGCCCGGCCGAACAGCTCGTGCGCGGCCAGCGCGGTGACCACGCGGTCGGCGCCGACCTCGCGCGGGTTGTCGACGTGCAGCGGGACGCCGGTGCGCACGCCGGGGCCGATGAGCACCACCGGCACCTCGAGCGAGTCCAGCAGCTGCCGCAGCGCGGGCAGCAGCGCCGGCACGGTGGAGCAGGCGGCGACGCCGGTGACCTCGGTGTCGCGCAGCAGCCCGCGCCACAGCATGCGGATCTCGTCGGAGGTGGCCCGCGCGTGCGTCGTCACGCGCCAGCACCCGACCCGCCGGGCCCCGTCGAAGGTGGCCAGCACGGTCTGGCTGTTGCCGACGTCGACGGTGAGCAGCACGCCGGTCAGCTCCGCAGGTCGAGCGCGAGGTCGAGGATCGGCGAGGAGTGGGTGAGCGCGCCGACCGACAGGAAGTCCACGCCGGTCGCGGCGACCTCGCGGGCGACGGCGAGGGTCAGCCCGCCGGTGGCCTCGAGCTCCGCGCGCCCGCCGACCAGCGCCACCACCTCGCGCAGCTGCGCGGGCGGCATGTTGTCCAGCAGCAGGAAGTCCGCGCCGGCCTCGACCGCCTCGACCGCCTGCGCGGGGGTGTCCGCCTCGACCTGCACCGGCACCCGCGGCGCCCGCTCGCGCACGGCGGCGACGGCGGCCGCGACCGAGCCCGCGGCGGCGACGTGGTTGTCCTTCACCATCGCGACGTCGTAGAGGCCCATGCGCTTGTTCGACCCGCCGCCGCAGCGCACCGCGTACTTCTCCAGCGGGCGCAGCCCCGGGGTGGTCTTGCGGGTGTCGAGGACGACGGCGCCGGTGCCCTCGACGGCGTCCACCCAGGCGCGGGTGGCGGTGGCGATGCCGCTGGCCCGGCTGGCGATGTTCAGCGCGCTGCGCTCGGCGGCCAGCAGCGCCCGCACGGGGCCGCGGACGGTCAGCAGCACGTCCCCGCGGGTCACCCGGTCGCCGTCGGCCGCGCCGGCGGTGAGCGTGGCGCCGGGCGCGAGGCGGGTGAACACGCGGGCGGCGACGGGCAGGCCGGCGACGACGCCGTCGGCGCGGGCGACGAGGTCGGCGGTGCCGTACTGCGCCGGGGGCACGGTGGCGGCGCTGGTGACGTCGAGTGCGACGGCCAGGTCCGGCGCGCCGGGCAGGACGGCCCCGCCGGCGAGGTCCTCGGCCAGCGTGCGCTCGACCAGGTCGTCGACCCAGGCCTCGGCCAGCCCGGTGCCCGCCAGCGACCGCGGGTCGGCGGTCACCACGGCGGCACCACGGGGGTCCCCACGGGCCGGCGGGTCAGGCGCAGCCGGCCGTCGTCGTCGAGGCGGACGTCGAGGTGCACCCGCCAGTCCTCCTCGGTGGCGGGGTGGTCCTCGCGCCAGTGGCAGCCGCGGGTCTCCTCCCGGGCGCCGGCGGCGGCGGTGAGGGCGCTCGCGACGGTGAGCAGGTCGGTGGCCTCCCAGCTCGCCACGCCGGGCGCGGCGCCTGGGGCGGCCGCCAGCCCGGCCGCCAGCCCGGCGAGCACGCCGGCGGCCCCGGCCAGCCCGGCGCCCGAGCGCAGCGCCGCGACCCGGGCGGACATCGTCTCGGTGACCGTGCGCCGCCCGGCGGGGTCCAGCAGGCCCGAGGTGCCGGCGGCGGCCGCGCGGGCCGGCGCGGCCGGGGGCAGCGAGCGGGCCAGCTCCGCGCCGATGCGGGCGGCGAACACCAGCCCCTCGAGGAGCGAGTTCGACGCCAGTCGGTTGGCGCCGTGCACCCCGGTGCAGGCCGCCTCGCCGCAGGCGTAGAGCCCGGGGACGGTGGTCCGGCCGGCCAGGTCGGTGACCAGGCCGCCGGAGGCGTAGTGCGCGGCGGGCGTGACCGGCACCAGGTCGGTGACCGGGTCGACGCCGATGGCGCGGCAGCTGGCCACGATGGTCGGGAACCGCTCGGCGAGGCCGGGGACGTGCCGGGCGTCGAGCCACACGTGGTCGACGCCGTCGCGCAGCTGCACGCGGGTGATGGCCTTGGCGACGACGTCGCGCGGCGCGAGCTCGGCCTGCGGGTGGACACCGGCCATGAACCGCTCCCCCGCCCCGTCGCGCAGCACCGCGCCCTCGCCGCGCAGCGCCTCGCTGACCAGCGGCTGCTGCCCGCGGGCGCCCGGGCCGCGGTACAGCGACGTCGGGTGGAACTGCACGAACTCCAGGTCGGTGGCCACCGCGCCGGCGCGCAGGCCCAGGGCCACGCCGTCGCCGGTGGACACCGCGGGGTTCGTCGTCGCGGCGTAGACCTGGCCCATCCCGCCGGTGGCGAGGACGACGGCCCGCGCGCGGACCGCGCCCACGCCGTCCTCGGTGCCCTCGCCGAGGACGTGCAGGGTGACGCCCGCGGCCCGGCCGCCGGCGTCGGTGAGCAGGTCGAGCACCATCGCGTGCTCGACGAGGGTGATGCCGGGGTCGGCGTGCACGGCCTCGCACAGGGCGCGCATGACCTCGGCGCCGGTGGCGTCGCCGCCGGCGTGCACGATCCGGTCGGCGGTGTGCCCGCCCTCGCGGGTGAGCAGCAGGCGGCCCGACGGGTCGCGGTCGAAGCCGGCGCCCCAGCCGATGAGCTGGTGCAGCCGCGCCGGGCCCTCGGTCACCAGGGTGCGCACGGCGTCGGGCTCGCACAGCCCGACGCCGGCGACCTCGGTGTCGCGGGCGTGCGCCTCGGGGCTGTCGGCCGGGTCGAGCACCGCGGCGATGCCGCCCTGCGCCCAGCGGGTCGACCCGTCGTCGACGCGGACCTTGGTGACGACGGCGACCGACAGCCCGGCGGCCCGGGCGTGCAGCGCGACGCACAGGCCCGCGACGCCGGAGCCGACGACGCAGACGTCGGCCGACAGCTCCCAGCCGGGCGCGGGGGCGGCCAGCCGGGTCGGCAGGCCGCTGACGGTCGGGGCCGCCAGGGTCACCGGACGGGGACGCCGAGGTCGCTGCGCCGCTGGTCGGCCGCGCCCGGCACCGGGGCCGAGGGGTCCCCGCCCAGCTCGACGACGCGGTTGTCGCCGTCGACGTGCACGACCTTCGGGATGTAGCTCTTGGCCTCGGTCTCGTCCATGAGGCCGTAGCTGATCAGGATCACCAGGTCGCCGGGGTGCACCAGGTGCGCGGCGGCGCCGTTGATGCCGATGACGCCGCTGCCCCGCTCGCCGGGGATGACGTAGGTCTCCAGCCGGGCGCCGTTGGTGACGTCCACGATCGCCACCTGCTCGCCGGGGATGAGGTCGGCGGCGTCGAGCAGGTCCTCGTCGATCGTCACCGAGCCGACGTAGTGCAGGTCGGCCTGCGTCACCGTCGCCCGGTGGATCTTGGACTTGAGCATGGTGCGCATCATCGGGGCTCTCCCAGGGTGACGGGGACGTTGTCGAGGAGTCGGGTGCTGCCGGCGCGGGCGGCCAGCAGGAGGCGGGCGGGGCCGGCCGCGGGGGCCGGGCCCAGGTCGGGGTCGGTGAGCTCGAGGTAGTCGGGCACCAGCTCGGGCGCGCCGGCCAGCACCGCGCGGGCGGCGGCGAGGACGGCCTCGGCGCCGCGCGGGCCGGCGTCCGCCCCGGCACGCAGCGCCCGGTTCAACGTCGCGGCCCGGGCGCGCTCCTCCGGCGCCAGGTAGCGGTTGCGGCTGGACAGCGCCGTGCCGTCGGCCTCGCGGACGGTCGGGACGCCGACCACCTCCAACGGCAGCGCCAGCTCGCGGACCATCGCCCGGACCAGCGTCAGCTGCTGGTAGTCCTTCTCGCCGAAGAGGGCGAGGTCGGGCCGGGTGAGGCCGAACAGCTTGGCGACGACGGTCAGCACGCCGGCGAAGTGGCCGGGCCGGACCGCGCCCTCGAGGACCGACCCGAGCGGGCCGGGGTCGACGGTGACGCCGAGCGAGCCGGGCGGGTAGACCTCGTCGACCGGCGGGTGGAAGACGACGTCGGCGCCCTCGTCGGTGAGCGCCGCGAGGTCGGCGTCCCAGGTGCGCGGGTAGCGGTCGAGGTCCTCGCCGGGGCCGAACTGGGTCGGGTTGACGAACACCGACACGACGACGCTGCCGGCCCGCTCGCGGGCGGCGCGGACGAGCGTGCGGTGCCCCTCGTGCAGGGCGCCCATGGTCGGGACCAGCGCCACCGGGCCGGGCAGGGAGGCGCGCAGGCGGGCGAGGTCGGCGGCCGTCTCGGCGATGGACGGGGCGGTGGGGCGGGTGGACGACACAGCCGTGGTGCTCGTGGTCATCGCGACCCGGCCGGGTCGGCGGCCTCGTGGAGCAGGTCCAGCAGCGGCGCGCCCTCGTGCCGCTTGAGCCGGCCGGCGGACAGCGCCCGCTCGGTGGTCCGCTGCGCCATGGCGACGTAGGCGGCCACCGACTCGGGGGCCCGGTCGGTGAGCGTCGCGAGGTGGTCGGCCACCGTGCCGACGTCGCCGCGGCTGACCGGGCCGGTGAGCCCGCGGTCGCCGCGGCGCAGGCCGTTGTCCAGCGCGGCGGTGAGCAGCGGGGTGAGCACCCGGGCCGGGGCGTCGACGCCGGCCCGGCGCAGCAGGTCGGCGGCCTCGGCGACGAGGGTGACCAGGTGGTTGGCGCCGGTGACCAGCGCCGCGTGGTAGAGCCGCCGGTCGTCCTCGGCGACGAAGAACGGCTCGCCGCCCATCTCCAGCACCAGGGTCTCGGCGACCGGCCGGTGCTCGGGGCGGCTGGTGACGCCGAACGGGGCGCCGGCGAGCCGGTCGGCGTCCTCGGGGGCGCCGGTGAAGGTCATGGCCGGGTGCAGGGCGAGCGGGAGGACGCCGGCCCGCTCCGCGGGGGCTAGGGCGGCCAGGCCGTGCGCGCCGGAGGTGTGGAAGGCCAGCTGGCCGGCCCGCCAGGTCCCGGTCTCGGCGAGGCCCGCGACCAGGCCGGGCAGCGTGTCGTCGGGGACGGCGAGGACCACGAGGTCGGCGGCGGCGACCACCTCGTCGGCGGGCAGCAGCGGGGTGCCGGGCAGCAGCCGGGCCGCGCGCTCGGCGGAGGCGGTGGAGACGCCGGAGGCGGCGACCACGTCGTGGCCGGCGGCGGCGAGCGCGGCCCCGAGGACGGCGCCGACGCGGCCGGCGCCGATGACACCGACGCGGAGGCGGGCGGGGGCGCTGTCGGCGGGCTCGAGCCCGGCAGCGCGGGGGGTCCTGCGGGCAGCAGGCATCGGGTCACCTCTCGTTCCAGTCCCTGGCGGGTACCGGACTCGGTGGACGGACCGTCGTCGTTGGCGGCCCGGGTGGTGCGGGTGCGGTGCGGGTCGTGCCGGCGGGCCGTCCGCTGCGACCGGGTGTGTCACGCGGGCGACGCGCCGAAGGCGAGTGTGAGTCGGCCCCGGGGCCCCTGCAACGGAACGGCGGTGTGGGGTGGCTCACGCTCTCCTCGCCGGGGTGGGCGGGGAGCCCGTCCGGGGGCGGTCCTACGGTTGCGGCGGCACCGGCGCCGACGCGGTCGCCGGCGGACACGAGGGAGTGACGTGGGCACGTTCGAGGGACGCACCGCACTGGTCACCGGCGGCAGCCGCGGCATCGGGCTGGCCATCGCCCGCAGCCTGGTCGACCGGGGGGCGCGCGTGGTGCTCACCGCCCGCAAGGCCGAGGCGCTGGAGGAGGCCGTCGCGTCGCTCGGCGGACCCGACGTCGCCGTCGGCGTGGCCGGCAACGCCGGGGACGCCGCACACCGCGCCGAGGCCGTGCGCACCGCGGTCGAGCGGTTCGGCAGCCTCGACCACCTGGTCGGCAACGTCGGGATCAACCCGGTCTACGGCCCGATGGTGGACCTCGACCTCGACGCGTTCCGCAAGATCCTCGACACCAACGTCGTCGGCACGCTCGGCCTGGTGCAGGAGGCCTGGCGGGCGTGGATGTCCGAGCACGGCGGCTCGGTCCTCGTCGTCGCCTCGGTGGCCGGGCTCAAGGCCTCGCCGATGATCGGCGGCTACGGCGTCAGCAAGGCGGGGCTGGTCAACCTGGTCACCCAGCTGGCCGTGGAGCTCGGCCCGAAGGTGACGGTCAACGCGGTCGCCCCGGCGGTGGTGAAGACCCGGTTCGCCGGCGCCCTCTACGAGGGGCGCGAGGAGGAGGCCGCCCGCGCCTACCCGGCCGGCCGGCTGGGCGAGCCCGAGGACGTCGGGGAGGCCGCGGCCTACCTGCTCGGCGCCGGCTGGGTCACCGGGCAGACGCTCGTGCTCGACGGCGGCGCGCTCTCCCGCGGCCCGGCGTAGCCGACGGCCCCTCGGCCCCTCGCGGGCAGGAGGACCCCGTCCTCCTCACCGCTCGCGAGCTCGCGGCGAGCCTCTGGACGGGGCCTGGCGCGAGCCTGCGAGCGGTGGGGGGCGAGGGGTCCTTCGTCAGGCGTCGCGGTATCGGCGGCGCCGGCCGCCGGGGGTGACCCCGCTCTCGGCGAGGATCTGCGCCAGCCGCGCCGCGCCGGCCTCGTCGTCGGCCGGCGGGACCGCGTGGCCGCCGTGCCCCGCGGCGGCGGCGTGCACGGCGGGGCGCTCGAGGGTCAGCTGCTCCTGCGGCGCCGGGGGCAGCAGGTCGGCGGGCAGGTCGGTGCGGCGCCGGCGCGGCACCGGCGGGGGCGTTCCCACGCGCGCGACCGGCTCGGGCTCGGGCTCCGGCGCGGGGAGCGGGGCGGCGACCGTGGCCGGCACCGCGGCACCGGGGCTGTCGGACGGCCCGGGCCAGCCGCCCAGCTCACGGGGGACGGCGGCGTGCCAGGCGGCGGTCGCCGGCTCCAGGGGCTCGCGGCCGGTCCGCACCGACTGGGTGCGCATGACCACCCGCTCGATGTGCATCTCGCCGGCGTGGTGCAACTCGCCCGTGGGGGACAGCTCGCCCGCGGACCGCTCGGTCAGCTCGGCGCGCAGCCGGCCGACGTCGGCGCGCAGGCCGGCCAGCTCGGCCAGGTCGGTCCGCAGGGCGCCGATCGCAGCGACCTCGGCGTGCAGCGCGCCGAGGCCGGCGAGGTCCCCGCGCAGCCCGGCCACCTCGGACCGCAGCCCGTCGAGCTCTCGGCGCATCGACGCCTCGGACTCGCCGCGGACCCGCGCCTCCAGCTGCCGCTCCGACTCGCGGTGCGCGGCCGCCTCGCGGTCGCGCTCGGCCTCGTGGGCCCGGCGCAGCCGCGCCTCGAGGGCGGCGACGTCGGGACCACCCCCGGCCGGCTCCGGACGGCGTCCGGCCATGAAGGCGGCGCCCAGGCAGGCCCAGGCGACGGCGACCACGGCCACCCGCAGGACCTGGGGGTCGTCGCTGAGGAAGACGACGGCGGTCGCGGCGGTGGCGAGCGCGCACCCGAGCACCTGCCCGGCGACGCGCAGCCGTCCCCCCGTCCGCATGGCCTCAGGGTAACGCTGAGCGAGCCCCCGACTGCGGCACGGAATCGTCCCGTGTGGCGCAGCCGGAGGGCCCGCCCGCTGCCGCTAGCCCTGCGCGAGGGCGGCGTCGGAGCTGAAGACCAGGCCCATCGAGACCTCGCCCTGCTGGATGGCGGCCTTGGTGGCCGGGCCGCCGGCGTCGAACTCGCGGAACTCGGCGAACTGCAGGCCGTAGGTCTCCTCGAGGCCCGGCTGGCAGAACGGCCGGGTCGGGCACTCGGCCGGCCCGCCCAGGACCAGCGACCCGTCGCCGCAGGCGTCGGCGAGCTCCGACAGCGTGGTCACGCCGAGTCGGTCGGCGAACTCCTGGGTCACGGCGAAGGCGTTCTGGTTGGCGGCCTCCGACGGCGTGCCGAAGGTCAGCCCGACCCGGTCGGCCAGCGGCTGCAGCGCGTCGCGGGTGGCCTGGGCGTCGCCGCTGGCGATCGGCGTCGGGTCGGGGCCGTTGACCTGGGTGTTGAGCGCCTCGGTGACGGTGGCCAGGTACTCGGGGAAGACCTGCAGGTCGGTGCCCGAGATCAGCGCCGGCAGGTAGAGGTCGCGGTTGCCCACCTCGCGCACGGTGGCGTCGAAGCCCGCGGCTCGCAGGACCCCGGCGTAGACGCTGGCCAGGACCGTCGACTCGGTGAAGTTGCCGGCGCCCACGATGACCGGCCCGCTGCCCTGCTCGAGGCCCTCGGTCACGCCGCTGTCCTCGACCCACTGCGCCGCGACGTCCTCGGCGCTGCGCCGCTCCAGGTCGACGGCGGCGTTCATGTCGATGAGCTGGTCGGTGGTCAGCGCGGCCGAGACCGCGTCGAGGGCCGGCACCAGCGCCGGGTTGGCCGCGGCGGTGGCCGAGGTCACCGCCGGCACGATGTTGTCCGCGTTCTGCAGCTCCTGGTCGTCCTCGAGGACGACGAGCTGGTCGCCGGCCACCGGAACGCAGGCGTCGCCGCTGGCGGCCGAGCCGCTCGCGGTCGAGCCGCCGGTGCCCGAGGAGCCCGACTCGCCGCAGGCGGCGGTCAGGAGCAGGCCGGTGAGCAGGAGAGGAGCGAGTGCGCGCTGCCTGCGCATGGTGTTCCGCCTTCTGTGTCCCGTGCGGCGTGCGGCCGCGACGCGTGTCTGGCGGGGGTCGCCCGCGCGCCCATGCAACCCGCGGGTCCCCGCACACCGACACCGCCCCCGCCGATGTGTTGCGCTCTCGTTATCCTCCCGCGATCAGCCGGAGACGCAGGTCACAGCGGCACCCCGCTGGCGGTGGGTTCCGGTACGGCGCCGTCCCGTGAGGCGGGGGTGCGGGCGTGCAGGAACGGCAGCCGGCGCGGGCCCGGGGTGACCGCCCAGGACAGCACCGCGAGGACGAGCTCGGTGAGCAGCGCCAGGCCCGCCACGAGGATCGCGCCGGCGATCATCACGCCGTAGTCCTGCTGGCCGAACCCGAGGTTGATCAGCCGGCCGAGCCCTCCCCCGCCGACGAGCGCGGCCAGGCCCGCCGTCGCCACCACCTGGACCGCCGCCGTGCGGATGCCGGTGGTCACCAGCGGCAGGGCCAGCGGCAGCTCGACCCGGCCGAGCACCTGCGCCCGGCTCATCCCCATCCCGCGGGCGGCCTCCTCCACCTCGGGGTCGACGCCGCGGAAGCCGACGAAGGTGTTGGTGAGGATCGGCGGGACGGCGAACACCGCCAGCGCGATCGTCGTCGCGCGGTTGCCGAAGCCGATGGGGCTGACGGCGAAGAGGGTGAGCAGCGCGAGGGTGGGGACCGCCCGGCTGACGTTGGACAGGACGACGACCAGGCCCGCACCGCGGCGCGCCGTCCCCAGGGCGGCGCCGACCGGCAGCGCCACGACCATCGCCGCCAGCACCGCGACGGCGGAGATGCCCAGGTGCTCCAGCGTCAGGTCGACGATGCCGTCGGGGCGGGTCCAGTTGAACGGGTCGTTGAGGTAGACCAGCGCGCGGGAGAAGTCGTTCACCCGTCCTCCGCGCCGGCGCTCGTCGGCGTCGTGCCCGGCGTTGCTCCGCCCCCGCGTGAGCTCGCGAGCTCGCTCACGTCCGCACCGCCCGCGTCCACGGGGTGAGCGCCCGCTCCGCGCCGGCCAGCAGGACGTCGGCCAGCAGGGCGAGCAGCACGCACCCGACCGCGCCGGTGACGATCTCCGCGCGGTAGAAGTTCGCCGCGAACCCGCCGGTGATCAGCTGCCCGAGCCCGCCGTGGCCGACCAGGACGCCGACCGTCGTCAGTGCGACCGTGGACACCGTGGCGATCCGCAGCCCCGCCATGAACGCCGGCAGGGCCAGCGGCAGGTCCACCCGCCAGAACGTCTGCGCGGCCGACAGCCCCATCCCCCGCGCCGCCTCGCGGACGTCGGCGGGGACGCCCTGCAGGCCGGCGAGGAAGTTCCGCACCAGGATGACCAGCGAGTAGGCGACCAGGCCGATGAGCACGGTGTTCGACGACAGCCCGGTGAAGGGCACCAGCAGCGCGAACATGGCCAGCGACGGGATCGTGTAGACGACGGTGGACAGGCCGAGCACCGGCGCCGACAGGAACCGGCTGCGCCGGGCGAGCACCGCCAGCGGCAGCGCGACGGCCGCGCCGATCACCACCGCCAGCACGGTCAGCCGGACGTGCTCGCCGGTGTAGGACAGGATGGAGTCCCAGTTCTCCGTCACGTAGGACGGGTCGAACCACGGGTTCGGCGCCTCGTCCACCGCGAGCGGCCCCACCGCGGGGTCGCTCACCGCGTCCAGCAGGGGGCGCGCACCCAGGGAGGTCACCCCGTGGACGCTACTGCCGCTGCGGGCCGGGAGAGCACCGCAGAGGAGATCCGGCTCGAGGGGGTCAGCAAGACCTACCCCGACGGCACCGTCGGCGTGGAGCGGCTGGACCTGACCTTCGCCGCGGGCGAGCTGTCGGTCCTGGTCGGCCCGTCCGGCTGCGGCAAGACCACGACGATGAAGATGATCAACCGGGTCATCGAGCCGACGACGGGGCGGATCCTGCTCGGCGGTGAGGACGTCACCCGCGTCGACGCCGACCGGCTGCGCCGCCGGATGGGCTACGTGATCCAGAACGTCGGGCTCTTCCCGCACCGGACCGTGCGGGACAACGTCGCCACCGTGCCGCGGCTGCTGGGCTGGGACAAGCGGCGCACCCGCGCCCGCGTCGACGAGCTGCTGGCCACCGTGGGCCTCGAGCCCGCCGTCCACGGCGGGCGCTACCCGGCCCAGCTCTCCGGCGGCCAGCGGCAGCGGGCCGGCGTGGCCCGGGCGCTGGCGGCCGACCCCGCCGTCCTGCTGATGGACGAGCCGTTCTCCGCGGTGGACCCGGTGGTCCGCGAGCGGCTGCAGACGGAGTTCCTGCGGCTGCAGGAGACGGTGCGCAAGACGATCGTGTTCGTCACCCACGACATCGAGGAGGCCGTCCGCCTCGGCGACCGGATCGCGGTGATGAGCACCCGCGGCCACGTCGAGCAGTTCGCCCCGCCCGCGGAGCTGCTCGGCCGGCCGGCCAACGCCTTCGTCGCCGACTTCGTGGGCGCCGACCGCGGCCTCAAGCGGCTGGCGGTCACCGGCATCGGCCCCGACGACCTGGAGCGGCCGCCGGTCGTGCACGTGGCCGACGGGCTGGCCGACGCCCGCGCGTCGCTGGAGGCCGCCGGCGCCCGCTGGGCGGTCGTCCTGGACGACGACGGCCGGCTGCACGGCTGGCTGTCCGCGGAGCGGGCCACGGGCGCCGGCACGGTGGGGACGGCGGCGCGCCGGATGGAGGCCTGGGTGCCCGCCGACGCGACGCTCAAGACCGCGTTCTCGACGATGCTCCAGCACGAGGCCGGCTGGGTCGCGGTGCTCGACGGCGACGTCTTCCTCGGCGTGCTCACCCCCGACTCGCTGCACGCGGCGCTTCGCCGCTCGGTGGAGGGGACGGCCCCGGAGACCGCCGGGCCGGTGCCCGCCCGGGGCTGAGCGGCCGGGCCGGCTCGCTAGGCCCGGACGCCGTCCCCCGGCCGCCGGTCGTCGCGCTCCTCCGGCGGGATGCGGCAGACCGACTCCAGCCACAGCGCGGCGACGGTCAGCGACACGGCGCACAGGACGCCGACGACCGCGGTGACCGTGTCGCCGCCGGCCGCCTGCAGCCGGGACACCGCCGGGGCCACGTGCAGCAGCACCCCGGCCCAGACACCGACGAACGCCGCGCCGACGAAGGCGCTGGCCTGCGCGAGCACCGCCAGCCGCGCGACCAGCAGCGGCTCGACCCGGCGCACCAGCGGCGCGCCGCGGTCGGCGGGCGGCGCCGCCTCTCCCCCGCGGGCGCTGCGCCGGGCGGCGCGCTCGGCCTCCAGCCGGACGCGCAGCGTGCGGGCGCCGAGCGCCTCGGCGGCGGCGAGCAGCGCCAGCGGCACCGGCAGCCACCAGCGCAGCGGCGGCAGGCTGCCGTAGGTCGCGCGGACCAGCAGCCAGGCGGCCAGCGCCAGCCCGACGGCGACGACGACCAGGTCGCGGCGGTTCACCGGCCTCAATGCAGGTGCTCCCACCGCCCGACCGCGGCCACGTCCTCCGGTGGGAGCGCCGCGACGAGGTCGGCCACCCTCCCGTGCCCCGGCAGCACCGCGGTCGGGTCCAGCGACAGCCACGGGACCAGCACGAACGCCCGCTCGTGCGCCCTCGGGTGCGGCAGCGTGAGGGCCGGGTCGTCGGAGAGGACCGGGGTGCCGTCGTCGGCGGTCACCGTGACGACGTCGACGTCGAGGGTGCGCGCGCCCCACCGCACGTCGCGGGTGCGCCCGGCGGCCTGCTCCAGCTCGTGCGCGCGGGCCAGCCAGCCGGCGGCGTCGCGGTCGCCGCGGACGAACACCACCGCGTTGAGGTAGGGCGGCTGCTCGACCGGCCCCCACGGCGGCGTCTCGTACAGCGTCGAGCGGGCGACCAGGCCGTCGACCCGGAGCGCCTCGACGGCGGTGCGCAGCGCCTTCGCGCGGTCGCCGAGGTTGGCACCGAGCGAGAGCACGGCGCGGCTCACGGCGCACGCTCGCGGCGGATGGTGACGGTGACGTCGTCGAAGGGGACGCCCAGGTCGGCCTCCGGCTTGTGCACGGTGATCTCGGCGGCCTCGACCAGCGGGTCGGCGAGGCAGACGTCGGCCAGCCGCTGGCAGAGGGTCTCGAGCAGGTCCACCGGGTCCCCGGTGAGGACGGCGTGCAGCCGCTGGGCGAGCTCGGCGTAGTCGACCGTCCTGGTCAGGTCGTCGCCGGCCGCGGCGGGTGCGGTGTCGAGCTCCAGGACGGCGTCGACGGAGAAGGTCTGCCCGTTCTCGCGCTCGAAGCCGTGGACGCCGTGGTGGGCGTGCGCGGTCAGGCCCCGGACGGCGATCCGGTCGGGGACGCGGGCGTCAGTCACGGCGGGCCTCCTCGCGGGCGCGCTGGACGGCGGCCACGGTGCGGACGGCGTCGGCCGAGCCCGCGGCGTCGTGCACCCGCACGCCCCAGGCGCCGGCCTCCGCGGCCAGGACGGTCGTGGCCAGGGTGGCGGCGTCGCGTCCCGGCGCCGGGCGCAGTGCGCCGTCGGCACCGGCGAGCAGGCGGCCGAGGAAGGACTTGCGCGAGGCGCCGACCAGCACCGGCAGGCCGAGGGACACCACCTGGGGCAGCGCGGCCAGCAGCGCCCAGTTGTGCGCGGCCTGCTTGGCGAAGCCCAGGCCGGGGTCGAGCACGAGCTGGGCGGCGTCCACGCCCGCCGACAGCGCGGCGTCGACCCGGGTGGTGAGCTCCGCGCAGACCTCGGCGACGACGTCGCCGTAGGTGGCCTGCGCGTACATCTCCCGGCTGTGGCCGCGCCAGTGCATGAGCACCCACGGGACGCCGGCGTCGGCGACGAGCGCGGCCATGCCGTCGTCGGCCAGCCCGCCGCTGATGTCGTTGACCAGCACCGCCCCGGCCTCCAGCGCCGCCTCGGCGACCTCGGTGCGGGTGGTGTCGACGCTGACCCGCACGCCGCCGTCGGTGAGCTCGCGGACCACCGGGACGACGCGGCGGCGCTCCTCGGCGGCGTCCACGCGGTCGGCGCCCGGGCGGGTGGACTCGCCGCCGACGTCGACGTAGTCGGCGCCCGCCGCGGCCATCGCCAGGCCGTGCGCGACCGCGGACGCCGTGTCGGCGAAGCAGCCGCCGTCGGAGAAGGAGTCGGGCGTGACGTTGAGGACGCCCATCACCACGCACCGCCCCGGGTGCAGGAGCTCGGCGGGGCGGCCGGTCACCGGCCCAGGACGAGGCTCATCGCCTCGGCACGGGTGGCCGCGTTGTCCCGGAAGATGCCGCGGACGGCCGAGGTGACCGTCGTCGACCCGGGCTTGCGGATGCCGCGCATGCCCATGCACAGGTGCTCGGCCTCGACGACGACGAGCACGCCGCGCGGCTTGAGGTGCTCGGCCAGCGCGTCGGCGATCTGCCGGGTCATCCGCTCCTGCACCTGCGGGCGGCGGGCGTAGACGTCGACCAGGCGGGCCAGCTTGGACAGCCCGGTCACCCGGCCGTCGTCGCCGGGGATGTAGCCGACGTGCGCGGCGCCGTGGAACGGCACCAGGTGGTGCTCGCAGGTCGAGTACATCGGGATGTCCCGGACCAGGACCATCTCGTCGTGGTCCTCGTCGAAGACGGTGGCGAGCACCTCGCCGGGGTCCTGCCAGAGGCCGGCGAAGGTCTCGGCGTAGGCCCGGGCGACCCGGGCGGGGGTGTCCCGCAGCCCGGGCCGGTCCGGGTCCTCGCCCACCGCGAGCAGCAGCTCGCGGACGGCGGCCTCCGCCCGCGCCGAGTCGACCCGCGAGAAGTCCGGACGGACCTCGTCCTCGGCCTCTTCCGGGATCTCACTCATCTCTGGACGGGCGCGCCGACGTCACCGACCGGGTTGTTGCCGCCCTTGACCAGCCCGTTCCCGACCGCGGTGGCGCCGTGGCCGTTCGCCTGGGCCGCCCGCTCGGCGGGGGTCAGCACCGGCGGCTGGTCCGACGGCGTGCGCTTGCCGAAGCCGTTGTAGGGAGCCAGCGACGGGCGCTTGGTGACCGGCGCGCAGATGCGGGCCATGTCGTCCTTGGAGAGGGTCTCCTTCTCGATCAGCTCGAGGACGAGCTGGTCGAGCACGGCCCGGTACTCCACGAGGATCTCCCACGCCTCGTCGTGGGCGGCCTCGATGAGGGCGCGGACCTCGGCGTCGATGTCGGCGGCGACGGCCTCGGAGTAGTCCGGCCGCGAGCCCATGTCCCGGCCGAGGAACGGCTCGGAGTCGGTGCTGCCGTACTTGACCGCGCCGAGCTTGGCGCTCATGCCGTACTGGGTGACCATCGCGCGGGCCATCGAGGTGGCCTTCTCGATGTCGTTGCCGGCACCGGTGGTCGGCTCGTGGAAGACCAGCTCCTCGGCCGCGCGCCCGCCGAGGGCGTAGGCCAGGGTGTCGATCATCTCCGACCGGGTCTGGGTGTACTTGTCCTCGGTCGGCAGGACGAGCGTGTGCCCGAGCGAGCGGCCGCGCGGCAGGATCGTCACCTTGTGCACGGGGTCCAGGTTGGGCAGCGCGTGCGCCACGAGGGCGTGCCCGCCCTCGTGGTAGGCGGTGACCTTCTTCTCCTTCTCGCTCATCGCCCGCGTCTTGCGCTCGGGGCCGGCGATGACGCGGTCGATCGCCTCCTCGACGGTGGCGTCGGTGACGACCGAGTTGCCCTGGCGGGCGGTGAGCAGCGCGGCCTCGTTGAGCACGTTGGCCAGGTCCGCGCCGGTGAAGCCGGGGGTGCGGCGGGCGACGGTCTCGAGGTCGACGTCGGGGGCGAGCGGCTTGCCCTTGGCGTGCACCTCGAGGATCCGCTTGCGGCCCTCGAGGTCGGGCCGGTCGACGGCGATCTGCCGGTCGAAGCGGCCCGGGCGCAGCAGCGCGGGGTCGAGGATGTCCGGCCGGTTGGTGGCGGCGATCATGATGACGCCGCCCTTGACGTCGAAGCCGTCCATCTCGACGAGCATCTGGTTGAGCGTCTGCTCGCGCTCGTCGTGGCCGCCGCCCATGCCGGCGCCGCGGTGCCGGCCGACGGCGTCGATCTCGTCGACGAAGATGATCGCCGGCGCGTTCTGCTTGGCCTGCTCGAACAGGTCGCGGACCCGGCTGGCGCCGACGCCGACGAACATCTCGACGAAGTCCGACCCGGAGATCGAGAAGAACGGCACGCCGGCCTCGCCGGCCACCGCGCGGGCGAGCAGCGTCTTGCCGGTGCCGGGCGGGCCGAACAGCAGCACGCCCTTGGGGATCTTGGCGCCGACGGCCTGGAACTTGACCGGGTTGGCCAGGAAGTCCTTGATCTCCTGCAGTTCCTCGATCGCCTCGTCGGCGCCGGCGACGTCGGCGAACGTCGTCTTCGGCATGTCCTTGCTGACGGTCTTGGCCTTGGACTTGCCGAAGGCCATGACGCCGCGGCCGCCGCCCTGCATGGAGTTGAACAGCCAGAACAGCAGCAGCAGGAGGATGAGGAAGGGCAGGAAGCTGATCAGGACGCTGACGAAGACGTTGTCCTGCGTGACGTTCGTGGTGAAGTCGACGCCGTCACCGGTGCGCTGGCCGTTCGCGTCGATCCCGGAGACCAGGGCGAAGACGTCGTCGGAGGCCCCGATCGGGTACGACGCGCTGATCTGGTCGTTGCCCTCGTAGGGACGGCTCAGGTCGAGGTCGAGGGTCTGTTCCTTGTCGTTGATCGTGACCGACTCGACGTTGCCGTCCTCGATCTGCTGCAGCGCGACCGAGGTGTTGACCTGCTCGTAGCTGGAGCCGCCGCCGAGGAAGGTGGACAGCCCGAGGGCCACCAGGACGACGAGGACGACCCAGAACCACACGGAGCGGAAGATCTTCTTGCGTTCCATACACCGATGCCGGGCGGCCGGGGGGCTCCGGCCTGGCCCGTCGACCCTCCTGATCGCGTCCGGTGACGCTCCGCGCGACCCGGGCGGGCACCCTGGCGCTCGGTCCAGCGTCGTTGCGGTCGACGGTACACCGGGGAGGCTGCACGTCCCCTGTGTGCGAGCTGCCCGGGTGCTGGGCTCTCCCCCGTGCTGGGGACCCCGCTAGCTCGCGTAGACCTCGGGCTTGAGCGTCCCGATGTAGGGCAGGTCGCGGTAGCGCTCCGCGTAGTCGAGGCCGTAGCCGACGACGAACTCGTTGGGGATGTCGAACCCGACGTAGCGCACCGGCACCTCGACCTTGATCGCGTCGGGCTTGCGCAGCAACGCGCACACCTCCAGGGAGGCGGGCCGGCGGCTGCCGAGGTTCTTGAGCAGCCAGGACAGGGTCAGCCCGGAGTCGATGATGTCCTCGAGGACGAGCACGTCCATGCCGGAGATGTCCCGGTCGAGGTCCTTGAGGATGCGCACGACCCCCGAGGAGCTGGTGGAGCTGCCGTAGGAGGAGACGGCCATGAACTCCATCTGGGTGGGCAGCCGCAGCGCCCGGGCGAAGTCGCTCATGAACAGCACCGCGCCCTTGAGGACGCCGACGAGCAGGACCTCCCGGCCCTCGTAGTCCCGCGCGATCTGGTCGGCCAGCTCGGTGATCTTGTCCTGGATCTGCTGCTCGGACAGCAGCACGTGGTCGATGTCGGGGCCGTAGCCGTGGTCGGGCCCCAGCACGACAGGGGTCGACGCGGTCTCGCTCACGGGGCCTGCTCCTCGGGGTCGGGGGCGGTTCCGGCCCTCCCGCCCCGGGAGCCGGCGGGCCGCAGCACCAGCCTGCCAGACGTCCGGAGCGCCTCCGCACCGCCCGGGAGGGCCACCGGTCCCTGCCCGCGCCACCCGGTCAGCAGCGCGTCGACGGCGGCCAGGTGCACCGCCTGCAGGTCGCCGACCCCCGCCCCGCGCAGCCAGCCGCGCAGCACCCGGCGGCGCAGCGCGGCCGGCAGCGGCGCCAGGTCCGCGACCGGCAGGCCGTCCGGGCCGGCGAGCCGGGCGAGGTGGCCGTCGGCCAGCGCGTCGAGGGCGTCGAGGTCCTCCCGCAGCAGGTCCGCCGTCCGGGCCAGGGCCGGCGCGACGCCGCCGCCGAGCACGTCCTCGAGCAGCGGCAGCACCTCGGCGCGCAGCCGCGCGCGGCGGTAGGCGGGGTCGGTGTTCCACGGGTCGTCCCACACCGGCAGGCCCAGGGCCGCGCAGGCGGCCCGGGTGGTGGCCCGGCGGACGCCGAGCAGGGGCCGCCAGAACGGCGGGCGCTCGGCCACCATCCCGGCCACCGAGCGCGGGCCCGAGCCGCGGCCCAGCCCGAGCAGCACGGTCTCGGCCTGGTCGTCGAGGGTGTGGCCGAGGGCGATGCGCGCGCCGCGCTCCCGCGCGCACCCGGTCAGGGCCGCGTACCGGGCGGCGCGGGCCGCGGCCTCGGGGCCGCCCGCGGCGCCCACCTCGACCGGGACGACCAGCACCGGGTCCAGCCCCGTCCCGCGCAGCAGGTCGGCGGTGTCCCACGCGCGCTGCGCCGACCCCGGCTGCAGACCGTGGTCGACGGTCACCGCGCCCGCGGGCACCCCGGCGCGCGGGGCCTCGAAGGCGACCGCGGCGGCCAGCGCGAGGGAGTCCGCTCCCCCGCTGACGGCGACCAGCACCGGTTGCCCGGACGCCCGCAGGCCCGGCCGGACGGCGCTGCGGACCTGCGCGACCGGGACCGGCGGGCCGCTCACCGTGCCCCGGGGGTCAGGCGGTCACGGCCGGGCGGCCGTGCACCCGCTCGACCCACCGGGCGGGGTCGGTGAGCTCCTCGACGAGCGGCAGGGTCTCCGGCCCGGTCCACACCCGGTTGAAGCCCTCCATGCCGACGAGGTCCACGACGCCGCCGACGAAGGTCCGCCCGTCGGCGTACTGCTTCATCTTCTGCTCCAGGCCCAGCAGCCGGCGCAGCACGCGGTCGAACGGGCCGCGGCCCTTGCGGCGCTGCGCGAAGCGCTTGCGCAGCGTCCGGACCGAGGGCACGACGTCGGGGCCGACGCCGTCCATGACGAACTCGGCGTGCCCCTCGACCAGGCTCATCACCGCGGTGACCCGGTCGAGGACGGCGCGCTGCTCGGGGTCGCGCACCAGCGCCATCAGCCCCTGGGAGCCCTCGTCGCCGTCCCCGCCGCGGACGGCGTCGGCGATCCCGCGGACGAGGTCGGACATCCGGTCGCGCAGCGCGTCGGGGCTGAGGTCGGTGGCCTCGACGAACTCGGCGATCTGCGCCTCGAGGTGGTCGCGCAGCCACGGGAAGGCGGTGAACTGCAGCTGGTGGGTGACCTCGTGCAGGCACACCCACATGCGGAAGTCGGTCGGGTCCACGCCCAGCTTGCGCTCGGCGTCGACGACGTTCGGCGCCACCAGCAGCAGCCGCCCCCCGGTGCCGAACACCTCGTACTGGCCGAGGACGCGGGAGGACAGGAACGCCAGCAGCCCCCCGGCCTGGACGCCGGTGGCGCGCGAGCCGATCGCGGTGGCCAGCGGCCCGGGCCGGCTCTCCGAGCGCTCGGTGAGCGCGGTGACCAGCGGGTCCAGCAGGGCCGCCATGCCGGTGGTGTTGGCGTCGATCCAGCCGGGCCGGTCGACGACGGCGACCTCCGGCACGGGGCCGCCCGCGACCGGGTGCAGCCCGGTCAGGCCCTCGACGTGGGCCACGGCGGCCGCGGCGGCCTCGTGCAGCTCGCGGACGACGGCGCCGGCCTCCTCCCGCGTGGTCGCGGGCCCGGGCCCGGCCAGCCGGCGGGCGGTGCGCCCGGCGAGCTCCCAGTCGACCAGTGCGCTGCTCGTCATCACCTCACCGTACGCGGGGAGGCCGGGCGTCGGCCCCGTTCAGCGGCACCCGCAGGAGGCGAGCGCCGCGGCCACCGCGTCCAGCGCCGCCTCCTCGGGCCCGCCGCCGCCGGTGGTGCCGTTGGCCACCAGCGCGTAGGCCAGCAGCCGGCCGTCGGCGGTGACCACCGTGCCGGCCAGGGCGTGCACGCCGAGCAGCGTGCCGGTCTTGCCGCGCACCGCGCCGGGGGCGGTGGCCGGGTCGGCGTCACCGCGGTCGGCGAGCGTGCCGTCGTAGCCGGCCACGGCCAGCCCGGAGACGACCGCCGAGGCGCCGGGCAGCGAGCCGTCGGCGGCGCCGGCGACCACGTCGGCGAGCAGGTCGGGGGTGACCAGGTCCAGCCGGGACAGCCCGCTGCCGTCGTACAGCTCGACGTCGGTGGTGTCGAGGCCGGCGTCGGCCAGCGCCCCGGTGACCGCCTCCGCCGAGCCCTCGAAGGTGGGCGGCAGGCCGCGGGCCAGGGCGACGTGGCGGGCCAGGGAGTCGGCCAGCAGGTTGTCCGACTGCGACAGCGCCTGCTCGACCAGCCGGGCGACCGGCGCCGAGCGGACGCTGCCCAGCGTCGTGGCGCCGTCGGGGGCCTCGCCGAGCTCGACGGCCGCGTCGGGGACGCCGAGCGCCTCGGCCAGCGCCCGCCCGGCGTCGGTGCCCGGCTGGCCGCTGCGGGCGTTCTCCCCCGGGGCCACCCGTGCGCCGTCCACCGCGGCCGCGGTGACCGGGGCGGCGTAGCCGGAGGGCGCGTCCTCCGGTCCCCAGCCCTCCGCGGTCAGCGGCCCCTCGAACAGCGAGGTGTCGACGACGACCCGGCTCACGGTCGTGCCCGGCGGCAGCGCGGCCAGCACCTGGGCCGCGAGGTCGGCGACGGTGGCGGCGCCCGGGTAGGTGAGCGAGGGGCTGGTCGTGGACAGGGTCGGGTCGCCGCCGCCGACGAGGACGACCTCGTCCGGGGCCGCCCCGGCCACGACCGTCGTCTCGAGCGTGTCGTCGGGGTCCAGGGCGGTCAGCGCCGCGACGGCGGTGAGCAGCTTGGCGGTCGAGGCCGGGGTGACCGGGTCGCCCGCACCCTGGTCGACCAGCGTCTCCCCCGAGGCGACGTCGACCACCTCGGCGTTCACCCCGCGGGCCAGCGCCGGGACCGCCAGCAGCGGGCCCAGCTCGGCGGCGAGCACGTCGGGGTCGGGGGCCGGCGCGTCGGAGGGGAGCGCGGCGAGCACGGGCGCGGGGTCGCCGACGTCGGGCAGCACCGCGGCGGGACCGGCGGCGGCGTCCGGGGCGTCGTCCCTGGTCAGGAACAGCACCCCGCCGGCGACCAGCGCGGCCACCAGCAGCACCGCCAGGGCGCTGACCAGCAGGCGCCGGCGCAGCCGCCGGTAGCTCGGCGTGACCGTCGTCGGACCGCTCGGCGCGATGGTGCCCACCCCCCGTACGAGACCCCGGGGCGGACCTGCGCCGGTGGGCCTGATACCGGTGGGCCACACTACGTGCCGTGCAGTTCGACGTGACGATCGAGATCCCCAAGGGCCAGCGCAACAAGTACGAGCTGGACCACGCCACCGGACGCATCCGGCTCGACCGGATGCTGTTCACCTCCACGCGGTACCCGGCCGACTACGGGTACATCGAGAACACCCTGGGTCAGGACGGCGACCCGCTCGACGCCCTCGTGCTGCTCGAGGAGCCGACCTTCCCCGGGTGCCTCATCACCTGCCGGGCCATCGGCATGTTCCGGATGACCGACGAGAAGGGCGGGGACGACAAGGTCCTCACCGTCCCGGCCACCGACCCGCGCATGGCCCATCTGCAGGACATCACCGACGTCTCGGAGTTCGACCGGCTGGAGATCCAGCACTTCTTCGAGACCTACAAGGACCTCGAGCCGGGCAAGTCGGTCGAGGGCGCCGAGTGGGTCGGCCGGGCCGAGGCCCAGGCCGAGATCGACGCCTCCATCAAGCGGGCCCAGGAGGCCGGCGGCCACTGACCGCCGCCCCCCTGGCCGTCCACCGGCCCTCCGAGCGCACGACGGACGACGCACGGCGGTGCACCCCCACGCGGGGTGCACCGCCGTCGTCGTGCCGGCGCCGGGTGTCGTGCAGGACGACTCAGCGCCTCGTGTCGTGCAGGACGACTCAGCGCCTCGTGTCGTGCAGGACGACTCAGCGCCTCGTGTCGTGCAGGACGACTCAGCGCCTCGTGTCGTGCAGGACGACTCAGCGCCTCGTGTCGTGCAGGACGACGGTCAGGAACCCCAGCTCGCCGCGGTAGCCCTCCAGCCACTGCCGCCGGTGCGTGCGGGCGGCCTCCAGGGCCGCGGCGCGGTCCTCCCCGGTCGCCTCGGTCAGCGCCCACTCGGTGACCGCGCCGGTCCAGCACCACTCGTACTCGTCCCACTCGGCGAGCGTGGACAGGTGGCCGTAGCCGGGCTCGAAGCCGGCCCGGGTCGCCTCGGCCAGCAGCCCGGGCAGGTCCGGCAGCTCGCCGGGCTCGGCGCCGAGGCCGGCCAGCGCCGCCTCGCCGGGCCCGGCCTCCCAGAAGCCGTCGCCGAACAGCACCCGGCCGCCGGGGCGCAGGTGGCCGCGCACCGCGTCGAGGGTCCCGGCCGGCCCGCCGAAGACGTGCGCGGCGCCGATGCAGACGACGACGTCGAACCGCCCACCGCGCCAGGCCGCCGCGTCGGCCTCCACGAGGTCGACCCGGCCGACCAGGCCGCCGAGCGCGGCGCGGTCCCGGGCGGCGTCCAGGGCGGGGGCGGAGGTGTCCACGCCGACGCCGACGACGCCGGGGTGGGCGGCCACCAGCGGCAGCAGCCAGGCGCCGGAGCCGCATCCGAGGTCGAGCACCCGGCCGCCCTCGGGTGGGGCCAGCCGCGCGACCAGCCGGGCGAGGGCGTCGTCGGAGACGGGGGCCGCGACCGGGTGCCAGCGGTGGGCGACGGCGCTGAGGAGGGCTCTGTCCACGCCGGCAGTCTGGCGCAGCGCGCCGGGGTCAGATGAGGCCGCGGGAGCGCAGGTCGCGCAGCTCGGCGAACACCCGCCGGCGGATGAGGTCCTCGCGCTTCTCCCCCAGGCCCACGAAGCGCAGTGACAGCTCCGTGCGCTCGTCCTCGCGCGGGTGACGCCGGACGACCTCGGCCTTGGCCGACACCCGGGTGCCGTCCAGGTCCACGGTCACCGGGAGGACCGCGCCGACCTCCAGCGCCGCGCCCACCTCCCGCCTGCCGCCGAGGATGCAGCGCATGCCGCCCTCGCTGAGGTCCACGCTGGTCCCCGACAGGAGCACGTCACCGCTGCCCAGCTCGACGGGGACCGACAGCGGGCTGCGGACCGCGGCCCGCCGCTGACCGCGCGAGGCGGGGCCGACGACCCGCAGCCGCCAGGTCGGCGCGTCGCCGGTGCGGACCTCGACCAGCTCCACCGGCAGGGAGCGCAGCTCCTCGGGCCCCCGCCAGATGAGCTCCATGCGCTCGCCCACGTCGAGGCGGACGCGGCGCCGCGAGGCGTCCTCACCGACGCTGACGACGAGCTCGCCGCCCGTCGCCTCCTCGACGAAGCTGGTCAGCACGTCGTCCCGGCTGACCGCCTTCACGTCGAGCACGGCCCTGTCCTCGGGGTAGTCGACTCCCGGCGTCCCCATCGTCGCTCTCCTCGCTCACCTGGTCACCCACGTGACGCCGTCGGACCACCCGGCACGCGGCGGCTCCTCGCGGTCACGTTCCCCACTCCCATCGGCAGCGAGGGCACGGGACTCCAGTCGGGCGCGTCTCCTGCGGGTCCCCCCACCCCCGCCGGGTGAGGTGCCGGCGGGGCACGCCGACGGCCTCAGCCGGAGACGGGCACCCGCGGCCGCGGCACGTCGGCCGGCAGGACGGGGCCCGCGTGCAGCCGCTCCGCGAGCTCCCCGGCCGGGGCGGGCCGGCCGACCAGGTACCCCTGCACCCGGTCGCACCCGAGGGCGGTGAGCCGGCGGACCTGCTCGGCGGTCTCGACCCCCTCGGCGACCACGCGCAGCCCGAGACCACGGCCCAGGCCGACGACCCCGGCCACGACCGGGCCGTCGCCGTCGGTCATCCCCGCCGTGAAGGAGCGGTCGATCTTGACCTCGGTCACCGGGAGCCGGCGCAGCTGCGTCAGGGAGGACCACCCGGTGCCGAAGTCGTCGACGGACACGCCGACGCCGAGCCCGCGCAGGCGCGCGAGGTGCCCGTTGCGCACCGCGGCCTCCGACAGCACCTGGCTCTCGGTGACCTCCACCGTCAGCGCCCGGCACGGCAGCCCGGTCTCCAGCAGGACCGCCTCGACCAGGTCGGCGAAGTCGGGGGCGGCGAGCTGGAGCGGGGACACGTTGACGGCCACGTCCAGGTCGAGCCCCCCGCGCCGCCACCGCGCGACCGTGGCGCAGGCCTCGCGGAGGACGTGCGCGCCGAGGTCCCCGATCAGGCCGCCGGCCTCGGCGAGGGGGACGAACACGTCCGGGGGGACGGAGCCGAGCTCGGGGTGACGCCACCGGACCAGCGCCTCCACGGCCGCCACCCGCCCGCTGAGCAGGTCGACCTGCGGCTGGTAGTGGACCTCGATCTCCCCGCGCGCCAGGGCGCCGTGCAGGTCGGTCTCCAGCCGCAGCTCGTGCGCCGAGGCGGTCCGCGTGCCGCGGCCGCCGTGCAGCCGGGCCTTGGCCCGCTGCAGGTCCTCGGCGGCCCGGGCGACGAGGTCCCGGGCCGACACCGCGGGCGCGTCCGGGGTGTCCGTCGCCGCCGCGCCGGTCACGAGGTCGACGAAGACGTCCTCCCCGGCCACGGTCACCGGGGTCGTGCAGGCCGCGGCGACCCGGTCCCCGAGTGCCGCGAGCCCCGTGGCCGCGACACCCGGGAGGGCGACGACGAACTGGTCACCGCTGTACCGGGCCAGCACGTCCCCCTCGCGCAACACCGACCGCAGCCGGTCGGCGACCTGCCGCAGGACCTCGTCGCCGGCCTCGTGACCGAGGCTCTCGTTGACCCTGCTCAGCCGGCTGACGTCGCAGAACAGCACCGCGCAGTCGGCGGACCCGTCGTCGCGCGCCACGAGCTGCCGCAGGTGCGCCTCGAACGTCTCGCGGTTCGGCAGCCCGGTGAGGGCGTCGTGCGCGGCCCGCCACTCGACCTCCCCCGCCAGCCGGCTGTTCTCCAACGCCACGCCGGCGATGCCGGCCAGGCCCCACAGGCGCTCGACGAGCGGCTCGCCGAGCACGGCGGGCGGCTCCCGGTGCACCCAGTGCGCCAGCACGACGCCGACGAACCGCTTCCCGACGGCGATCGGCACACCGGCCATGGCGCGCACACCGAACTCCTCCAGGACGCCGCGCGCCCAGGATGAGCCCGAGGCGTCGACGAGCATCGGCCGGCCGTGCCGGACGATCTCGCACAGCTCCGGGCTCTGCGAGGTGTCGGTCGCGTAGCGGGCGATGCGGTCGGCCAGCTCGCCGCTCCAGCCGCTGGCCCCCGCGACCCGGACCGACTCCCCGCCGGACTCCCACAGGGCGACCGCCGAGCGGTCGGCCGAGGAGAGCACCGGCACCGCCTCGGCGACCGCCTGGGCGATCCGCTGCACCGACGGCTGGCCGGCGAGGGACCTCGTCACGGTGAGCAGCAGGCGGGCGGTCTCCTCGTGCTCCCGGGCCTCGGCGAGCAGTGCCGACGTCCGCAGACCCACGGCGGCGTGCCGGGCGAAGGCGGCCAGCACCGCCTCGTCCTCGGGGAAGAACGCCTGCCCCGGCCACAGGACGGCGGCGAGGACGCCGTGGGTCCGGTCGGCCGTGGCCACCGGCACGGCCAGCACCTCCGCGTCCCCCACCCGCTGGAGACCGGGCTGCAGGACGGTGTCGCCGAGGTGGTCCGCGACCTGCGAGCCGAGACCCCGGGCCCGGACGTGCCGGGTCCCGTCCGGCAGGCGGACGTCGAGCAGGTGGCCGGGGGCGTGCAGCGCCCGGTCCGCGCGGGACGTGATGCGGTCCAGGGTCTGCTCGAGGTCGGCACCGCAGACCAGGTCACCGACCGCGTCCTGCAGGATCGCCAGCCGCTCGTCGGACAGCAGCGCCGCGTCCAGGTCGGTCCGGGCCGCGGGCCGCCGGCGCCACGGTCTCCGCGAGGTCCTGCGCCGCGGCACCCAGCTCACCTCGTAGACGCACTCGGGGGCGCCGTCGACCTGGCAGGTCTCGTGCCGCACCTCCGCCGCGGGGAGCCCGAAGACGACGGTCACCTGCCGGAGCATCCCGGCGTTGTAGTCGCAGTCGACCCGGTTCGGGACGTTCGGCGGCAGGACCCGCCACCCCACGCGGGCGGCGCCGGGGTCCGCGCCGAGGCAGCGGAAGACCGTGGCGGTGTCCAGCCGGGTCGACACCCGCGACACCGAGCGCAGCACGGCCTCCGGCGAGCCCAGGGCCCGGACCACCGCCCGGAACGGCGCGAGCGCCTCGTCCTGCAGTGCGGCCTCCCCGAGGCGCAGCCCGATCCGCGGGTCGCCGAGCTCGGTGGCCACCGCGTCCAGGAGCGCCGACTTGACCGCGTAGGGCACCCGGCCGTGCAGGCCCTCGAGCTCCGCCCGGCGGTCGCCCAGCCCGGACCGTGCCAGCACCCGGTCGGCCGAGCCGTCACCGCCGAGGTCGGCGGCCAGCCGCAGGACCAGTCGTGTGGTGAGTGTGGACGTGCCGGCGTCGTGGTGCATGGATCCCCCCTCCGGCGCCCTGTGGTCCCGGGCACCGACGGGAGAGGTATCGACCGCTCCTGTTCCCCTTTTCAGTCCGCGGCTCCCGGTCCCCCCTCGAAGGAGAGGGGCCGGGGAGCTCCCCGTCAGGCGCCGACGTAGGCCGCGAGGTGCTCGCCGGTGAGGGTGGAGCGGGCGGCGACGAGGTCGGCGGGCGTGCCCTCGAAGACGACCCGGCCGCCGTCGTGGCCGGCCCCGGGACCCAGGTCGACGATCCAGTCGGCGTGCGCCATGACCGCCTGGTGGTGCTCGATGACGACCACCGACCGGCCGGAGTCGACGAGCCGGTCGAGGAGGGCGAGCAGGTTCTCGACGTCGGCGAGGTGCAGGCCGGTGGTCGGCTCGTCGAGCACGTAGACGGCCCCCTCGTCGGCCATCTGGGCGGCCAGCTTGAGCCGCTGCCGCTCGCCGCCGGACAGCGTGGTGAGCGGCTGGCCCAGGGTGAGGTAGCCGAGCCCGACGTCGGCGAGCCGGTCGAGGACCCTCGCCGCGGCGGGCGTGCGGGCCTCGCCGGACCCGAAGAACTCCCGGGCCTCGGCGACCGGCATCGCCAGCACCTCGCTGATGTCCTTGCCGCCGAGGTGGTACTCGAGCACCGAGGCGTCGAACCGCCGGCCCTCGCACTGCTCGCAGGGGGTGGCGACGCCGGCCATCATCCCGAGGTCGGTGTAGACGACGCCCGCACCGTTGCAGGTGGGGCAGGCGCCCTCGGAGTTGGCGCTGAACAGCGCGGGCTTGACGCCGTTGGCCTTGGCGAACGCCTTGCGGATGGGCTCCAGCAGCCCGGTGTAGGTGGCCGGGTTGCTCCGCCGCGAGCCGCGGATCGCGGTCTGGTCGACGGTCACCACGCCCTGCCGGCCCGCCACCGACCCGTGGACCAGCGAGCTCTTGCCCGACCCGGCCACCCCGGTGACGACGACGAGCACGCCGAGCGGGATGTCGACGTCGACGCCCTGCAGGTTGTGCGTGCGGGCGCCGCGGACCTCGAGCGCACCGGTCGGCGTGCGCACCGACGTCTTGAGCGAGGCCCGGTCGTCCAGGTGCCGCCCGGTCAGCGTGCCGCTGGCCCGCAGTCCCTCGACGGTGCCCTCGAACACCACCTCGCCGCCGGCGGTGCCGGCCCCGGGGCCGAGGTCGACGACGTGGTCGGCGATCGCGATCGCCTCCGGCTTGTGCTCGACGACGAGCACGGTGTTGCCCTTGTCCCGCAGCTGCCGCAGCAGGTCGTTCATCCGCTGGATGTCGTGCGGGTGCAGGCCGACGGTCGGCTCGTCGAAGACGTAGGTGACGTCGGTGAGGGCGGAGCCGAGGTGCCGGATCATCTTGGTGCGCTGGGCCTCGCCGCCGGACAGCGTGCCCGAGGGGCGGTCGAGGGAGAGGTAGCCCAGCCCGATCTCGACGAAGGAGTCCAGCGTCTCCCGCAGCGCCGTGAGCAGCGGGGCCACCGAGGGCTCGTCGAGGTCGCGGACCCACTCGGCGAGGTCGCTGATCTGCATCGCGCAGAGGTCGGCGATGCTGGCCCCGCGGATCCTCGAGGACCGGGCGGCCTCGCTGAGCCGGGAGCCGCCGCACTCGGGGCAGGTCGTGAAGGTGATCGCCCGCTCGACGAAGGCGCGGACGTGCGGCTGCATCGCGTCGACGTCCTTGGACAGCATCGACTTCTGGATCCTGGGGACGAGGCCCTCGTAGGTGAGGTTGATCCCCTCGACCTTGATCTTGGTCGGCGCGCTATACAGGAGCGTGTCCAGCTCCCGCTCCGTGAACTGCGCGATCGGCTTGTCCATGGGCAGCCCGGCGCCGGCGAAGATGCGCCCGTACCAGCCGTCCATGCTGTAGCCGGGGACGGTCAGCGCGCCCTCCTCGAGCGACTTGCGCTCGTCGTAGAGGGCGGACAGGTCGATGTCGTTGACCCGGCCCATGCCCTCGCAGCGCGGGCACATGCCGCCGGTGATGCTGAACTCCCGGCGCTCCTTGACCTCGCGGCCGCCCCGCTCGACCTTCACCGCGCCGGCGCCGCTGATCGAGGCGACGTTGAAGGAGAACGCCTGGGGCCCGCCGACGTGCGGCTGCCCGAGCCGGCTGAACAGGATGCGCAGCATCGCGTTGGCGTCGGTGGCGGTGCCGACCGTGGAGCGCGGGTTGGCGCCCATCCGCTCCTGGTCGACGATGATCGCCGTCGTCAGGCCGTCGAGGACGTCGACGTCGGGGCGGGCCAGCGTGGGCATGAAGCCCTGCACGAAGGCGCTGTAGGTCTCGTTGATCAGCCGCTGGGACTCCGCGGCGATCGTGCCGAACACCAGCGAGCTCTTGCCCGAGCCGGAGACGCCGGTGAACACCGTGAGCCGGCGCTTGGGGAGCTCGACGCTGACGTCCTTGAGGTTGTTCTCCCGCGCGCCGTGCACGCGGATGCGGTCGTGGGAGTCGGCCGCGTGCGACCCGGACGCCTGCCGGCCGGTGCTGGTGGCGGTGCTCATCGTCTCTCCATCCGGTGGGCGCCGCCGTCGTCGGCGCGTTCGCTGTCTACCTGATGGGGGTGACGGCCGGCACGGGGCGACGCCCGTCCGGCCGGCCCCGGGCGGGCGTCGTGCTCTCGGGACGGCGGGCGGCTCAGCCGGCCTCCTGGACGCGGACGAGGTTGCCTGCGGGGTCCCGGACGGCGAAGTCGCGGACGCCGTAGGGCTGCTCGGCCGGCTCCTGGACGACCTCGGCGTCGCCGGCCTGCAGCCGCTCGAAGGCGCCGTCGAGGTCCTTCGTGGCCAGGACGATGGAGGCGTAGGTGCCCTTGGCCATCATCTCGGTGATGGTGCGGCGCTCGTCGTCGGTGACGCCGGGGTCGGCCGCCGGCGGGTGCAGGACGATCGAGGTCGCGGGCTGGCCGGGCGGGCCCACGGTCAGCCAGCGCATCCCGCCGTACCCGACGTCGTTGCGGAGCTCGAAGCCCAGGGTGTCGCGGTAGAAGGCCAGCGAGGCCTCCGGGTCGTCGTGCGGGAGGAAGGTGTAGTGGATGGTGAGGTCCATGGCGGTCACGCTAGGGACGGCGTCCCCACCGGGGCTTCTCGATTCCTGACCGGTCGGGTGACCTGCTTGGCGACGCACGCCGGGATGCCGGCGGTGGACCCGGCCGCGAGGCGCCGGTAGGTGCTCGGCGGCATGCCGACCAGCTCGGTGAAGCGGGTGCTGAACGTGCCCAGCGACGAGCAGCCGACGGCGAAGCAGACCTCGGTGACGCTCAGGTCGCCCCGGCGCAGCAGCGCCATCGCCCGCTCGATGCGCCGGGTCATCAGGTACGAGTACGGCGACTCCCCGTAGGCGCGGCGGAACTCGCGGCTGAGGTGCCCGGCCGACACGTGCACGCCCCGGGCGAGCGCCTCGACGTCGAGCGGCTGGGCGTACTCCCGGTCGATCCGGTCGCGGACGCGGCGCAGCCGCGCGAGGTCGCGCAGGCGCTGCTCGCCGGGTCCGGTGGCCACGGGCGGATCGTGCCAGAGCGGGACCACGGTCCCCAGGGACGACGCAGCGGCCCTCCCCGGGAGGGGAGGGCCGCTGGGTGGTGAGCCGCCTGTCGGAATCGAACCGACGACCTTCTCATTACGAGTGAGATGCTCTACCGACTGAGCTAAGGCGGCGGGCGTGCGGCGTCCAGAGTACGACACCGGTCCGCCGCGCCCGCGCAGGCCCGGCGGTCACGGGGTGGGCAGGCGCAGCGCCACGGTGAGCGCCTCGACGGCGACCTGCGGCTTCACGTTCTGCTCCAGCGCGGTGCGGCAGGCCAGGACGGCGTCGATCCGGCGCAGCGCGCCCTCGGCGCCGATCCGCCGGGCCAGCTCCTCGGCGTCGGCCCGCCGGTCGGGGTGCGACAGCACCGGCGAGTGCTCCCCCGCGGCGGCGAGCACCAGCGCGTCGCGGTAGAGCGCGGCGAGGTCGACCAGCGCGCGGTCCAGCGAGTCGCGGCCGAGCCGTGTGGCGCGGCTCTTCTGCCGCTTCTCGAGGTCCTTGAGCACCCCGGCACCGCCCCGGGCGGCGGCCACCCCCGGCCCCCGCGCGCCGACGCCGAGGCTGGCCTTGACCGCCTCGGTCTCCGCGTCGTCGAGGGCCGCGGTGGTCCGGTCGGACTCCTCCTTGGCGGCGCTGACCAGGTCGTCGGCCGCGGTGAGGCAGGCGGCCAGCGACACCAGCGACAGCGGGACGTCGAGCACGGCCTTGCGGGCCAGCCGCGCGTCCTCGTCGCGGGCCAGGTGCCGGGCCCGCCCGACGTGCCCGCCGGCCGCGGCCGCCGCCCAGGCCGCCAGCGCCGGGTCGATCCCGTCGCGCCGCACCAGCACGTCGGCGACCGCGTCGACCGGCGGCGTCCGCAGGCTCACGACGCGGCAGCGCGAGCGGATGGTGACCGGCACGTCCTCGGGGTGCAGGCTCGGCGCGCAGAGCAGGAAGACCGTCCGCGGGGGCGGTTCCTCGATCATCTTGAGCACGGCGTTGGAGGCCTGCTCGGTCATGCGGTCGGCGTCCTCGACGACGACGACCTGCCAGCGGCCCTGCGACGGCGCCCGCCCGGCCAGCCGGACCAGCTCGCGCGCCTCGACGACGCCGATCGACAGGCCCTCGGGGGCGACGGTCTGCACGTCGGCGTGGGTGCCGGCGAGCACCGTCCGGCAGGCGTGGCAGGTGCCGTCGCCGCCGGCGGGGCACTG
The DNA here is from genome assembly GCF_054050315.1 of Geodermatophilus sp. SYSU D00867. Taxonomy (NCBI): domain Bacteria; kingdom Bacillati; phylum Actinomycetota; class Actinomycetes; order Geodermatophilales; family Geodermatophilaceae; genus Geodermatophilus; species Geodermatophilus sp. SYSU D00867. Next base: position 61,624 of record NZ_JBJGZC010000007.1, on the reverse strand, counting down.
CAGCGCCGCGGCGAAGGCGCGCGCGGCCACCGAGCGGCCGGACCCGGGCGGCCCGGTGAACAGCCAGGCGTGGGTCATCGCCGCGGGCTGCGCGACGGCGGCCCGGAGCTCCGCGACCACCGCCGGCTGGCCGACGACCTCCGCCCAGACGCCGTCGGCCGTGCTCACGCCACCCTCCCCGGCATGAGCGCGCCGACCCGCTCGCGGACGGCCGTGGCGAGCTCGTCGGCGGGGCGCCGCGCGTCGAGCACGAGGTAGCGCCCGGGCTCGGCGGCGGCGAGGTCGAGGAAGGTGGCGCGGACCCGCTCGTGGAACTCCACCGACTCCGACTCCAGCCGGTCGGCGGCGGCGCGGCCGCGGGCGCGCGCCAGGCCCACCTCGGGCGGCAGGTCCAGCAGCACGGTGAGGTCGGGCACCAGGCCGCCGGTGGCCCAGGCCGACAGCCGCCGGACCTCGTCGAGGGCCAGCGCCCGGCCGGCACCCTGGTAGGCCAGCGAGCTGTCCACGTACCGGTCGGTGACCACCACCTCGCCGGCCTCGAGCGCCGGGCGGACCACCGTGTCGACGTGGTGCGCGCGGTCGGCGGCGTAGAGCAGCGCCTCGGCGCGCGGGGACAGCCCGGCGCTGGCCGGGTCGAGCAGCAGCGCGCGGATGCGGGCGCCGGGCGGCGTGCCGCCGGGCTCGTGGGTCACCCGGGCCGGCACCTCGACGAGGCTCAGCCAGTCGAACAGCCGCCGGACCTGGGTGGACTTCCCGGCGCCCTCCCCACCCTCGAAGGCGACGAACAGGCCGCGGCCGGGCAGGCGACCAGAGGCGTCGATCGGGGGCTCCCGGGGACTCGTGGGGGGTGGGCGTCGGCCGGTCCACGGTACCGGCCGGGGACGACGCTCCCGGGGTCCTACGGTCGGCGGGTGAGCGACGCCTGGGACCCCGCCGTCTACCTGCGCCACGCCGGTGAGCGGGCGCGGCCGTTCACCGACCTCGTGGCCCGGGTGGCCGCGCACGGGCCGCGCGAGGTCGTCGACCTGGGCTGCGGCACCGGGGAGCTGACCGCCTCGCTCGCGCGGCGCTGGCCCGGCGCGCGGGTGACCGGCGTCGACTCCTCCCCGGAGATGCTCGCCGCCGCGGCCGCGCACGCCGTCCCCGGGCGGGTGCGCTTCGTGCCCGGCGACGTCCGCGACTGGCGGCCGGACGGCCCGGTCGACGTCGTCGTCACCAACGCCGTCCTGCACTGGGTGCCCGGGCACGCGGACCTGCTCGTGCGGTGGGCCGCCGGCCTCGCCCCGGGCGGGTGGCTGGCGCTGCAGGTGCCCGGCAACCACCGCGCCCCGACCCACCGGCTGCTCGCGGCGCTGTGCGCCGCGCCGCGGTGGGCGCCCCGCCTGGCCGCGGCCGCTCCCCCGCCCAACCCGGTGCTCGACCCGGCGGGCTACCTCGACGTCCTCACGGCGGCGGGCCTGTCCGCCGACGTCTGGGAGACCACCTACCTGCACGTGCTGCGCGGCGCCGACCCGGTGCTGGGCTGGGTGCGCAGCACGGTGCTGCGGCCGGTGCTGGCGCTGCTCGACGACGCCGACGCCGCCGCGTTCACCGCCGAGTACGCGGCGGCGCTGCGGGCGGCCTACCCGGCGCGGCCGGACGGGACGACGGTGCTGCCCTTCCGCCGGGTGTTCGCGGTGGGCTCCCGGCCGGTCAGCGCGGGGTGAGCCGGTGGGCGTCGGTGCGGTAGGGCAGCTCGAGGACGTCGCGCCCGGCCGTGTCCGGGTGGGTGGCCAGCAGGTCGCGGATGCCGCCGAGGAAGGCGGCGCGGGCGTCGGGGGCCATCGTCGCCACGTAGCTGCGGGTGCCGATGCCGCCGACGACCTGCTCGGGGGGGACCCGCTGGACGATCCGCGACCGCGCGGTGGCGACGTCGGCGGGCAGCGCCGCGGCGAACGCGGCCACGACGCCCTGGTCGGCCTCGTGCCCGCGGGTCTCGGTGGCCAGCGCGGCGCCGAGCGCGGCGACCCAGGGGACGGTCTCGTCGCGGGTGTTCCACACGAACCCGACGACGCCGCCGGGCCGCAGCACCCGGCGCAGCTCCGCCGCGGCCGGCTCCGGGTCGAACCAGTGCGCGGCCTGGCCGGCGACGACGGCGTCCACGCTCGCGTCGGGCAGCGGGATCGCCTCCGCGCCGCCGACCTGCGCCGGGACGCCGGGGTGCCGGGCCCGCAGCTGGGCGAGCATCTCCGCCGACGGGTCCACGGCGAGCACCTCGTGCCCGGCGGCGGCGAGGACGTCGGTGAGCAGGCCGGTGCCGGCGCCCAGGTCGAGCACCCGTCGCGGCCGGTCCCCGAGCAGGAACGCCACCGCGTCGGCCGGGTAGCCCGGGCGCAGCGCGGCGTAGTCGGCGGCGACCGACCCGAACGACGTCCGCCGCTGCTGCCAGTCGGCGGGGTCGAGCGAGCCGGTCGCCGTCACGCTCAGCTCGCGGGGACGGCGTCGGACGCGGTCGCCTTCTCCGCCGTCGTCTTGGCCGCCGTCGTCTTGGCCGCCGTCGTCTTGGCCGCCGTCGTCTTGGCCGCCGTCGTCTTGGCCGCCTTCTTGGCGGTGGCCTTGGTGCCCGCCGTCTTCTTGGCCGCCGTCGACTTGGTCGCCGTCGACTTGGTCGCCGTCGACTTGGTCGCCTTCCTCGCGGCCTTCTTCTTCGTGGCGGCGGGCCGGCTGCGGCGGTCGGCGAGCAGCTCGGCGGCGCGGTCGAGGGAGATGGTCTCGACGTCGTCGCCCTTGCGCAGGCTGGCGTTGGTCTCGCCGTCGGTGACGTAGGGACCGAAGCGGCCCTCGCGGACCGTGATCTGGCCCTGGGTGACCGGGTCGGGACCGAGCTCCTTGAGCGGCGCGGCCGCGGCCCGCCGGCCCCGCTGCTTGGGCTGGGCGAAGACGGCCAGCGCCTCGTCGAGGGTGACGGTGAACAGCCGCTGCTCGTCCTCCAGCGACCTCGAGTCGCTGCCCTTCTTGAGGTAGGGCCCGTACCGGCCGTTGAGCGCCTGGATCTCCTCGCCGTCGGGCGCGGTGCCCACGGTGCGGGGCAGGGTGAGCAGCTGCAGCGCCTGCTCGAGGGTCACCGTCTCCGGGGACATGGAGGCGAACAGGCTCGCCGTCCGCGGGCTGTCCTTGCTGCCCTCGGGGACCACGGTGGTGACGTAGGGGCCGTAGCGGCCGGCCTTGACGACCACCGGGTGGCCGGACTCGGGGTCGGTGCCCAGCTGCCGGTCGCTGGAGGGCGCGGCGAGCAGGTCGGCGACCTTCTCGCTGGTCAGCTCGTCGGGCGGCAGGTCCTCGGGGAGGCTGACCCGCGGGCCGTCCTCGCCGCCGGCCTGCAGGTAGGGGCCGTAGCGGCCGACGCGGACGACGACCGGCTCGCCGGCCGGTCCGGTCGCCCGCAGCGGGATCGAGTTGACGCCGCGGGCGTCGATCTCCTCCAGCTGCTGGCCGATGACCTGCTTGAGCCCGCCGGAGGCCGCGATGCCGCCGGCGTGCCGGCCCTCGCCGCCGAAGTAGAACTCGGTCAGCCAGTCGACCCGGCCGAGCTCACCGGCGGCGATCTCGTCGAGCTCGTTCTCCAGCGACGCGGTGAAGTCGTAGTCGACCAGCGCGGCGAAGTGCTGCTCGAGCAGGTTGACCACCGCGAAGGCGGTGAAGGAGGGGACCAGCGCGGAGCCCTTCTTCCACACGTACCCGCGGTCCTGGATCGTCTGCATGATCGACGCGTAGGTCGAGGGACGGCCGATGCCCAGCTCCTCGAGCCGGGCGACCAGGCTGGGCTCGGTGTAGCGCGACGGCGGGGTCGTCGTGTGGCCCTTGGGCTCCAGCGACTGCGTGTCGAGCTGCTGGCCGCGCTCGACCCGGGGCAGCCGCCGCTCGGCGTCGTCGCTGCCGTGCTCGTCGTCGCCGGTCGCGGCGCCCTCGTCGCGGGACTCGACGTAGGCGCGCAGGAACCCGGGGAAGGTGATCGTGCGGCCGCTGGCGGTGAACTCGACCCGCTCGTCGGTGGTGCTGCGGCCGGCCAGCCGGATGCTCACGGTCTGCCCGACGGCGTCGGCCATCTGCGAGGCGACGGTGCGCTGCCAGATGAGCTCGTAGAGGCGGAACTCGTCGCGGGCGAGCTGCCCGGCGAGCTGGCCGGGGGTGCGGAAGGAGTCGCCGGCGGGGCGGATCGCCTCGTGCGCCTCCTGCGCGCCCTTGGCCTTCTTGCTGTAGCGGCGGGCCTCGGCGGGGACGTAGGCGTCGCCGTAGAGCTCGCGGGCCTGGGTGCGGGCGGCGTTGATCGCCTCGTTGGAGAGGTTGGTCGAGTCGGTCCGCATGTAGGTGATGTGGCCGTTCTCGTACAGCCGCTGGGCCACCCGCATGACCTGCGCCGAGGACCAGCCGAGCTTGCGGCCGGCCTCCATCTGCAGCGTGGAGGTGGTGAACGGCGCGTAGGGGCGGCGCCGGTAGGGCTTCTCGTCGACCCGGCTGACCGTGACCTGCCGGCCCTCGAGCCGGGCGGCCAGGCCCCGGGCGCCGGCCTCGTCGAGGTGGACGACGTCGCCGGTCACCTGCCCGGTGGCGGGGTCGAAGTCGCGGCCGGTGGCCACGCGGCTGTCGTCGACGCTGACCAGGCGGGCGCGCAGCGTCGTCGGCTCGCCCGCGTCGGCGCCGGCCCGGCCGGGGACGGCGAAGACGCCGTCGAGGGACCAGTAGTCGGCGGCGGTGAACGCCATCCGCTCGCGCTCCCGCTCGACGACGATGCGGGTGGCCACCGACTGCACGCGGCCGGCCGACAGCCGGGGCAGGACCTTCTTCCAGAGGACCGGGCTGACCTCGTAGCCGTAGAGCCGGTCGAGGATGCGGCGGGTCTCCTGCGCGTCGACCAGCGCGGTGTCCAGCTCGCGGGGGTTGGCCACGGCGCGGGCGATCGCCTCGGGGGTGATCTCGTGGAAGACCATCCGGCGGACCGGGACCCGCGGCTTGAGGGTGTCGACCAGGTGCCAGGCGATGGCCTCGCCCTCGCGGTCCTCGTCCGTCGCGAGGTAGACCTCGCTGGCGTCCTTGACCAGCTGCTTGAGCCGGCTGACCTGCTGCTTGCGGTCGGGGCTGATGACGTAGAGCGGCTCGAAGGCGTTGTCGACGTCGACGCCCAGGCGGGCCCACGGGGCGCCCTTGTGCTCGGCCGGGACGTCGGCGGCGTTGCGCGGGAGGTCGCGGATGTGCCCGACGCTGGCCTCGACGACGTAGCCGTTGCCGAGGTAGCCGGCGATCTTCCCGGCCTTGGTCGGCGACTCCACGATGACCAGCGGGCGGCCGCCCCCCGCAGCAGCGGCCCGGCGGCGGGCGGGCGTGCTGGTGCCGCCGGTGGTCGTGGCGGCGGTCTGGCCGTTCTTCGCGGTCTTCGTGGGCACGGTGCTCCTGTCGGGTGGTGCTGGTCGCGGCAGCGCGGTGTGCGGTCTCGTCGTCACGCGGTGCGCCCCCTCGGCGGGCCACGGTAGGCCACGACGCCGGAACGCGACCGGCCGGCGACTGCGCGCGGGCGCGCCGTCACCGCCTCCAACGGTGCAGCGGCACCGCTGTTCCCGGCCTCCCCCGGGCGGGTCCCGGCCGCTCAGTCGCCCTCCTGGACCCCGGCGACCACCTCCCCGACCCCCGCGAGGGTCGGCCGGCCGGGGTCGAGGTACCAGGTGTGCCAGGTGTCCCAGTCGGCCGGCAGCGGCGTCGCCCCGAAGTCGTCGTCGCCGGTGTTCGCGCCGTGGACGTCGAGCGGCCAGGTGACGAGGTCCAGGGACGGCGAGGCCTCGTGGACCTCCGCCACCTCCAGGTCCGACGCCGGGCCGTCCATCCCGGGACTGCCGAGGAGGACCACCGCGTCGGCCGCCAACCGCCCGGGCTCCTCCGCGGCGCGGTCGACCACGACGGTCCCGTAGCTGTGCGCGACGACGGCGACCCGGGGCGGCTCGCCGCCCCGGACGGGGTCGGCCGCCCGCGCCGCCGCCAGCCCGGCCAGGTCGCCGGCCAGGGCCCGCCCGCCGGTCGCCGCCCGGCCCTCACCCCACGCCGTCGGGAACACGACGTTGCCCGGCGGACGGTAGCCCAGCCAGGCGACCGTGGCCACCGAGGCGGCGGGGGCGGCGGCCCGGGTCGCGTCGGCGACCGCCCGCGCGTCGGCGCCCAGGCCGCCGAGGTCGTCGACGTCGTTGCCGACGCCGGGCACGTACACCGCGACGTCGTCGGCGGTGTCGAGGTCGCCGTGGACCACGGCCGCCAGGTGGTCGTCGAGGTCGAGACTCCACAGCTGCACCGGGCGGCCGGCCGCCTCCGCGCGCGCCAGTTCGGCCGCCACCGCCCGCGCGGTCTCCTCCGTGTCCCCGGACGGGTCGGCCAGCGCCCGCTCGAGCACCAGCCGGTTCGCCCGGTCCCGCGCCCAGGCCGGCAGGCCGTCCAGGTTCCCGACGAGCCGGGGGTCCACCGAGGTCACCAGCTCGCGCGCCCGGGTGGACAGCCCCGCCCACCAGGCCGCCACCGCCTCCGGCGACGTCCCCCGCACCGGCAGGCACGAGGGGATCCAGACCCCGTCCGCGGCGACGGCCGCCGCGAGGCCGGCGTAGTCCGGGGGCACGACTCCCCCGGCCCCTCCGATCCCGCCCAGCGGCGCTGCCGAGTCGGCCGCGCAGGCGGCGGCGCGGGCCGCCGCACGGAGGGCGTCGGCCGCCAGCCCGGCGACCCGCTCGGCCGCGGCGGCCTGCTCGGCGATCGCGTCGTGGTGTCCGGCCAGCGCCTCCGGCGTCGCGCCGGGCGGCGGTGCGGCCGGCGCCGGGAGGACGACCCCGCCGGCCTCGTCGAGGGTCACGCCGTGGGCGGCGGCCTCGGCCAGCGCCCGCTCGGCCAGGTCCTGCGCGGTGCGCGCCTCCCGGGCGGTGTCCTGCAGCCGGTCCAGCGACGCGCCGAGGGCGGTGGTCACCGCCGTGACGACCGCGGACACCTCCCCCAGCGCTCCCGCGGCGGCCCGTCCCGCGTCGCCGGACCAGCACTCGGCGGCCTCCAGTGCTCGGGCGACCGCCTCCGTCCGGGCGCGCCACCGCGGCAGCCGCTCGGTCACCGCCTCGAGCGTCCAGACGGCGCCGTCGAGGAGGGCGACGTCCCACCCGGCGACGGCCGCGAGGCCCGGGGCGCTCACCGGGCGCCCACGGGCAGCGCCGCCCTCGCCGCCAGCAGCCGGTCGGAGACCGCGGCGTCGGCCAGCCGGTAGGACCGCACCGCGTCGAGCAGGGCGGTGGCCGCGGCGTCGGCCCCGGAGACGAGGTCGGCGACGAGCGCGGCCCACATCCGCCCGGTCGTCCCGGCCCGGTCGGACACCCCGCCCGGCGCCGCCGTCGCCAGCGAGACCGCGGTCGAGGCGCACAGGTCGGCGTCGGAGGACAGCTCGGCGGCCAGGGCGGTGAGCTCCTCACCGAGCGCATGGACGGCGTCGAGCTGGATGGCGATGGCTACGGACAACGGCCCTCCCGGCGTCGGCGCCGGACCCGGGTGGGTCCGGCGCCGCGGACGCTAGGACGGCCCTGCGGCGGGACCGGCCGCGTCGTCCACAGCCGGCTCCCCGTCCACAGCCCGCCGCCGCGGCCTCCCGCCCGGCCGGGCCGGTCGGGAGGCTCGCGGGGTGGTCTCAGGGAGCGGACGTGGTCAGCGTGCCGGCCGGCTCCCCGGCGGTGCCGCCGACGACTACCGAGCGGCGCTTGGACACCACCACGGCGGCGACGACCACCAGCGTCGCGGCGCCCGCGATGAGCAGCCGCACCGTGGTGTTGGCGTCCTCCCCGACCTGCAGGCCGACGACCGCCGGCGCGATGAGCAGCGCCACCAGGTTCATCACCTTGATCAGCGGGTTGATCGCCGGGCCCGCGGTGTCCTTGAACGGGTCGCCCACGGTGTCGCCGATGACGGTGGCCGCGTGCGCCTCGCTGCCCTTCCCGCCGTAGGCGCCGTCCTCGACCATCTTCTTGGCGTTGTCCCAGGCCCCGCCGGAGTTGGCGAGGAAGACCGCCATGAGCGTGCCGGCCGCGATCGCGCCGACCAGGTAGGCCGCCAGCGGGCCGAAGCCGAGGCCGAACCCGACCGCCACCGGGGCCAGCACCGCCAGCAGCCCGGGGGTGGCCAGCTCGCGCAGCGAGTCCTTGGTGCAGATGTCCACGACGGCGGAGTAGTCCGGCCGCTCGGAGAAGTCCATGATCCCGGGGCGGGTGCGGAACTGCTCGCGGACCTCGAACACCACCCGCCCGGCGGCCCGGGACACGGCGTTGATCGCCAGCCCGGAGAAGAGGAACACCACCGCCGCGCCGATGACCGCGCCGACGACGTTGTCCGGCTCGACCAGGCTGAACGCCTGCCCGAGGTCGACGCCGTCGAGCGCGGCGCGGACCTGCTCGTTGTAGGAGCCGAACAGGGCGGTGGCGGCCAGCACGGCGGTCGCGATCGCGATGCCCTTGGTGATGGCCTTGGTGGTGTTGCCGACGGCGTCGAGGTCGGTGAGCACCCGGGCGCCGTCGTCGTCGATGTCGCCGGACATCTCGGCGATGCCCTGCGCGTTGTCGCTGACCGGGCCGAAGGTGTCCATCGACACGATCACGCCGGCGGTGGTGAGCAGCCCGCACCCTGCCAGGGCGACGGCGTACAGCGCCGCGCCGCCGCCGATGAGGAAGGCGCCGTAGACGGCGGCGCCGATGAGCAGGGCGGCGTAGACGGCCGACTCCAGGCCCAGCGAGATGCCGGAGAGCACCACGGTCGCGGGGCCGGTGAGCGAGCTCTGGCCGACGTCGCGGACGGGCTTGCGGCTGGTCTCGGTGAAGTAGCCGGTGAGCTGCTGGATGGCGGCGGCGAGCACGATCCCGACCAGGACGGACACGAAGCCGAGCACCTGCGGGTTGACCACCGAGTCGGGGACGTCGGCGACGCTCGGCAGCACGGTGAAGGCCGCGGCGGCGACGAGGACGAGGGAGACGACCGCGGAGGTGAAGAAGCCGCGGTTGATCGGGGCCAGGCCGCTGGCGTCGCCCTTGCCCGGGTTGCTGGCGAGGATGCCGACCACGGAGGCGAGCACGCCGATCGCGGCGACGACGAGCGGGAACACCATGCCGACCGCGCCGAAGAAGACCTGCCCGAGGATCAGCGCGGCCACGAGGGTCACCGCGTAGGACTCGAAGAGGTCGGCGGCCATGCCGGCGCAGTCGCCGACGTTGTCGCCCACGTTGTCGGCGATGGTGGCGGCGTTGCGCGGGTCGTCCTCGGGGATGCCGGCCTCGACCTTGCCGACGAGGTCGGCGCCGACGTCGGCGGCCTTGGTGAAGATGCCGCCGCCGACGCGCATGAACATGGCGAGGAGCGCGCCGCCGAACCCGAAGCCCTCGAGGACGACGGGGGCGGTCTCGTCGAACAGGAGCAGTGCCAGCGACGCGCCGAACAGGCCCAGGCCGACGGTGATCATCCCGCAGACCCCGCCGGTGCGGTACGCGATGCGGAAGGCCGGCCGGTAGCCGCCGGTGCGGGCGGCGGCCGCGACCCGGACGTTGCCGCGCGTGGCCAGCGTCATGCCGATGAAGCCGACCGTCGCGGAGAACAGGGCACCGACGAGGAAGAACACCGCCCGGCCGATGCGCGTGCCCCAGCCGCCGTCGTGGACCGGCAGGACGAGCAGGAGCAGGAAGACGATCACGGCGAAGACGCCGAGCGTGCGGAACTGCCGCCGCAGGTAGGCCCCGGCGCCCTCCTGCACGGCCCGGGCGATGTCCCGCATGCGGGCGGTGCCCTGATCGGCGCTCAGGACCGCGCGCACGAGGGACCACGCGAACACCAGTGCAACCAGCGAGACGACGAGGGCTGCCGTCACGAGGACGACGTCCCCGCCGGAGAGATCATTGTCCGGCATCGGTACCTCCCAGCGGTCGGCTGCCGACGGGCGGCTCGCGTCCCCGGTCGGCGGAGAGCACGTCGGCGGGCGGGGCCGCCCGGAGACGAGGCGCGAGTGTAAGCGGAATCACACTCCGCGGTCTGCCCCCTCCCCGGAACCGGTGTGGGCGCAGGGCGTGACCGCAGGTGGGCGGAGGGTCGCTCCTCTCCCCGGGACGAGGGGCGGGTTGCCCCCGGGTGTGACAGTGGAGGGGTGACCACGCTCCACCCGGTCCGGCCGGTTGCTCCCCCACCCGGCCGCGGAGGGTCCTCGGGGGGCGAGGCGCCGGGCACCGCCGGGGAGGGCACCGCGGTGGAGGGCACGCCGGTCCACGGCTCGGCCGCCGCGCACGGGTCCGCGAACTCCGCGAGCAGCGGGTCCCCGGACGTCGTGCCGCCCGGTGCCGAGTTGCTCGCGGACCTGCTGGCCGGCACCCCGGAGGAGGAGTCCCCGGTCACCCACGTGCACCGGCTGGCGGTGCGGGAGAGCCTGACCCTGCCCTGGCCGGAGTGGGTCGAGCCGGGCCTGCGGGAGCGGCTGGAGCAGCAGGGCGTCCGCGAGCCGTGGCGGCACCAGGTGGAGGCCGCCCAGCTCGCCCACGACGGCACCTCGGTGGTGGTGGCCACCGGCACCGCGTCGGGCAAGTCGCTGGCCTACCAGCTGCCCGCGCTGACCCGCCTGGCCGAGGACCCGCGCGCCTGCGTCCTCTACCTCGCGCCGACCAAGGCGCTGGCCCGCGACCAGCTGGCCTCGGTCGCCGCGCTCGCCGACCCGTCGGTGCGGCCGGCCGCCTACGACGGCGACACCCCCGCCGAGGAGCGCGACTGGGTGCGCCGGCACTCGCGGTGGATCGTCACCAACCCGGACATGCTGCACCGCGGCGTGCTGCCGGCCCACCAGCGCTGGTCCTCGACGCTGCGCCGGCTGGCCTACGTCGTCGTCGACGAGTGCCACGCCTACCGCGGGGTCTTCGGCTCGCACGTCGGGCACGTGCTGCGCCGGCTGCGCCGCATCTGCCGCCGCTACGGCGCCGACCCGGTGTTCGTGCTGGCCTCGGCGACCGTGGCCGAGCCGGCCGCGGCGGCCGGCCGGCTGGTCGGGGCGCCGGTCGTGGCCGTGACCGACGACGGCTCCCCGCGCCCGGGCGCGACCTTCGCGCTGTGGGAGCCCCCGCTCACCGAGCAGACCGGCGAGCACGGGGCGCCGCTGCGCCGGTCGGCCGCCGCGGACACCGCCGGGCTGCTGGCCGACCTGGTCGAGCGCGGCGCGCGGACGCTGGCGTTCGTCCGGTCCCGGCGCAGCGCCGAGTCGGTGGCCGAGCAGGCCCGCCGGCTGCTGGCCGACCGGGGCCGCAGCGACCTGGTGCGCCGCGTGGACTCCTACCGCGGCGGCTACCTGCCCGAGGAGCGGCGCGAGCTGGAGCGGGCGCTGTCCGCCGGCGAGCTGCTCGGCGTGGCCACCACCAACGCCCTCGAGCTCGGCATCGACATCGCCGGTCTCGACGCCGTGGTGCTCGCCGGCTACCCCGGCACGCTGGCCTCCCTCTGGCAGCAGGCCGGCCGCGCCGGGCGGGCGCAGCGCGAGTCGCTGGTCGTGTTCGTGGCCCGCGACGACCCGCTGGACCACTACCTGGCCCACCACCCCCGCGCGGTCTTCGGCCGGCCGGTCGAGGCGACCGTCACCGACCCCGCCAACCCCTACGTGCTGGGGCCGCAGCTGTGCTCCGCGGCGGCCGAGCTGCCGCTGACCCCCGAGGACCTGCCCGACTTCGGCGGCCCGGTGGCCGAGGCGCGGCTGGAGGAGCTCGTCGCCGCCGGCGACCTGCGGCGGCGCCCGGCCGGCTGGTACTGGGCCGGGCGCGGGCGCCCCGAGGTCGACATCCGGGGTAGCGGCGGCGAGCCGGTGGCGATCATCGAGGGCGACACCGGCCGGCTGCTGGGCACCGTGGACGGCGGGGCGGCGCACTCCACCGTGCACACCGGCGCGCTGTACGTGCACCGCGGGGAGACCTTCGTCGTCGACGAGTTCGACCCCGAGGACGCCTGCGCCGTCGTGCACGCCGAGAGCCCGGAGTGGACCACCGTGGCCCGCGACGTCACCGACCTGTCGGTCGTGGACGTCGAGCGCACCCGGCGGCTGGGCACGGTCACCGCGCACACCGGCGTCGTGGACGTGACCAACCAGGTCGTGGCCTACCAGCGCCGGCGGGCCGGCACCGGCGAGGTGCTCGCCGAGTTCCCGCTGGACCTGCCGCCGCGCCAGCTGCGCACCCGGGCGGTGTGGCTGACCCTCGACGCCGACGCGGTCGCCCGCGCCGAGGTGGACGACCTGGCGTTGCCCGGGTCGCTGCACGCGGCCGAGCACGCGGCGATCGGCATCCTGCCGCTGCTGGCCACCTGCGACCGGTGGGACCTCGGCGGGCTGTCCACCGCGCTGCACCCGGACACCGGGACCGCGACGGTGTTCGTCTACGACGGGCACCCCGGCGGCGCGGGCTTCGCCGAGCGGGGCTTCGCGGCGCTGCGACGCTGGCTGCGGGCCACCCGCGCCACCGTCGCCAGCTGTGAGTGCGAGAGCGGCTGTCCCTCCTGCGTGCAGTCGCCCAAGTGCGGCAACGGCAACGACCCGCTGGACAAGGCCGGCGCCGTGCGCGTGCTCGACGTCGTGCTCGACGAGCTGGCCGCGGCCGAGGACACCGCGGACGCCGACGACGTGGAGGAGTCCGACGTCGAGGGCACCGCGCACGTGGTGCCGACCGGCCCGGTCCGGGGGCTGCTGCGGCGGCCGGGCACCGGGCGGGCCGCTCCCCGGCCCGAGCCCGCCGCGGAGCCGGACGCCGACGGACCCGCCGCGGACGCCGGCGCCGGCCACGTCGAGGACGGCCTCGTCTTCTGAACCCGCGGGCGGGGCCGGCCCGGCGCGGGCGACCGCCTCGGCGCGGCGGGCGCCCAGCGGGCCGAGCGGGACGGTGACCGCCACCCGGACGTCGACGACCGCGCCGTCCCCGACCGTGCAGGCGACCAGGTCCGCGCCGTTGGCCCGTGCCACCTCGGCGGCGGCCGCGCACACGGCCGGGTCCCCGCTGACCGCCCGCGCGGCGGCGGCGAGCGCGGCGAGGTCGGCCGCGGACCCGGCGCGGTGGCGGGCGACCGCCGCCGCGCCGACGAGGACCGCGGCCAGCCCGACGAGCGCGAGCACGCCGGCCAGGGCCACCGTCCACACCGTCGCCGAGCCCCGCTCCCGCCCGCTCACCCCGCGGCCACCCCGGGCTCCAGCCGGGCGACCGCGCTCGCCCCGACCCCGACGGCCGGGCCGACGCCCAGCGGAGCCACCGACGCGCCGACGGTGACCCGGACCTCCTCCCCCGCGACGACCACCGCGGTCACCGCCCCGTCCGGCGCCACCCGGGCGGCGAGCGCCCGGACCTGCGCCGCGTCCTCCCCGCGGGCGGCGGCCCGGGCGCCCTCCCGCGCGGCGTCCACGCAGCGCAGGTGCGCGCCGACCACGACGACGGCGGAGACGACGGCCGCGAGCACGAGCACCAGCACGGGCAGCACGACGGCGGCCTCGGCGGTGACCATCCCGGCCTCCCGCCGGTCCGGGGACACCGTGCGGCGGCGCACGGTCAGGAGAGGGCGCCGAGCGCGGACTCGACCAGGTCACCGAGCGCGCTGACGACCGAGCCCCCCGTCACCACGCGGTAGAGGACCGCGGCGAAGGCGCAGGCCGCGACCGTGCCGACGGCGTACTCGGCGGTGCTCATGCCCGCCTCGGCGGTCGCGCGGACCCGGGCCCAGCGGCGGGCGAGCCCTCGCCGGCCGCGTCCCGCGGGAGTCTGCTCGGTCGGGTCCTCGGCGGGCGGGTGGTCGGTGGTCACGGCTCCTCCTCGGGTCGGGGGCCCCGGTCGCGGGGCGCGCCCCGACCCTCGCCGCGCCGGGCGCTCCCGCCGGCGTCCACCCGCAGGCTGTGGACGGCGGGCCGCCTGTGGACGGCGCTGCGGCGGGTGTCGGCGCTTCCGCTTCAGGTGGTGCCGGCAGATGCCGAATCAGCGAGGAGGTGGCGCGGACGCGTCACCGGCAGGCCGGGAGGAGGACCCGTGGCGCACGGCACCGACCGCCCCGAGGGCCGCCCCCTCGTCCTGGCCGGCTACGTCGTCGCCCTCGCCGCCGCCGCCGTCGCGTTCGGGCTCGACCCGACCCTCGGCGTCGTCGCCGGTGCGCTCAACGTGGTGTTCGGCGTCTACTTCTGCCGGCACCTCGCCTTCGCCGTCGCGGCCGCCCGCTGGGCCGAGCGCGACCTGCTCGCCGCCGACGTCGGCCTGGACACCTACACCCCGCCGGTCGCGGTGCTCGTCGGCTGCAAGAACGAGGAGCTCGTCGTGGACGGGATGGTGTCGGCGCTGCTCGCGCTGGACTACCCGGCCGACCGGCTCACGCTCGTCGTCGTCGACGACGGGTCCGACGACGCGACCGGCGCGAAGCTCGACGCGTGGGCCGCGCGCGAGCCGCGGTTGCGCGTGCTGCACCGGCCGTCCGGCGCCGGCGGGGGGAAGTCCGGCGCGCTCAACGAGGCCCTCGACCTGGTCGACGCCGAGGTCGTGCTGGTCTTCGACGCCGACCACGAGCCCGAGCCCTCATCGCTGCGCCGGCTGGTCCGGCACTTCCGCGACCCGGTGGTCGGGGCGGTCATGGGCCGGTGCGTGATCCGCAACGGCAAGGACTCCTCCATGGCCGGCGTCGTCTTCGTCGACTACCTCTCCGGCTACCTGGTCAACGAGTACGGCCGCCAGGCGCTGTTCGAGCTGCCCGCCTACGGCGGCGCCAACTGCGCGGTGCGGATGAGCACGCTGCGCGCGCTCGGCGGCTGGAACCCCGAGACGGTCACCGAGGACACCGACCTCACGCTGCGCGTCCTCATGGCCGGGCAGCGGGTGCGCTACGACGTCTCGGCCATCGACTTCGAGGAGGCGGTGGTCAGCGCCCAGCGGTTCTGGAAGCAGCGCTACCGCTGGGCCCGCGGCCACCAGAAGTGCCTGCGCGACCACTGGCGGCCGCTGGTGCGCTCGCCGCACCTGTCCCCGCTGGAGAAGGTCGAGACGACGCTGTTCCTCGGCGTTTACCACGTGCCGATGCTGTCCGGGCTGGGCCTGCTGCTCACCGTCCTGCGCGCGTTCGGCATCGGGGACCTGCCGGTCGTCGGGCTGCTGCCGCTGTCGATGCTGCTGTTCATCGGCCCGCTCGCCGAGCTGTGCGTCGGGTTGCTGGTCGGCCGGGTGGAGCGGCGGTCGGCCTGGCGGCTGCTGGGCTTCCTGCCCGCGTTCGCGCTGTCGATCTGGATCACGTCCCGTGCCTACGTCGACGGGATGCTCGGGCGGCCCTACAGCTGGGTGAAGACGAGCCGGTCCGGCGCCACCTCGACCGTGCTGCCGGCAGCACCTGCCGTCGCGGTGGCCGCCACCGATCCCGTCGCGGCGGAGCTCGCCGGCCGGCCGCCGTCGTTCGCCGCCACCCCCGGGGAGCAGCGGTGAGCGCCGCCGGCCTCGCGGCTCCGCCCGTCCGCCGGCGGGCATGGCGGGGGACGAACCGCCGGCTGGTGCCGGTGCTGCTCGACCTCGCGCTCGCCGCCGTGATCTGCGTGCTCGGCTTCCGCCACCTGTCCGGCCCGCTCCAGGTGGTCGAGGCGGCCGGCGTGGCGACGGTGCTCGGCTGGATCGCACCGGGCCAGGTCTCGGGCGTGCTGCCGCAGCACGTGCTGCTCTTCCCCGGCGACGGCGGGATCATCGACGCGGTCGTGACGGCGTCGTGCTCGTCGGTGCTGTCGGTGCTGGGGCTGACCGCGCTGACCGCGGTCGTGCTGCGCAGCCGCAAGCTGCACGCCGTCGGGGGGCTGCTGGTCGCCGTCGCGGCGCTGCTGCTGCTCAACCACGGCCGGCTGCTGCTGTCCGCGGGGGCGGGCCTGCTGTGGGGCGAGGGTGCGCTGGTCCTCTTCCACGACTGGGTCGGCACGGTGTGGAACCTGGTCGCCACCCTCGGCGGCTTCCTGCTCATGGTGTGGATCACCCTGCCGGCCCTCGAGCGTGCCGAGCAGGACGTATCGGGCCGGCACACCGCCCGCCGTCCCGACAGCTGGGCCCGTCCGGGCCTGGGCTACCGCGACCCGGAGGGTGACGAGCGGCGCGCCCGGCGGCGGCGCACCACGGTCACCGGGCTGCTGCACCGCCACGTCTACCCCCGCCGGCTGTCGGCCTGGCTGGCCGCCCGCCGCGAGTCCGCGCGCGTGGACTACCGGCTCGGCCACCTGCCCCCGGACCACCGGGCCGAGCGCGTCCGCGAGCTGGCCGCCGACGGCCTCGGCGCGCACGGCGCCTCGCTCGTGGCCGTGGCCACCTACGAGACCGACCTCGCGGTCCTGGACTGCCTGGCCGAGTGCGTCGCCGCGCGGCAGTGGGAGCCGGTCACCGACACCCGGGTGGCCGCGCTGCGGCTGTGGGCGCGGGGGTGGCTGCTGGCCCGGCCGGCCGTCGACGACGGCCTGTCCTCCCGGCCGGTTCCGGCGCAGCCGACGGTCCCGGTCGCGCGGATCGCGGTGCCGCCCACCGGCCGCCCGGCCGCGCCGCCAGCCGCCTCTCCCGCGCCGGCGCCCGGTCCCGCTGCCCCGCACCCCGCCAGCTTCGCCCGCCCGCACGACTCGGAGACGCCCCGGTGACCTCGACCCTGCACCCCGCGCCCGCGCCCCCGTCCGGCGGCCGGCACGCCGACCCGGACGCGGCGCGCCCCGCCGTCCTCGTCACGGGGGCGGGTGGCCCGGCCGGGGTCGCGGTCGTCCGCCGCCTGGTCGCCCTGGGTCACCGGGTGGTCGGCGTGGACGCCGACTGGACCGCCGCCGGCGCGGCGCTGGCCACCGTCGGCGCGGTCGTCCCCCGGGCGGACCACGTGCGCTTCGTCGACGCCCTCGTGTCCCTCGCGACGACGCACGGCGCGGACGCGCTGATCGGCACGGTCGCCGAGGAGCTGCCCGCCCTCATCGCCGGCGCGGAGCAGCTGGCCGCGGCCGGGGTGGCCACCTGGCTGCCGTCGGCGGACAGCGTGGAGCTGTGCTGCGACAAGGCCGCGTTCGCCCGCACGCTGCGCGACGCCGGCGTCCCCCATCCCGCGACCACCGACACCCCCGCCGGGCTGGTGCGGGTCCCGGGCCCGTGGGTGGTCAAGCCGCGCGCCGGGCGCGGCAGCCGCGGCGTCCGGCTGCTCGACGCCCGCTCCGCCGTGGCCGACGCCCTCGCCGAGGACGCCTCGCTCATCGCGCAGACCCGGCTCGAGGGGCGCGAGTTCACCGCCGACGCCCTCGTCGGCCGCGACGGTGGGCTGCTCACCGTGGTGCCGCGCTGGCGCGACGACACCCGGGCCGGCATCTCGGTCAAGGGCACCACCTTCGACTCCCCCACCGTCACCGACGTGGTCGCCGGCGCGCTGGAGGCGGTGCGGCTGACCGGCCCGGCGAACGTGCAGGGCTTCGTCGGCGACGACGGCCGGGCCACCGTGGTCGAGATCAACCCGCGGTTCTCGGGCGGGCTGCCGCTGACGCTGGCCGCCGGCGCCGACGTCGTGAGCGCCCACCTCACCGGCATCCGCGACCCGCAGGCCCGGCTGCCGCACCTGTGGTTCACCCCGGGCGTGCGGATGAGCCGCTACTTCGCCGAGACCTACACCGCCGAGGACGGCACCCCGGTGACCGACCCGTGCGCCGCGCAGGCGGTGTCCGCGTGAGCCGCCGCAGGCACGTCCTGGTGCCCTTCGGGACCCGCCCCGAGGTGGTCAAGCTCGCCCCGGTGGTGGCCGCCCTGACCGCCGCGGGACACCGGGTCGACGTCGTGGACACCGGCCAGCACACCGACCCCGCGCTCTCCACCCGGCTGCAGGAGACCCTCGGCCTCGCGCCCACCTGCCGGTTCGTGCTGCCGGCCGACGACCCCGCCGCCCGGTACGGCGCGCTGCACGCCGACGCCGCCCGGGCGGTGGCCCGGTTCCGGCCCGACGTGGTCCTGGCGCTGGGCGACACGAACACCGTGCCCGCCTACGCGCTGGCCGCCCGCGGCGCCGGCGTGCCGTTCGCCCACCTCGAGGCCGGGCTGCGCAGCCTCAACCCGCGCAGCGTGGAGGAGGTCAACCGGCGGGTGGCCGCGGCGGTGGCCGCCCTGCACCTGGCCCCGACCCGGCGGGCCGCGGCGTTCCTCGCCGCCGAGGGCGTGCCCGCCGAGCGGGTGTTCGTGGTCGGCAACCCGGTGGTGGACACGCTCGTCGCCCGCGGAGTCCGCCCGGTGCCGGTGGCGCAGCGGTCCGGCGTGCTGGTGACCGCGCACCGCCCCA
Source organism: Geodermatophilus sp. SYSU D00867 (assembly GCF_054050315.1). Lineage (NCBI taxonomy): Bacteria > Bacillati > Actinomycetota > Actinomycetes > Geodermatophilales > Geodermatophilaceae > Geodermatophilus > Geodermatophilus sp. SYSU D00867. The sequence continues at coordinate 43,309 of NZ_JBJGZC010000007.1, read as the reverse complement.
CCAACGTCGACGACCCGGTGCGGCTCGAGCGCCTGGTGGGCGTCGTCCGCGCGCTGGCCGACCGGGTCGGGCCGGTGACCTTCCCGGTGCACCCGCGGACCGCGGCCCGCCTGGCGGACGCCGGCATGGACGCCGAGCTCGACCACCCGGCGATCACCCGCAGCGGCCCGGTCGACCACGACACCCTGCTGGCCGCGCTGGCCTCGGCCCGGCTGGCGGTCACCGACTCCGGCGGCATCCAGGAGGAGGCCGCCTACCTGGGCGTCCCGGTGGTCGTGCTGCGCGGCTCGACGCCGCGGTGGGAGGGGGTCGAGGCCGGCACCACCACGCTGGCCGGCCTGGCCGACGACTGCGCCGCCGACGCCGTCCTGGCCGCGGCCGCCGCGCACACCAGCGCTGCGGGGCAGGCCCGCGCCGCCGGCCTGCCCTGCCCCTACGGGGACGGCACCACCGGACCGCAGGTGGCGGCCGTCCTCGCCGACGAGGCCACCGACGCCCTGCTGGCGCTGGGCGAGCCCGACTTCACCGACGGCCGGCTGCCCTGGTGAGCACCGTGCCGGGGTGGGACGGCCCGCCGCCGCTGGCCGTCGTCGTCGACCTGGACGACACCCTCTACCCGCAGGCCGCCTACCTGGCCGCGGCCGCGGCGGCCGTCGGGACCGCCGCCGGCGCCGCCGGGCTGGACGGCGACGCGGTGCACGCGGCGCTCGTCGCGGAGCTGGCGGCCGGGTCCGACGCCGGCGGGACGATCGACCGCGCGCTGCTCGCCGCCGGGGTGCCCGCCGGCGCCCTGGCCCGGCTCGTGCCGCCGCTGGTCGCCGCGTTCACGGCGTGCGCGCCGGAGCGGCTGGATCCCTACCCCGGCGTCCGCGAGGCCCTCGCGGCGCTGGCCGGCGCCGTGCCGGTCGGCTGCCTCACCGACGGCAACCCGGCCATCCAGGCGGCCAAGCTCGCCGCGACCGGGCTCGGCCCGCTGCTGACCGCGGTGCTGGTCACCGACACCCTCGGCGGCCGGGCCGCGCGCAAGCCCGCCCCGCAGGGGCTGCTCGCCCTCGCCGCGCGCCTGGGCGTCCCCGCCGACCGGGTGCTGGTGATCGGTGACCGCCCCGGCAAGGACGTCGCCGTCGCCGCGGCCGTGGGCGCGCGGGCGATCCGCGTCCGGCAGGGCGAGTACGCGGCGGCGCCTGACGTCCCCGCCCCGTGGGCGGCGACCGGCTCGTTCCCCGAGGCCGCGGAGCTCGCCCTCGCGGTGGCAGCCCGGGCCGTCGCCGTCTGACGGGTTGCGCACCACCGGATCTCCCCCCGACGGGGGAGGTCCGGTCGCCACGCTGGAGGGCGCCGCCGGCGGCGCCGATGGACAGGTGTCGGGCGGGGAGGCCGCCCCTGGCGAGCAGAGGACGGCGGCCGTGGACGGCACGACGACGAGGGGCCCCGGGCGCAGCGTCCTGGCCATCGGCGCCCACCCCGACGACATCGAGCTCGGCTGCGGCGGCGCACTGATGGCGCACGTGGCGGCCGGGGACACGGTGACCATGCTCGTGATGACCGGGGGCGAGAACGGCCCCGGCGACGACGGCCAGATCGCCGGCCGGCGCGCCGAGCAGCAGCGCGCGGCCGAGCTGATCGGCGCGCGGCTGGCCTGGGGCGGGCTGCGGGACTGCGAGGTCGTGGCCGACTCGGGCACCGTCCGCCGCATCGAGCAGGTGCTGCGGGAGACCGCCGCCGACCTCGTCTACGTGCACGCCCCCGACGACAGCCACCAGGACCACCGCGCCATCGCCGCCGCCACCCTGGGCGCCGCCCGGCGCCTGCCGCGGGTCCTGCACTACCAGAGCCCCTCCACGCTGGCCTTCGCGCCGAGCGTGTACGTCGACGTCACCGCGCACCTCGCCGGCAAGCTCGACGCCCTCGCCGCGCACGCCTCCCAGGTGGAGCGCTCGGCGATGGTCGAGCCGGACGCCGTCGTGGCCTCCGCCCGCCACTGGGGCGCGCAGGCCCGCATCGGCTACGCCGAGGCCTTCCAGCCCACGCGGATGGTGCTCGACCTCGCCCCGGCCGCGCCGGCGGTCCCCGCGTCGGTCCCCGCGGCCTGGGCGCTCGTGCCGGCCCACACCTCCGCGATGCCCGCCGGCCGCCGCTGACGGCCCTCACCCCCGGAGTCACCCGAACACCTGGCCGGCGATGCCGATGACCATCGGCGCGATGCCCAGGCACACGAACGCCGGCAGGAAGCACAGCCCGAGCGGCGCGAGCACCCACACCCCCGCCCGGCGCACGCCCGCCTCGGCCCGGCTCCGCGCGGCCGTCCGCGCCTCCGCCGCCAGCACGCGCAGGGCCGGCACCGCCGCCGCTCCCGACTCCCCCGCGCGCACCAGGACCCGGCCCAGCCCGGCCAGCTCGGGCGGCACGTCGTGCCACGCCGTGCGGGGCGCGGCCCCGAGACGCAGCCGGCCGGCGACGTCGGCCAGCGCGGGACCCAGCGGTCCCGGCACGGCCGCCGCCACCGCGGCGAGCGCCGCGCCGACCGGCAGCCCGGCGCCGAGGCAGACACCGAGCAGGTCGCAGGCCACCGGCAGGTCGGCGGCCAGCGGCGCGGGCGCCGGCCCCGCGCCGGGCGCCCGCCGCAGCCACCGGTCGGCGAGCACCGCCCCGACCGCTCCCAGCACCACCCCGGCCGCGCCGCCGACGAGCAGGGCCGTGGCGGCACCGGCGAGGACGGGGAGCACCAGCCGCCGGAGCGGGCCGGGAGTCCCCTCCGGCGGCCGCTCCGGCACGGCGGGCGCGCCGAGGGCACGCAGCCGGGCCGTGCGGCGCACCGCCGGTGTCGGCCACGCGGCCAGCGCGCCGGCGAGCGCCAGCAGCACCGACGCCTGGGCTCCCGCGGCGCTCACCGCAGCGCCCGCCGGACCAGCCGCGCCGACCAGGCCAGCCCCGCCGCCTCCAGCGCCACCCCGGCGACGAGCAACGCCTGCCCGGGCACCGTCGTGGTGAGCACCGCCCACGGGTCGGCGCCGATGCCGCTGCCCATGGCGAGCGCCAGCAGCGGCAGCCCGGCCAGCAGCGCGGCGCTGGCCAGCGGTCCGGCGGTCACCGAGCGCAGCTCCTCCCGCTGACGCCGGCGGGCCCGGAGGTCGTCCTCGACCGCCCCGGCGACGGCGGCCAGCGAGCACCCCGTCCGGCTGCTGAGCTCGACCGCCGCCGCGAGCCGCCCGTGCGCCCGGCCGAGCTCCGACCTCGCCTCCGCCGGCACGGTGGCCGGCGCACGGAGGGCACGGGCGAGCGCCCGGGCGCCGTCGGGATCGGGGACCACCGCCACCACCGCCGCGGTCGCCGCATCGAGCGGCCGGCCGCTGCGCAGCTCCGCGGCCAGGGCGGCCAGGGCGTCGGCGAGGACGTCGAGGTCCTGCTCGTCCCGGCGCAGCGCGCGCCGCCGGGCACCCGCCCGGGCGGCCCCGGCGGCGGCCGCACCGGCCAGGACGGCGACCAGCGGCGGGCCGGCCAGCGCCCCGGCGGCGGCTCCCGCGACCGCGGCGACGACCGGCCAGGACCGCGGAGCCGCGACCAGCGGCCCCCGTACCGGGCGGCGCGCCCCGGTGAGCCGGCGCAGCCGCGCCCGCCGTCGGGCCGCCCCGCCGGGCCACAGCAGCAGCGCCAGGGCGCCCGCCGCCAGCGCCGCGGTCACGCCGTCCCGCCGTCGAGGAGGGCGGCCAGCCGGTCCGCGCCGGGACACGGGCCGCCGTCGGCCCGCCAACCGGCGTCGACGGCCACGAGGTCGCCGTCGCGGCGCACCACCCCGACCTCCGCCACCCGGCGGCCCGCCGGGGTGCGCCGCAGGTGCACGACCACCGCGAGCGCGGCCGCGGCCTGGCTGTGCACCGCCCGCCGGTCCAGGCCGGCCGCCACGCCCAGCGCCTCGAGCCGCGCGGGCACCTCCCCCGGCCGGTTGGCGTGCAGGGTGCCGCAGCCGCCGTCGTGCCCGGTGTTGAGCGCGGCCAGCAGGTCGGTGACCTCCGCGCCGCGGACCTCGCCGACCACCAGCCGGTCGGGCCGCATGCGCAGTGCCTGGCGCACGAGGTCGCGCAGGGTCACCTGCCCGGCGCCCTCCACGTTCGGCGGGCGGGTGAGCAGCCGGACGACGTGCGGGTGCGCCGGGGTGAGCTCCGGCGCGTCCTCGCAGAGGACCACGCGCTCGCCCGGCGGCACCTCGCCGAGCAGCGCCGAGAGCAGCGTGGTCTTGCCCGACCCGGTGCCCCCGGTGACCAGGAAGGCCAGCCGCCGCCGGAGCACCGCCCGCAGCAGCGCCTCCGACCTCCCCGGCAGCGTCCCGCGCGCGGCGAGCTCGGCCAGACCGAGGGAGCACCGCCGCAGCACCCGCAGCGACAGGCAGGTGCCCGCGGCCGAGACCGGCGGCAGCACCGCGTGCAGCCGGGTGCCGTCGGGCAGGCCCGCGTCGACCCACGGCGCGGCGTCGTCGAGGCGGCGCCCGGCGCTGGCGGCCAGCCGGACCGCGAGGCGGCGGACGGCGTCCTCGTCGGGGAACCGCACGTCCGCGGGTTCCAGGCCGCTCCCCCGGTCCACCCACACCTCGGCCGGGCCGTTGACCAGCACGTCGGTGACGCCGGACGCCCGCAGCAGCGGCTCCAGCGGCCCGGCTCCGGCCAGCTCGGCGACCGCGTCACGCACCGCGGCGAGGACGTCGGTCTCGCCGAGCAGGCCGGCCTCCTCGCGCACGAGCGCCGCCACCGCGGCCCGGCTCGGCGGCCCCGGCTCCAGCGCCAGCCGGGCGCGCACGCGCTCGACCAGCGGCAGGCCGCTCACGCCGCCCGCTCCGGCCGGGACAGCTCACCGAGCAGCCGGCGGACGAGCGCGCCCAGCGGGCTGCGCGGCGCCACCGACGGCGGCTCGCCGCGCTCGCCCCGGGGCAGCGCGCCGCGGTCGTGCCCCAGCTCGGCGAGCACCGGCCGCCCGGCCACGGCGGCCACCTCCGCGGCGGACAGGCCGCCCGGGACGGTGCGCACCACCAGCCGGGCTGCCGACCAGGGCGCCCCCGCCACCAGCGCCCGGGCGGCCGAGGCGGCGCGCAGCCGGGCGGGCACGACCAGCAGCGCCAGGTCGGCCTCGGCCAGCACCGCCTCCGCCGCCGGGTCGGGCGCCGCCGTGCGCGGCAGGTCCACCACCACCGGCAGCCCACGGTCCCGCGCGGCGTCGACGACGGCGGCGAGCGCCTCGGCCGGCACCGGCGCCGGGTCGTCGCGCGCCGCGGCGAGGACGTGCACCCCGGCGGCCGTGGGCAGCGCGGCGAGCAGCGCGTCCCCGTCCACCCGGCCGCGCACCCCGGTCAGCTCCGGCCAGCGCAGCCCCTCGGCGTCCTCGGCGCCGAGCAGCAGGTCCAGCCCGCCGCCCCACGGGTCGGCGTCGACCAGCAGGACGCCCTCGCGCCTGGCGGCGGCCACGGCGAGGGCGGTGGCCAGCGTGCTGGCGCCCGCCCCGCCGCAGCTGCCGCCGACGACGGCCAGCCAGCCGCGCGCCACCGGCGACCGCCCCGCCTCCCCCGCCCGGGCGGCCAGCCACGCCTCGTCGTCGGGCAGCACGGCGACGCGCTCGGCGCCGCGCTCCACCGCGGCCGCCCAGGCCGGCGCCGGCAGGGCGCTGGGCGCGACGACGACCACGCCCGGGCGGCGGGGCAGGGCGCGCACCGCCGGGCTGTCGAGGACGTCCGCGCCGAGCAGCACCAGCGCGGCGTCCCGGTGGGCGCGGCGCAGCGCCGTCCCGCCGGTGGCCACCTCGGGCTCGGTGCCGGCGGCGGCGAGGACGCGCAGGACGTCGTCGAGGAGGTCCTCGTCGGCGCAGACGACCAGCGGACGGGACGGCGGGGGGACCGGACGCGGGGGCACGCGCCGGAGCCCATCGCGGACGGCCGGTGCGCGCGTGCCGGACCGGGCAACTGTGGACGACCCGAAAGGGTGTGGACGGAGTTGCGAGACCCGTCACACCCGGGACGTCCGCTTACAGTCGTGAACCGTGACGCACGCCGCGGCGTTCTTCGACCTGGACAAGACCGTCATCGCCAAGTCCAGCACCCTGGCCTTCGGTCGTCCCTTCTTCGCGGGCGGGCTGATCAACCGCCGCGCCGTGCTCAAGGGCGCCTACGCGCAGTTCGTCTTCTCCCTCTCCGGCGCCGACGCGCAGCAGATGGAGCGGATGCGGGCGCAGATCACCGACATGGCGACCGGCTGGGACGTCGCGACGGTGCACGAGATCGTCCGGGAGACGCTGCACGAGGTCGTGGACCCGCTGGTCTACGCCGAGGCGGCCGACCTCATCGAGTCCCACCGGGCGGCGGGGCGGGAGATCGTCATCGTCTCCAGCAGCGGCGCGGAGATGGTGGAGCCGATCGGCGAGATGCTCGGCGCCGACCGGGTGGTGGCCACCCGGATGGTGACCGTCGACGGCCGCTACACCGGCGAGATCGAGTTCTACGCGTACGGGGAGAACAAGGCCGAGGCGATGCGGCGGGTGGCCGCCGAGAACGGCTACGACCTGGCCGACTGCCACGCCTACAGCGACTCGGTCACCGACCTGCCGATGCTCACCGCGGTCGGGCACCCGACGGCGGTCAACCCCGACCGGGCGCTGCGCAAGGTGGCCGCCGAGCGCGGCTGGCCGGTGCTGGAGTTCACCCGGCCGGTGTCGATGCGCTCGCGCTTCGCCGTGCCGCCGGCGCCGGTGGTCACCGGCGCCGCGATGGGCGTGGGCGCGGCGGTCGCCGGGCTGGCCTGGTACGCGCGGCGGCGGTCGCTGCGCACCGTGCCCGCCGTGGCGGCCGCTGCGACCGCGGCGGCCCCGGCCGCCGCCCGGTGGCGGCGCCGGGGCGCCTGAGCGCCCCCCGATCGGGCCTCGCCCGCTCAGACGCCCAGCCGCCCGCGCAGCCCGTCCACCCGCTCCCGGACGCCGTCGACCAGGGTGCGGACGCCGGACACCGGGGTGAACGCGCGCGCCGCCGCGGTGAGCGCCGCCTGCTCGTCGGGCCGCAGGTCGACGTCGCCGGCCGCGGCGTTGGCCTCCACCTGCTCCACGCTCGAGGCGCCGGGGATGACCACCACCCGGGGCAGCGAGACCAGCCAGGCCAGCGCGATCGTCCCGGGCCGGACCCCGTGCGCGGCGGCGACCTCGCGCAGGACGTCGAGCAGCGGCTGCGCGCGCCGCAGGTTCTCCGTGCCGAACAGCGGGTTGGCCGCGCGCACCCCGCCGGGCCGGTTCTCCACGCCGTACCGGCCGCCGAGCAGGCCCTGCGCCAGGGGGCTGTAGGCGATGACGACGCGCCCCTCGCGCTCGGCGAAGGGCACCAGGTCCTCGAGCGCCCCGGGCCGGACGAGGGAGAACTGCACCTGGTTGGTGAGGACCGGCCGGCCCAGCGCCGCGTCGGCCGCCCGCCAGCGGGCCAGGGAGTAGTTCGAGACGCCGGCGGCGCCGATGCGGTCCTCGTCGAGCAGCTGCCGCAGGCCCGGCATGACCACGCTGTCGGGGACGACCGGGTTGGGCTGGTGCACCTGGTACAGCGGGATCCGCGTCAGGCCCAGCCGCCGGGCGCTGCCCTCGAACCGGGACCGGACCACGGGCGGGAACGGCGCCACCGGGAAGACCTTCGAGGCGACGACGACCTCGCCGCGCTCCTCCCCCAGCGCCTCGCCGAGGATGCGCTCGCTGCGGCCGAAGCCGTAGATCTCCGCGGTGTCGAACAGCGTGACGCCGAGGTCCCGCGCCCGGCGGACGACGTCACGCGCGGTGCCCTCGGCGTAGCCCTCGCCGTAGCCCCACTCGCGGGACCCGAACTGCCAGGTGCCCAGCCCGATCCGGCTGACCCGGCCGAGCCCGTCGACGTCGAGGTGGCGCATCCCCTCACTGTGCGCCGCGCCCGCACCGGGCGCAGGGCGGGCCGGTCAGCCGCGCAGGATCGCCTCGGCGATGGCCAGCCCCTCGCGGGCGCCGAGCTCGGTGGCGCGGCAGCAGTGCACCAGCCAGGCGGCGACGCCGTCGGGTCCGCCCGCGGCGTAGCCGGCCAGCCGGTCGCGGTAGGCGTCGGCGCCCAGCTCGACGAAGCCGACCTCGGGCACCGACACGGCCTTGGGGTCCAGGCCGCGGCCGATGGTGGTCAGCCGGGCGGCCGCCCGGGCGACGACGCCGTCGGCGGTGCCGAAGGGCGCCAGGGCCGCGAGCTCGCCGTGCACGAGTCCGGCCACCAGCACCGCGGGGACGGTCGAGGTGCCGGTCACCACCTGGAACAGGCCGGTCAGCCGCGGGCCGGCGTGCGGGCCGGGGCGGCCGAGACCGGCGCGGTCGGTGAGGTCGGCGGCGGCCAGCACGTGCAGCCGGGCGAGCACCTGCCCGGGGGCCTTCGCCCACGTGTCGACCAGCGAGCCCAGCCCCACCGACACCCGCAGCGAGCCCTGCACGACCGGGTCGTCGACCGAGCCCGCGCGCAGGTCGGCCAGCGGGACGTCGACGCCGTCCAGGGCCGCGGACGCGCGGGCCCCGCGCAGCGCCGACTCGGTGCTGACCTCGGCCGACCGGTTGCGCATGAGCCGGTGGGCCAGCAGCCGGTCGATGCCGGCGCGGGCGGCGTCGGCGGCCTCCCGGACCCCGGGGAGATCGAGCAGCGGGGCCAGCGGGTCGGGGCCGGTCGGCGCGGCGGCGGGACGGCCGGCGCCGGGACGGACGGGGATGGTCACGTCCCGACGGTACGAGCACCGGCCCCGGGGCCCGCGCCCGCCTGCCCTACGCTCGGCGACCACCATGGCCCGCCCGCTCACCCTCCTCCTCGTCCGGCACGGGCAGAGCACCTGGAACGCCGCCGGGCTGATGCAGGGCCAGACGGCGCACGTCCCGCTCACCGACCGGGGACACGACCAGGCGCGGGCCGCGGCCCGCGAGCTCGCGGCGCTCGGGCCGGGCGCGATGCTGTCCAGCGACCTGCTGCGGGCGGTGCAGACCGCCGAGCACTGCGCCGCCGCGACCGGTCTGGCGTTCACCACCACGCCGGCGCTGCGCGAGCAGGGCTACGGCGTGCTCGAGGGGCGGCCGTCGCGGGAGCTGTGGGACGTCGTCGACTGGACCGACCCGCGCTGGGCGGCCGAGGGCGGGGAGAGCCTGGCCGACCTGCACGCCCGGGTCGCGGCCCTCCTCGGCCGGCTGCGGGCGGACCCGCCGGCGGAGGTCGTCGCGCTGGTCACCCACGGCGACACCATCCGCGCCGCCCGGGCGGTCGCCGCCGGGCTGGGCCCCGCGGAGATGCCGGCTGTGACGCCGCACAACGGCACGGTCACCCGGCTGCAGCTCGCGGGGGCGGTCGGCTGATGGCGCGGGTGCTGGTGCTGGGCGGGTCGCGGTCGGGGAAGTCGGCGCACGCCGAGTCGCTGGTGGCCGACCGGCCCGGCGTCGTCTACCTGGCCACCTCGGCACCGGCGCCGGACGACGCCGAGTGGACCCGGCGGGTCGCCGCGCACCGCGCCCGCCGGCCGGCCGGCTGGACGACGCTGGAGACCACGGCGCCCAGCGACCTGCTGCGCGGCGGGACGGTGCTGGTCGACAGCGTGACCACGTGGGTCGCGGCGCTCATGGACGAGACCGGCGTGTGGACCGACGGGCCCGCCGCCCTCGACCGGCTGGCCGGGCGGGTCGACGCGCTGGTCAACGCCTGGGCGATGACCCCGGCGCACGTGGTGGCGGTCAGCGACGAGGTGGGTCTGGGCGTGGTGCCGGAGTCCCGCGCGGGCCGGCTGTTCCGCGACACCCTCGGCGAGGTCAACCAGCGACTGGCCGGCACCGCCGACGAGGTGTGGTTCGTCGTCGCCGGGCTGCCGCAGCGGCTGCGGTGACGCACCGGCCGAGGTGGGCCGGCCCGCTGGAGTCGGTCGCGCTGCTCACCGTGGTCCGCGTCCCCGCCGCCGGGACGACGTCCACCCGCGGGGTGCTGCCGTGGGCGCCGCTGGTCGGGCTGGCGCTCGGCGGGGTCGCGGCCGGGGTCGGCGTGCTCGGCGCGCACCTGGTGTCCCCGCTGACCGGTGCCGTGGCGGCGCTCGCCGTGCTCGCCTGGCTGACCCGGGCGCTCCACCTGGACGGGCTGGCCGACACCGCCGACGGTCTGGGTCCGCTGCGCGGCCGGGAGCGGGCGCTGCAGGTCATGCACCAGGGGGACGTCGGCCCGTTCGGGGTGGTGACGCTGGTCCTCGCCCTGCTGCTGCAGGCGGCGGCGGGGGCGGCGCTGCTGGCGGCCGACGGCGGCTGGCTCGCGCTGTGGACGGCGGTGGTCGTGGCGCGGCTGGCGATGGCCCGCACCGGGCTGCCCGGCACGCCGACGGCCGAGGGGTCGTCGCTGGGGCAGGCGGTGGCCGGCACGGTGTCGGCGCCCTGGCTCGCGGGGTGGGGGCTGCTCGTGGTCGGCGGTGCCGCCGCGACGGGGTGGGCGGCCGGCGGCCCGGGGACCGCGGCGGCGCTGGGCGGGGCCGCGGTGGCCGGCCTGCTCGCGGCCGAGCTCGTCCACGCCCGCGCGACGGCCCGGCTCGGCGGCGTCACCGGGGACGTGATGGGCGCGATGGGCGAGGCGGCAGCGACCGTCGTCCTGCTGGTCGCCGCCGCCTCGGTGCCCTAGCGGCGGATGGTGCTGTCCGTGGGGGCTTCAGCCCCCGCGGTTCAGCGGCGGCCGGTCAGCGAGCCGAGCAGGCGGCCCAGCCCGCCGGAGGCGGCGGTCGTCGGCGTGCCGCGGCCGAAGCGCCGGGTCGGCGTCGGGGTCGCCATCCGCGAGCGCCCCATGCCGCGGCCGGACGGCATGCCGCGCCCGGCGGTGCCCCGCCCCATCCCGCGTCCGGTGGCGCGGCCGGCGGCGGCGCGGCCCCCGGCGGCTCCGCGACGAGCCGTGGTCTCAGCAGTGCCCAGGAGTCGGTTCAGGATGCCCATGGAGATCGACTACCCGGCGAGCGGCCGCGTGAACCGGGCGATCGGCCCTCCTGCAGGGGCCGGCCCCGAGCTCGCGAGCGGTGCGGGGGCAGGAGGGTCCCCCTCAGGCTGGCGCTCCCGACTGGGCCGGCGTCCCACCGCCCTCGAGGTCGCCCTCGGTGTCGAGGTAGGCCTGCCGCAGCCCGGCCAGCAGCTCCGGGTCCGGCTCGGCCCACATGCCCCGGTCGACGGCCTCCAGCAGCCGCTCGGCGATGCCGTGCAGCGCCCACGGGTTGGACCGCTCCATGAACTCGCGGTTCTCCGGGTCGAGCACGTAGGTCTCGGTGAGCTTCTCGTACATCCAGTCGGCCACCACGCCGGTCGTGGCGTCGTAGCCGAACAGGTAGTCGACGGTCGCGGCCAGCTCGAAGGCGCCCTTGTAGCCGTGCCGGCGCATTGCCGACAGCCACTTGGGGTTGACCACCCGCGCGCGGAACACCCGCGAGGTCTCCTCGGTCAGCGAGCGGGTGCGCACCTGCTCCGGCCGGGTCGAGTCGCCGATGTAGGCCGCCGGCGCGCGCCCGGTCAGCGCGCGGACCGTCGCCACCATCCCGCCGTGGTACTGGAAGTAGTCGTCGGAGTCGGCGATGTCGTGCTCGCGGGTGTCGACGTTCTTCGCCGCCACCGCGATCCGCCGGTACGCCGCCTCCATGTCCGGCCGGGCCTGCACGCCGTCGAGGTCGCGGCCGTAGGCGTAGCCGCCCCACACCGCGTACACCTCGGCGAGGTCGGCGTCGCCGCGCCAGTCCCGGGAGTCGATCAGCGACAGCAGCCCCGCCCCGTAGGCGCCGGGCTTGGAGCCGAACACCCGGGTGGTGGCCCGCCGCCGGTCGCCGTGCCCGGCGACGTCGGCGTCGACGTGGGCGCGGACGAAGTTCTGCTCGGGGGACTCGTCGAGGGCGGCCACCAGCGTCACCGCGTCGTCGAGCATCGTCACCACGTGCGGGAAGGCGTCCCGGAAGAAGCCGGAGATGCGCACGGTGACGTCGATCCGCGGCCGGCCGAGCTCGTCGAGCGGCACCGGCTCCAGCGACGTCACCCGCCGCGAGGCGTCGTCCCACACCGGGCGGACGCCGAGCAGCGCGAGCACCTCGGCGACGTCGTCGCCGGAGGTCCGCATCGCCGAGGTCCCCCACACCGACAGCCCCACCGAGCGCGGCCACTCCCCCGTGTCGGCGCGGTAGCGCTCGAGCAGCGAGTCGGCCATCGCCTGGCCGGTCTCCCACGCCAGCCGTGACGGCACCGCGCGCGGGTCGACCGAGTAGAAGTTCCGGCCGGTCGGCAGCACGTTGACCAGCCCGCGCAGCGGCGAGCCCGACGGCCCGGCCGGCACGTAGCCGCCGTCGAGGGCGTGCAGCGTGGCGTCCAGCTCGTCGGTGGTGCGCTCCAGCCGCGGCACCACCTCGTCGACGGCGAACCGCAGCACGTCCGCGACGGCGGAGTCCTCGCGCCCGAGCACCTCGCGCACCACCGGGCCGACGGCGCCGATCGTCCAGCCGGCCTCCTCCATGCCCGAGACCAGCGCGGCCGCCAGCGCCTCCACCTCGTCGGTGGCCGCGCGCCCGGCGGTGCCGTCCTCGGTCAGCCCCAGCGCCTCGCGCAGCCCGGGCAGCGCCACAGCGCCGCCCCAGATCTGCCGCGCCCGCAGCATCGCCAGCACGAGGTCCACCCGGTCCTGCCCCGACGGCGGGACGCCGAGGACGTGCAGGCCGTCGCGGATCTGCGAGTCCTTGATCTCGCAGAGCCAGCCGTCGACGTGCAGGATCATCTCGTCGAAGTGGTCGTCCTCCGGCCGCTCGGCGAGGCCCAGGTCGTGGTCGAGCTTGGCGGCCTGCAGCAGCGTCCAGATCTGCGCCCGGACGGCGGGCAGCTTGGCCGGGTCCATCGCCGCCACGTTGGCGTGCTCGTCGAGCAGCTGCTCCAGGCGGGCGATGTCGCCGTAGGAGTCGGCGCGCGCCATCGGCGGGACCATGTGGTCGACCAGCGTGGCGTGCGCGCGGCGCTTGGCCTGTGAGCCCTCCCCCGGGTCGTTGACCAGGAACGGGTAGACCAGCGGCAGGTCGCCGATCGCGGCGTCGGGCCCGCAGGAGGCCGACAGCCCCACGGTCTTGCCCGGCAGCCACTCCGTGTTGCCGTGCTTGCCGACGTGCACCAGCGCGTGCGCGCCGAAGACCGACCGCAGCCACCAGTAGGCGGCCAGGTAGTGGTGCGAGGGCGGCAGGTCGGGGTCGTGGTAGATCGCGATCGGGTTCTCGCCGAAGCCGCGCGGCGGCTGCACCATCACGACGACGTTGCCCGCCCGCAGCGCGGCGAAGACGATGGCCCGGTCGTCCCCGGAGCCGTCCACGAACAGCGACCCGGGCGCCTCGCCCCAGTGCTCGACCATCGCGTCGCGGAGGTCCTCCGGCAGGGTGTCGAAGAAGCGCCGGTACTCCGCGGCCGGGATGCGCACCGGGTTGCCCGACAGCTGCTCCTCGGTCAGCCAGTCGGCGTCCTGCCCGCCCGCCGCGATGAGCGCGTGGAACAGCGCGTCGCCGTCGAGGTCGGCCACGCCGGGCAGCGCGTCGGGGCCGTCGAACGGGCCGACGTCGTAGCCCTGCCCCTGCATGGCGGCCAGCAGCCGCACCACCGACGCCGGGGTGTCCAGGCCGACGGCGTTGCCGATCCGCGCGTGCTTGGTCGGGTAGGCCGACAGCATGAGCACGATCCGGCGCTCCGCGGGCGGGGTGTGCCGCAGCCGGGCGTGCGCCACCGCGGTGCCCGCCACCCGCGCCGCCCGCTCGGGGTCGGCGACGTAGTGCGTGAGGCCGTCGGCGTCGGTCTCCTTGAAGGAGAACGGCACGCTGATCAGCCGGCCGTCGAACTCCGGGATGGCCACCTGGTTGCCGACGTCGAGCGGCGAGAGGCCGTCGTCGTCGGCCAGCCACTCCTCCCGCGAGCGGGTCAGGCACAGTCCCTGGACCACCGGGACGTCGAGCGCGGCGAGCCGGCCGACGTCCCAGGCGCCGTCGTCCTCGCCGGCGGACGCCGTCGCCGGCCGGGAGCCGCCGGCGGCCAGCACCGTGACGACGAGCGCGTCGGCGGTGCGCAGCACCTCGAGCAGGTCGTCGGGGACGCTGCGCAGCGAGCTCACGAACACCGGCAGCGCCTGCCCGCCGGCGTCCTCGACCGCGGAGCACAGCGCCTCGACGAACGCGGTGTTCCCGGCCAGGTGGTGCGCCCGGTAGTAGAGGACGGCGATCCGCGGCCCGCTCCCCCGGCCCGCCCGCTCCACCACGCCCCAGTCCGGCGCCACCGACGGCGGCTCGAAGCCCTCGCCGGTGAGCAGCACGGTGTCGGACAGGAAGCGGTGCAGCTGCACCAGGTTGTCCGGCCCGCCCTGCGCCAGGTAGCCGTGCGCCTCGGTGGCCACCCCCATCGGGACGGTGGACAGCTCCATCAGCTCGGCGTCGGGCACCTGCTCCCCGCCGAGGACGACGACCGGCGCGGGCCCGGCCAGCAGCGGCGCGAGCACCTCCTCGTACTGGCGGCGCACGCCGAGGATCCGGACGACGACGAGCCGCGCGCCCGCGGTCAGCTCCGCGATGCCGTCGGCGCCGAGGCGGGCCGGGTTGCCCAGCCGCCAGTCGGCGCCGCTGGCGCGGGCGGAGAGCAGGTCGGTGTCACTGGTGGAGAGCAGGGCGAACACGCAGCGTCCTCACTCGGGGTCCGCGCCCCGGGCCGTCGGGCACGGCAGCCGGAGTGTCTGGCTCCCCCGGTTCCCCGGGGTCACAGTGGCGGGACCGCGCCGGGCTCGCACCGGCTTCCTGCACGCACTGCCGTGATGGGGAGACGGTACCGCCCGGACGTCCCCGGCCCCGGCCCCGTGGCCGGGGACGGGGACGGGGACGGGGACCTCAGCCGAGGACCGGGACCGCGGTGGAGGGGTCGCCGTCGGCGGCGGCGGCCAGGGCCGGCACCACCTCGTCCAGCAGGTAGGGCAGCGAGAGCGGGCTGCCGAAGCCGAGCGCGGCGGACACGTCGCCGGAGTAGCCGCCGAGCAGGACCGTGCGCCCCTGGGTCACCACGTCGAGGGCGGAGAACAGCGCATCCGCGTCGGCGTCCGCCTGGTCGTACCCGTTCACCGCCAGCACGTCCGCCTCCAGCAGGTCCAGCCGCTCCTGGCTGACGTCGGCGCTGGTGTCGGGGACGGTGAAGCCGAGGTCGGTGAAGAACTGGGTGCGCAGGTCGTCGGCGCCGAGCAGGTAGTGGCCCGAGCCGACGCCGGTCAGGTCGACGGCGAGCGAGCTGCCGGCGAAGCCGGGGTTCTCCTCGACCGCCTGCTCGAACCGGCCCTCGACGTCGTCGACGAGCTCCTGCGCCTCCTCCTCGCGGCCCAGCGCCCGCCCGATGAGCAGGGTCTGCTCCTGCCACGGGGTGGCGCCGTCGGCGTACTCGTCGGTCTGCGCGAGCGTCGGCGCGATGCCCGACAGCTGCTCGTAGACCGTCTCGTCCATGAAGGAGTAGACGCCGACGATCAGGTCGGGCTCGAGCGCGGCGACGGCCTCGAGGTCGATCTCCTCGCCGCCCACGGTCGGGATCTCCCCGTCCGGCAGCTGCTCCTGCGCCCAGGGACGGGTCGCGGCGTCGTAGTCCCCGAGGAGCTCGCGCTCGCCGACCGGGGTCACGCCCAGGGCCAGCACGAAGTCCTGGTCGTTGAAGCCGACGGTGACCACGCGCTGCGGCTCGGTGGGGATCTCGGTGGTGCCGAACCTGTTCTCGATGGTGACCGGGAAGGCGCCGTCGCCGGTCCCGTCGGCGGCCGCGGCCGCGGGCTCGTCGGCGGTCCCGCCGCAGGCGGCCAGCCCGGCCACGAGGACGGCGGCGGCCGCGGTCAGCGACGCGCGCCGCAGGCGGGTGGGGGCGGGGTGGTGCGGCACGGTCGGCTCCTGACCTCGGTGATCGTCGTCGAGGTGAGGTTAGCCTCCCCTTAGCGGGCTCCCGCACCCCGTTTCCGTCCGGTCACGTCCGTCCCGTGGTCCGGCCGAGGGCGTCCAGCACCGCGGCGCGCAGCCCGAGGCACTGCCCGCGGTCGCCGCCGTCCTCGTGGCCGGGCAGGCCGGGCGGGCCGACGACGACCCGCGGCCCCCCACGACCTCCGGGGGGGGGCGAACTGCTCGCGGGTGAGGTCGACCTCGCGGCCGCCGGGCAGCCGGTTCCACCAGTGCACGCCCTGCCGGGAGCCGTCGGTCCGGCGCACCTCGGCGAGCAGCAGGTCGCCGCCGAGCAGGTCGTGCAGGACCAGCGCGGTCGCACCGCGCTGCCCGCGGGCCGGGTCGCCGGGCGACCAGTCGGCGAGGTCGCTGTCGTCGCGGGTCTCGCGGCACCAGGCCGCGCGCACGGCGGCGGTCACCTGCTCGAGGAGAGTCACACCCCCCTGCACGACGGGGACGACGTCAGCGCAGCAGCAGCCGGTCCAGGGTGTCGGCCAGCCAGTCGGCGAAGCGCTCGGCCGGCCAGCCGCACCCCACCATCAGCCGGGACTGCGTCGACGGCGAGAAGACCGACCACGCGACGTCGGTCGCCGCGTCGAGGTCGAGGTCCTCCCGCAGGTCGGACGCGAAGGGGCCGAGGAGGACGGCGGTGTCGGCACGGCGACGGCGCTCGTACTCCTCGTAGGCGGGCCGCACGTCCGGGTCGGCCGCCGCGGCGGCGGCGAAGACGTCCTGCATCGGCCGCGCCCCGGGCGCGGTCTCGAGCACCAGCCGCCGCAGGGCCGCCAGCCGGCCCGCGCGGTCCGGCGCCGCGAGCAGCTGCGCGAACGGGTCCAGCTCCCGCACCGTCCGGTCCTCGTCGGAGCCCACGAGCGCGCGGTCCACGCACGCGAGCAGCAGCGCCGCCTTGCCGCCCTGCGCGAACACCGTCGGCACCGACACCCCGGCGGCGGCCGCGACGTCGCGCATCGTCGTCGCGGCGTAGCCCCGCTCCACGAAGCAGCGGGTGGCGGCGTCGAGCACCTGCGCGCGGGTGCGCCTGGCCTGCTCCTGCCGCAGCTCGGAGCGGTAGACCCTCTTGCCCCCCGTCACCACTCGACCATACCATCGCTCTATTCGTTTGAGTGTCACTCAACCGGAAGAGGTCGTCATGACCGCTGCAGCTCCCCACCCCGCCCAGCTCCTGCTGCCCGGCCAGGCCGCCGCACCCGACGGGCCGGTCGACCTGGCCAGCATGTACGTGATGCACCGGGCGTTCCGGCGCGACCTCGCCGCCTTCGCGGCGGCCGTCCCCACGGTCGACGTGGGCGACCGGGCCCGCTGGCGGGCCCTCGGACGTCGCTTCGGGCAGTTCGCGCGGTTCCTGCACAAGCACCACGCCGGCGAGGACGCGCACCTGTGGCCGCTGCTGCGCGAGCGCGGCGCCGACCCGGACGTCCTCGACCAGCTCGAGGCCGAGCACGCCGGCATCGACCCCCTGCTGGCCTCCTGCGCCGACGCGCTGGCGGACCTGGCCGGCGGCCGGGGCGGTGAGGACACCCGGCGGGAGCTGGCGCACACCATCGCCCGGACGGGCGACGCCCTCGGCGCCCACCTCGCGCACGAGGAGCGCGACGGGATGACCCTGGTGCAGCGCCACCTCACGCCCGGGGACTGGGCCCGCCAGGACGCCGCGTTCGCGCGGGAGTACACCCTCCGCGAGACCGTGTCCGCGCTCGGCTGGGTGGTCTCGGCGATCCCGCCGGACGCCGCGGACCGGATCCTCGGCTCCGCGCCGCTCCTGCCCGCGGTGGGCCGGCTGCTCGGCCGGCGCTCCGCCCGGGCCGACGCACGGCTGTTCGGGACCGCCCGGTGACCGCCGGCCCGTCCTCGCGGTGCGGCTGACCCGGTCCGGCCTCAGGCGGCCACCGGCCGGCCGAACTGGGTGCGGTGCAGCTCGGCGTAGCGCCCGCCGAGGGCGAGGAGGTCCTCGTGCCGGCCGCGCTCGACGACCCGGCCGCCCTCGAGCACGAGGATGCAGTCGGCCCCGCGCACGGTGGACAGCCGGTGCGCGATGACGATCGCCGTCCGCCCCTCGAGCGCCTCGTCGAGGGCCGCCTGCACCGCGGCCTCCGACGTGGCGTCGAGGTGCGCGGTCGCCTCGTCGAGCAGCACCACGCGCGGGCGGGCGAGCAGCAGCCGGGCGATGGTCAGCCGCTGCCGCTCGCCGCCGGAGAACCGGTAGCCGCGCTCGCCGACGACGGTGTCCAGGCCGTCGGGCAGCCCGCGGACCAGGTCGGCCAGCCGGGCGCGGGCGAGGGCGTCCCACAGGTCGTCGTCGGTCGCGTCCGGGGCGGCCAGCAGCAGGTTGTCCCGCAGCGACTCGTGGAACAGGTGCCCGTCCTGGGTCACCACCCCGACGGTGCGCCGGATCGAGGCGGCGGTGAGGTCGCGGACGTCGACGCCGCCCAGCCGGACGGCGCCGGCGTCGACGTCGTACAGGCGCGGCACCAGCGAGGCGATCGTCGACTTGCCCGCGCCCGAGGACCCGACCAGCGCCACCACCTGCCCCGGCCGCACGGTGAACGAGACGTCGTGCAGCACGTCGACGCCGCCGCGGCCGTCGAGCCGGGCGACGTCCTCCAGCGACGCCAGCGACACCCGGTCGGCCGCCGGGTAGGCGAAGGTGACGCCGTCCAGCTCCACGGACACCGGCCCGTCGGGGACGTCGACGGCGCCGGGGCGCTCGCGGACCAGCGGCACCAGGTCGAGCACCTCGAAGACCCGCTCGAAGCTGACCAGCGCCGAGGAGACGTCGACCCGGGCGCTGGCCAGCGCGGTCAGCGGCGCGTAGAGCCGGGTGAGCAGCAGCGCCAGCGCCACCACCGAGCCCGGGTCCAGCGCGCCGCGCAGCGCGTACGCCCCGCCCAGGCCGTAGACCAGGGCGAGCGCCAGCGCCGAGACCAGCGTGAGCGCGCTGATGAACGCCCACTGCACCATCGCCGTCCGCACCCCGACGTCACGGACCGCCCGCGCCCGGGCGGCGAACCGCGCCGACTCGCGGCCGGGGTCGCCGAGCAGCTTGACCAGCGTCGCGCCGGGGGCGGAGAACCGCTCGGTCGTCTGGCCGGTCATCGCCGCGTTGGCGACGGCGGCGGTGCGGCTCAGCGCGGCCAGGCGGCGGCCGATCCGGCGGGCCGGGAGCAGGAACACCGGCAGCAGGAGCAGCGCCAGCACGGTCACCTGCCAGGACAGGGTCAGCATCGCCACGAGCGCGAGGGCGAGCGTGACGGTGTTGCTGACGATCCCGGAGAGGGTGTCGCTGAACGCCCGCTGGGCGCCGAGGACGTCGTTGTCCAGGCGGGACACGAGCGCGCCGGTGCGGGTCCGGGTGAAGAACGCGACCGGCATCCGCTGGACGTGGTCGAACACGGCGGTGCGCAGGTCGAGGATCAGCCCCTCGCCCAGGCTCGCCGACAGGTACCGGCCGACCAGCCCGAGCGCGGTGGCGAGGACGGCGAGCGCGGCGATCGTGACGGCGAGGCCGACGACGACCGAGGTGGCGGCGCCGTCGACGATCGCGTCGACGACCCGGCCGGCCAGCAGCGGCGAGGCCACCGTGAGCACGGCCTCGACGACGCCGACGGCGACGTAGCCGGTGATGCGCGCCCGGTGCGGGCGGGCGAAGGCGAGCACCCGGTGCAGGGTCGCGCGGGTGACGGCGCGGCGGTCGGGACGGGCGTGCGTCGCGCGGGACAGCGCCGACCACGCCGTCATCTCCATGCTCACGCGGCGGACGCTAGGACCTCCAGTCGACTCGAGGTCAAGCGTCCGCCGGTGACGGAGCAGGAACGGTCAGGCGGCGCCCAGGGCGTCGGCGACGCGGTGGTGGGCGACGGCCTCGTCGCGGCGGCTCTGCCGCTCCAGGGTGCGGGCCAGCGCGCGGCGGGCCCACCCGTCGGCCGGCGCGAGGTCGACCAGCCGACGCAGCGCCGTCTCCGCGCGCTGCAGCTGGGCCGAGCCGAAGTAGCTGCGGGCCAGCAGCTCGAGGGCGGCCCCGTTGCCCGGCTCGGCCTCGACGAGCGGCTCGAGCAGGCGGGCGGCCTCGATCGGCTGCCCCATGGAGAGGTAGAGGTCGGCGCGGAGGAACTCCGAGTGCAGGTCGGGGCTGAACGGCTGGGTCACGCCCGCGGAACGACGGCGCGGCGCCCGCTCTTCCCGAGACCACGACACGCCCGGCGGGCAGGAGGGACGAGAAGGTCCGGAACCGGGTGCATCCGGGCACGACCGGATTGGGAACAACCGGTGTCAGCACCACCGACCCGAGGAGCACGACCATGGCCCTGTCGCTGCACCGCCACCGGACGGCCGACCGCGCACGGACCGGCGCCGCCGACCCCGCCCCGCGCACCGACACCCCGACCGCCGACACCCCGACCGCCGACGCCCCGACCGCCGACGCCCCGGCCCGCGCCGAGCGGGAGCCCGCGTCCGGCAGCCGCGTCTACGCCGTCCAGCGCACCGGGGCGTTCGTCGTCGCCGGGATCATCGCCGTCTTCGGCGTCCTGGGCCTGGCCAACGGCCTGGCCTTCTTCTCGACCGAGGGCCAGCGCATCCTCGGCATGTCGTCCAACGGCCTGCTGTCGGTGATCTCGCTGGTCACCGCGGTCGTGCTGGTCGTCGCCGCCTTCCGCAGCCCCCGCACCGCCTCGACGGTCATGATCGTCATCGGCGTGCTGTTCCTGGTGTCGGCGCTGGCCAACCTCGCGGTGCTCAACACGGGGCTGAACCTCCTGGCCTTCCGGCTGAGCAACGTCGGCTTCTCCCTCGCCGCGGGCCTGGTGCTGCTGCTGCTCGGCGCCTACGGCCGGGTGAGCGGCAACCTGCCGCCCGACAGCCCGTACGCCCGCGAGCGGGACGACGTGCCGCCGGTCCCGGCCGACGAGTACCCGTCGACGCCGGCCGAGTTCGCCGCCGAGCGGGCGATGCGCGACGCCGAGGTCGCCGTCGTCCAGCACGTGGCCTCCTTCGACCAGCGCCGCCGGGTCGCCGCCATGGCGCAGGTGACCAGCCGCAGGGAGCGCCGCGAGGTGTGGATGTCCTTCGACCGGGCCCGCCGCGACGCCTGACCCCGGCACGATGCAGGGGTGACCGTCCGCCTGGCGCACTGGCCCACCCCGCTCGACCCGGCACCGCGGCTCGCCGCCGCCCTCGGCCTGCGGCCGGGGGACCTGGCGGTGAAGCGGGACGACCTGACCGACCTCGGCGGCGGCAACAAGGTGCGCAAGCTCGAGCACCTCGTCGCCGAGGCGGCCGGGGACGGCGCGACCGTCCTGGTCACCAGCGGCGGCGTGCAGAGCAACCACGCGCGGATGACCGCCGCGGCCGCCGCTCGGGTGGGGCTGCGCGCCGTGCTGGTGCTGCACGGGGCGCCGTCGGCGCAGCGGCCCGGGAACCTGGCCCTGGAGGGCGCGCTCGGCGCCCGCGTCGTGGTGGTCGGTGGCCCGGACGACGTCGAGGCCCGGGTGGCCGCGGTGGCCGCCGAGCTGCGGGCCGCCGGCGAGGTGCCCGCGGTGCTGC
This sequence comes from Geodermatophilus sp. SYSU D00867, assembly GCF_054050315.1. NCBI lineage: Bacteria > Bacillati > Actinomycetota > Actinomycetes > Geodermatophilales > Geodermatophilaceae > Geodermatophilus > Geodermatophilus sp. SYSU D00867. Next base: position 21,785 of record NZ_JBJGZC010000007.1, on the reverse strand, counting down.
CGCTGGGCGGCTCCTCGCCCACCGGCGCGCGGGGCTACCTGGCCTGCGCGGACGAGCTGCGGGAGCAGGCGCCCGACGCCCGGCACGTCGTCGTCGCGGTCGGCTCGGGCGGCACGATGGCCGGCCTGGTGGCCGGGCTCGGCGCCGAGCGCGTGCTCGGCGTGGACGTCGGCGCCGTGCCCGACCCGGCCGAGCGGGTGGCCGGCCTGGTGACGGCGCTCGGCGGGTCCCCGGAGGGGCTGCGGCTGCGCCGGGACCAGGTGGGCGACGGCTACGGCGCCCGCACCGACGCCGCCGTCGCGGCGCTGCGGACGGCGGCCCGCACGGAGGGGCTGCTGCTCGACCCCGTCTACACGGCCAAGGCGCTGGCCGGGCTGGCCGCCGCCGTGGCCGACGGCTCGGTCCGGCCCGGCGAGCGGACCGTGTTCGTGCACACCGGCGGGCTGCCGGGGCTGTTCGGGCACCCGGTGGCCGCCGAGCTCGCCGCCGGGGTGCTCGACCCGTCGTAGCCTCGCGGGCGCGATGACCTCCTCCCGACCGCGCGCCGACGCCTGCCCCGGCGCGCTGCAGACGCACCCCGCCGCCGACGGCGAGCTCGCCCGCGTGCGGGTGCCCGGCGGCCTGCTCACCGCCGCCCAGCTGCGGGTGCTCGCCGCCGCCGCGCGCGACCTCGGCGACGGCGCCCTGGAGATGACCAGCCGGGGCAACCTGCAGCTGCGCGGGCTGGCCGCCGGCGCCGCGCGGGAGCTCGGCGACCGGCTCGCCGGCGTGGGCCTGCTGCCCAGCGAGACGCACGAGCGGGTGCGCAACGTGCTGGCCAGCGCGCTGACCGGCCGCGCCGGCGGGCTGCTCGACGCCCGGCCGTGGGTGGCCGCGCTCGACGCCGGCCTGTGCGCCGACCCCGCCCTCGCCGCGCTGCCGGGCCGCTACCTGGCCACGCTCGACGACGGCCGCGGCGACGTGTCCGGGCTCGGCGGCGACGTCGGCCTGCTGGCGCTGTCGCCGTCCTCGGTCGCGCTGCTGCTCGGCGGGGCGGACAGCGGGCTGCGCGCCGCGCCGGACGACGCCGTCGGCCTGCTGCTCGCCGCCACCCGCGCCTTCCTCGCCGAGCGCGCCGCGCAGGACGGCACCGCCTGGCGGCTGACCGAGCTCGACGACGGGCCCGCGCGCGTCGCCGCGCGGCTGGGCGGCACCCCGGCCGCGCCGGCCGCCGTCCCCGCCGCGCCGGACGCCGGCCCGGTCGGCGCGGAGACCCAGGCCGACGGGCGGACCGCGCTCGTCGGCGTCGTCCCGCTCGGCCGGCTCTCCGCCGACCAGGCCGACCTGCTCGCGTCGCTGACCGGCGAGGTGCAGCTGACCCCGTGGCGCAGCGTCGTCGTGCCCGACCTGGCCGAGGACCGCGTGGACGACGCCGCCGTCTACCTGTACCGGACCGGCGTGGTGTTCGACGCCGACAGCCCCTGGGCGCGGGTCACCGCGTGCGCCGGCCGGCCCGGGTGCGCGAGGTCGCGGGCCGACGTCCGGGCCGACGCCGCCGCGGCGGTCGCGTCCGGGACCGTGCCGGAGGGCGCCCGCGTGCACTGGGCCGGCTGCGAGCGCCGCTGCGGCCGCCCCCGCGGCGAGGTCCTCGACGTCGTCGCGACCGTCGACGGCTACCGCGTCGGCCGGCCCTCCTCGGGGTCCGGGTAGCGGGCCCCGGCGGAGACCTCGGTGCCCTCGGGGACGGACACCGCGCGGCCGACCAGCGTGACGTCGCCGTCGCCGCCGATCGTGGCGCCGCTGCCGACGTCGACGCGGTCGTCGACCACCGCGCGGGTCACCGTCGCGCCGGAGCGCACCCGCACGCCGGGCAGCAGGACGGAGTCGACGACGGTCGCCCCGGCCTCGACCACGACGCCCGGGGAGATGACCGACCCGCGCACGTTGCCGGACACCCGGGTGCCGCCCGACAGCAGGCTGTTCTCGATCTGGCCGTCGTCGAGGACCCGGGCGGCGCTGTGCCGGCCGCCGCGGGTGTGGATCGGCCAGCCGGGGGCGTCGAGGTCGATCGGCGGCTCCTCCGACAGGAACTCCTGGTGCGCCTCCCAGTACGCCGGGACGGTGCCGACGTCCCGCCAGTAGCCCTTGAGCGGGTGCGCCCGCGCGCCGCCGTCGCGGGTCTGCGCCGGCAGCAGGTGGGTGCCGAGGTCCTCGAGGCCCTCCTCGCCGACCTCCGACCGCAGCTGCTCCAGCCGGTCGAGCGTGGGCCCGGGGTCGAAGACGAAGACCTCGTTGGTGGCGGTGGTCGTCGCCGGCTCGTCGGGCTTGTAGGCGTAGCCGGTCACCCGGTCGCCGTCGACCTCCACGATGCCGTAGCGGGCGGCGTCGTCGGCGGCGACCTCGGTGGTCACCATCGTCACCTCCGCGCTGGACTGCAGGTGCGCCTCGGCGACCTCGCGGTAGTCGAGCTCGTAGACGGCGTCCGCGCTGACCACGACCAGCGCCTCGGGGCCGAACTGGCGGATCAGCTCGGCCTGCCGCCACAGCGAGTTCGCCGTCCCCGTGTTCCACCCGCCGCGCTCGGTGCCCTGGAACGGCGGGAGGGTCATCAGCCCGCCGGTCGTGCGGTCGAGGTCCCAGGGCCGGCCGTTGGCGAGGTGGTCGGCCAGCGAGGCCGGGTGCTGCTGGATTGACACCCAGACGTCGGGGATGCCGGAGTGCTCGCAGTTGCTCAGCGGGAAGTCGATCAGCCGGTACACCCCGGCGAACGGGACGGCGGGCTTGGCGCGGTGCTCGGTGAGCAGCTGCAGGCGCCCACCGGCACCACCGGCGAGGACGAGGACGAGGAGGCGGGGAAGGGCCATGCCCCCGGCTACCCGCTCCGTGCGCGACGTAGCCTCCTGCCCGATGTACGAGTACGAGAAGGACGGCGCCGAGATCTACCGGCGGTCGTTCGCGACGATCCGCGCCGAGGCGGACCTCGCCGGCCTGCCCGAGGACCTCGCGCGGGTGGTCGTCCGGATGATCCACGCCTGCGGCCAGGTCGACCTGGCCGCCGACGTCGCCGCGAGCCCCGACGTCGTCCGGCTCGCCCGGGAGGCCCTCGACGCCGGCGCTCCCGTCCTGTGCGACGCGCGGATGGTCGCCTCCGGCGTCACCCGCCGGCGGCTGCCGGAGGACAACGACGTCGTCTGCACCCTCGGCGACCCGCGCGTGCCGGCGCTGGCCGCGGAGCTCGGCACCACCCGCACCGCCGCCGCGCTGGAGCTGTGGCGCGACCGGCTCGACGGCGCCGTCGTCGCCGTCGGCAACGCGCCCACCGCGCTGTTCCACCTGCTCGAGATGGTCGCCGCCGGCGCCCCCCGCCCGGCCGCCGTCCTCGGCATCCCGGTCGGCTTCATCGGCGCGGCCGAGTCCAAGGAGGCCCTCGCCGCCTCCGACCTGCCGTTCCTCGTGGTCCGCGGCCGGCGGGGCGGCAGCGCCATGGCCGCGGCGGCGGTCAACGCGATCGCGAGCGACGTCGAGTGAGCGGGCGCCTGTACGGGGTCGGGCTGGGCCCCGGCGACCCCGAGCTGGTCACCGTCAAGGCCGCCCGGCTGATCGCCGCCGCCGACGTCGTCGCCTTCCACGCCGCGCAGCACGGCCGCTCGGTCGCCCGCGCGCTCGCCGCCCCCTACCTGCGGGAGGGGCAGGTCGAGGAGCTGCTGGTCTACCCGGTCACCACCGAGGGCACCGACCACCCCGGCGGCTACCAGGGCGCGATCGACGAGTTCTACGAGGCCGCCGCGGCCCGGCTGGCCGCGCACCTCGACGCCGGCCGCGACGTCGTCGTGCTCGCCGAGGGGGACCCGTTCTTCTACGGCTCCTACATGCACATGCACAAGCGGCTCGCCCACCGCTACCCGACCGAGGTGGTGCCCGGCGTGACCAGCGTCAGCGGCGCCGCGGCGGTCGTCGGGCGGCCGCTGGTGGAGCGGGACGAGGTGCTCACCGTGCTGCCGGGCACGCTGCCCGCCGACGAGCTCGCCGAGTGGCTGGCCACCACCGACTCCGCCGCGGTGGTGAAGCTCGGCCGGACGTTCGGCCGGGTCCGCGAGGCGTTCGAGGCCGCCGGCGTGCTCGACCGCGCGCTCTACGTCGAGCGGGCCACCACCGACCGCCAGCGGACGATGCCGCTGGCCGACGTCGACCCCGCGACCGTCCCGTACTTCTCCCTGGCGCTGCTGCCCTCGCCGCTCACCGGGACCACGCCCGCCCCCGCGGACCTCCCGGACGCCGCCCCGCGGACCGGCGAGGTGGTCGTCGTCGGCCTCGGCCCCGGCGCCCGCGGCTGGACCACCCCCGAGGTGGCCGACGCGCTCGCCGCCGCCGACGACCTGGTCGGCTACGGCCCCTACCTGGACCGGGTGCCGGCCAACCCGCGGCAGACCCGCCACCCCAGCGACAACCGGGTGGAGGCCGAGCGGGCCGCGCACGCGCTGGAGCTGGCCCGGTCCGGACGGCGGGTCGCGGTGGTCTCCAGCGGCGACCCGGGCGTGTTCGCCATGGCCGCCGCGGTGCTCGAGGTGGCCGCCCGGCCCGAGCACGCCGGCGTCCGCGTGCGGGTGCTGCCCGGGCTGACCGCCGCGCAGGCGGTCGCGTCGCGGGTCGGCGCGCCGCTCGGGCACGACTTCGCCGTCATCAGCCTCTCCGACGTGCTCAAGCCGCTCGACGTCGTCCTCGACCGGCTGCGCTCCGCGGCGGCGGCCGACCTGGTGCTGGCGCTGTACAACCCGCGGTCCAAGGCGCGCCCGCACCAGCTGGCCAAGGCGCTCGACGCGCTGCGCGAGGTGCGCGAGCCGGAGACGGTGGTCGTCGTCGGCCGGGACGTCGGCGGGCCGGAGGAGGAGGTCCGGGTGACGACGCTGCGCGACCTGGACCCGGAGACGGTGGACATGCGCTGCCTGCTGCTGGTCGGGTCCTCGCAGACGCGGGTGACGCCGGCCGGGCAGGTCTACACGCCGCGCCGCTACCCGTCCTGACGGGAATGCCGGCCGGATCGGTGGCCTTGGCAACTGTCGTGCCCCGCCTCCCCCGCCCGGTCGCGTTCTGGTCGGTGGCCGGACTCCTCGTGCTGGTGCTGGCCGCCTCCGGCGTGCCGTCGCCGCTGTACCGCGTCTACCAGGAGCAGTTCGGCTTCGGCGCCGGCGTCCTGACGCTGGTGTTCGGCATCTACGCCTTCGCGCTGCTCGCCGCGCTGCTGGTGGTCGGCAGCCTGTCCGACCACGTGGGCCGGCGGCCGGTGCTCGCCGCCGGGCTGCTGCTGCAGGCGGTCGCGATGGCGGTCTTCCTCGCCGCCGACGGCGTGGGCTGGCTGCTGGCCGCGCGCACGCTGCAGGGGCTGTCGACCGGCGCGCTGACCGGGTCGCTCGGCGCGGCGCTGCTCGACCTGCAGCGCCCCTCGGCGCGCCCGCTGGGCGCGCTGCTCAACAGCGTCTCGCCGGGCCTCGGGCTGTCGCTGGGCGCGGTGGGCGCGGGCCTGGCCATCGAGGGGATCGCGGAGCCGACGCCGTGGGTGTTCGGCGTGCTGACCGTGGCCTTCGTGCTCGGCGCGGCCCTCGCCTGGCTGCTGCCTGAGACCTCCCCGCGCGTGCCCGGGGCGCTGGCCTCGCTGCGCCCGCGGGTGGAGGTGCCGCGGCCACAGCGGCGCGCGTTCGCCGTCGGGGTCCCCTGCCTGGTCGCGCTCTGGGCGATGGGCGGGCTGGTGCTGTCGCTGGGACCGTCGCTGACCGCCGGTGTGTTCGGCGTGGCCGACCACCTCGTCGGCAGCCTGCTCATCCTCTGCATGCAGGGCGCCGCCGCCGTCGGTGGCGTGCTCGCCCGGGACGTGCCGCCCCGCCGGGCGATGGGCGGGGGCTGCGTCGTGTTCGCGGCCGCCGTCGCGGGCCTGCTGGTCGCTCTGGTCACCGGGACGCTGTGGCTGTTCTTCGTGGCGTCCGGGCTGGCCGGCCTGGGCTTCGGCGCCGCCTTCCTCGGCACCGTGGCCACCGTGACGGCGGGCGTCGAGCCCGGCCACCGCGCGGGGCTGCTGTCGAGCGTCTTCGTCGTCGGCTACCTGGCGTTCAGCATCCCGGCGATCGTCGCGGGCATCGCCTCGGGCGTGGTCGGGCTGCGGCTGACCGCGGTGGTCTACGGCGCCGTGGTGATCGTGCTGGCGCTGGGCGCGGCGGCCGGCCTGCGGCTGTCGCACCGGCGCACCCCGGCGACCGTGCCCGCCGACGAGCCGTCGCAGCCGCTGGCCGCCTGAGGGTCACACCCTCGACTCCCCTCTGACCAGCGGGAACCGTCGTACCCCTCTCCTAGCGTGCGGGGTGTGCAGGAGGTCGCCGGTCCCGGGTCGCTCATCGAGCGCGCGCTCGTCGACGCGGTCCTGCACCGGCCGGTGCGGCTGCCGCGGCTGCCGGTGAGCCTGCTGACCCGGGAGCAGAAGGCCGCCGAGCTCGAACGGGTGCAGGCGCTCAAGGCGATGGCCGCCGCCTACGAGGCGGAGCTCGTCCTGGGCCTGGCCGACGACTCCCCGGCCGACGACGATCCCGCGCCGGGCGCCCCCGGCGCCCGGACGGGCTCCTGGGCGCCGGATCCCGAGCTGCCGGGTGTCTCGGAGTTCTTCACCGCGGAGCTGGCGGTGGTGCTGAGCGTCGGCCCCGGCACCGCCTCCCACCTCGCCCACCGCGCCTGGACGTACCGCTCCCACCTGCCCGGCACCTGGGCGGCGCTGGCCGCCGGCGCGCTGGACGAGGCCCGCGCCAAGGCCCTGGTCGACGTGCTCGAGCACACCGACCTCGCCCTCGCCCGCCGCGTCGAGGCGGCCGTGCTGCCCGAGGCGGCCTCGCTCACAGTGGGGAAGCTGAAGAAGCGCGTGCTGGCGCTGCTGCTCGACGCCGACGCCGAGGCCATCGACCAGCGGAGGGCGACCGCGCAGCGGCACGCCGACGTGCGCATCCACCCCTCCCCCCGCGACGGCATGGCCACGCTGACCGCCGAGCTACCGACTGACGTGACCGCCGCCTGTGAGGCAGTGGTCGACGAGCTGGCCCGGATGCTCAAGGCCGACGGGGACGAGCGGCCGATCGGGCAGCTGCGCACCCTGGTCCTCGCCGATCTGCTGCAGCGCCCGTGGGAGACCGGCCGCCCGCCGGTGACCGCGCATCTGCAGGTCATCGCCACCCTCGCCGCGCTGACCGGCCGCAGCGACGAGGCCGGCCAGGTGAACGGGTTGCCGATCACCGCCGCCCACCTGCGTGAGCTCCTGCAGCAACTGGAGGCACTCGGCGTCCGGGCACCGGAGGGCGGCTCGGTCACCCTGGCGCTGGTCGACGACGACGGCACGCTGCGGGCGACGACCACGCTGAACCGGTTGCGCCGGCTCGCCCGCACCGGCTGCGCCGACCACCCGGCCGACGCCGACTGCGAGTGCGCGGTGCTCGACCGCCCGGCCGAGACCGACGGCTAGGAGCCCTCGGCCAAGCAGCAGGCGTTCGTGCACACCCGCGACCGCACCTGCCGCTTCCCCACCTGCGGCCAGCGCGTCGGCTGGGCCGACACCGACCACGTCATCCCCCACGCCACCGGCGGCGCCACCGACTGCGCCAACCAGTGCTGCCTGTGCCGCAGCCACCACCGCCTCAAGACCTTCGCCCGCGGCTGGCGCTTCCACATGAGCGCCGACGGGACCCTCACCGTCACCACCCCGTCCGGGATCACCCGCACCACCCGGCCACCGGGCCTGCGACCGCCCCCGACCGAACCCGGTCCACCACCGGCCGATCCCGGACCACCGTCACCGGCCCACCCGGACGACGACCCCGCCACCGTTCTGATCCGAAGGACCAGCCCGATGCCGCTCGCCCCGCCCCGCGACGAGCCGACCCCCTGGATGACCGCCTGCCCCGGGCACATCCGGGTACCGGGACGGCATGGGCAGCGGTCCGGTCGTCGTGGTCACCGGTGGGTCGAGCGGCATCGGGCTGGCCACCGCACGCCTGCTCGCCGAGCGCGGAGCGCGGCTGGTGCTGGCCGCCCGGGGCGCCGACCGGCTGGCGGAGGCCGCCGCGCAGTGCACCGTCCTGGGCGCCGAGGTGCTGACCGTCCCGACCGACGTGACCGACCCCGGCCAGGTCGAGCGCCTGGCCGGCGCCGCCGTCGAGCGCTTCGGCCGGATCGACGGCTGGGCCAACGTCGCCGGCACCAGCCTGTGGGGGCCCTTCGAGGAGATCCCGCTGGCCACGCAGAGGCGGCTGCTCGAGGTCGACCTGCTCGGTGTCCTGCACGGCTGCGCGGCCGCCGTCCCGCGGATGCTGGCCTCCGGCGGTCCCGCCGTGATCGTCAACGTGGGGTCGATCGCCGGACGGGTACCGACCCCGTGGGCGGCCACCTACACCGCCGCCAAGTACGGGGTCGCGGGGCTGACCGAGGCGCTGCGGCACGAGCTGGGGATCCGCTCGAGGATCGCCGTCTGCGCCGTCCACCCACCCTTCACCGACACCCCCACCGCCCGGGCCTCGGGCAACCGCACCGGTCGCACGCTGCGGCCACTGCCGCCCGTCATGCGCCCCGAGCGGGTGGCCGAGCGGATCGCCGGCCTGCTCGCCGACCCGCGGCGGTCGGTACGCCCCGGCCTGCAGAACGTCCTCGCCGCCGCCTACCCGCTGGCTCCCGACCGGGTCGGCCGGCTGACCGCCCGCGTGCTCGGGCGCCACCTGCTGCGCGCCGGCCGCCCGGACGGCCCCACCGACGGCGCCCTGTTCGCCCCCTCCCCCGGACCGGCGCTGGTGCGCGGGGACTGGGGAGGTCCGCAGCGTCGCCGGGGACGGGTCGTGGCGGGCACCGCCGGGCTGGCCGGTGCGGCGGTCTGGGCCGCCACCCGCCGCTAGGAGGCCGCCCGTCCCACCGCGGCGCAGAACCGGTCGTGGTCGGCGCGCGCCTCCGCCAGCGGCGCCAGCACCTCCTCGTCGGCCACCTCCGCCACCCGGGCGGTGAGCCGGCGCCGCGCCGTCCGCGCCCGGCGTCTGGCGCCCGCCGCCACGAGCGGCCGGCACAGCAGCGCGAGCAGCAGCCCGGCGAGCAGCCCGCCGGCCAGCAGCAGCGTGGGCAGCGGGATGCCCTGCACCCGTGGCAGTGGGAGGACGTCGTCGAGCTGCAGCAGCCCGAGGCCGGCCAGCGCGAGCAGCCACAGCGCGCCCACCAGCGCGGTGAGCGCCAGCAGCCACTGCAGGCCCCCGGCCGCGCGCTGCCAGAGCGGCGTCCGGTCGGGGCCGAGGTCGGTGCCGGCGACGGCGCGGTCGAGCCGGTCGGGCAGCCGCTCCTCCGTGTCCTCCGACGTGCGGCGCAGCTCGTCGCGCCAGGCCGGCGGCAGCCCGCGGCCGGCCTCGTCGCGGGCCCGGCGCAACGCGGCGTCCATCCCGGCCCGCTGCACCGCGCCCGCCTGCGGCAGCGAGGTCCGCGACCGCTCGTCCCCCAGGTTGAGCCGGCCCAGCGGATCGGCCCGCAGCTTCGACGTCCACCGCAGCACCGGCCAGCCGGTGTGCGCCACGCCGCTGCGGCGCGCCGAGCGCTCGACCGCGGCGGCCACCGCCGGCACCCCCGCGGCGTCGGCGAGCGCCCCGGTGAGCTCCTCCCGCGCCGCCCGGTCCGGCCCGCGGTCGCGGCCGGCGTCGGAGGCGCAGTGGGCGGCCAGGGCCGAGGCGGCGCCCCGCGCGTCCGCGGTCAGCCGGTCGGTGGCGGCCTTGCGGGCGCCCACGCGGCGGCCCAGCTCGGCCCGCAGCTGCGGCAGGCCCAGGCCGCTGGGCGCCGCGGTGGGCAGCACCGGCACCCCGGCCAGGCCCTCCTCGTCGAGCAGCCGGCGCAGGTCGGCCAGGCACGCGGCGACCGCCGCCTCGTCGAGCCGGTCCACCTGGTTGAGCACCACCAGCAGCACGCCCGCGTGCCCGGCCAGCGGCGCGAGGTACCGGGTGTGGACGGCGTCGTCGGCGTACTTCTGCGGGTCCAGCACCCACACCAGGACGTCGACCAGCTGCACCAGCCGGTCGACCTCCAGCCGGTTCTCCAGCCGCACGCTGTCGTGGTCGGGCAGGTCCAGCAGCACCAGGCCGTCGAGCGCGGGGTCGGGGTCGGCGACCCGGTGCCGCCGCGGCACCTCCAGCCAGTCGAGCAACCGGTCGGCGCCGTGCGCTCCGGTGGAGGGGTCCCCCCAGACGCTGGCGTGCGCGACGCCGGTGGTCGGCCGCCGCACGCCGGGTGTGCTCACCTCCGCCCCGGACAGCGCGTTGAACAGCGTGGACTTGCCGCTGCCGGTGGCCCCCGCGAGCGCGACGACGGTCGCGTCGCCCAGCGCCTCGCGGGCCCCGGCCTTGGCCAGCAGCGACCGGGCCGTGCCCACCTCGGGCACCTCCAGCCGCCCGTCGGCGACCTCCACCGCCTCGCGCAGCGCGGCCAGCCGGTCGGCCAGCGACGGCCCGCGGCCCCTCACGCGGCGGCTCCCCGGGCCGCGGCCAGCGTGGCGACGGCCGAGCGCAGCTCCTCCGCCGCGGCGGGGGCGTCCGCGGCGACGGCGAGCAGCTCCTCGAAGCGGTCCTGCTCGGCGGCCAGCAGCCGGTCGGCGCGGGCGTCGAGGTCGGCGCGGGCCCGGGCGGCCAGCGAGCGCACCGCGGCGTCGCCGAACACCGCCTCGAGCACCCGCTGCCCGAGCGCCGTCGTCCCGCCGGCGACGGCGAGCTCCGCACCCGACAACCCCGCCGTCGAGGCGAACACGGCGACCATCACCACCGCGCCGGCCCCGTTCACGCCCCACGACAGCAGCCGCGCCTGCGAGCGCTTGCCCGCGCCCTCCTCGCGCACCAGGTCGAGCACGTGGCCCTGCCAGTCGCGCACCTCGTCGGCGGCCGCGGGCGCGAAGTCCGGCGACTCCGCCCCGAGCTCCTCCTCGCGCCCGGCGACGAGCGCCGGCCCGCCGGGCAGCGAGCGCCACGCCGTCACCGTGCGGTCGGCGGCACGGCCGGCCTCCGCGCGCAGCAGCGTCTCCACGCCCGACTCCAGGGCGCCGTGCAGCGAGTCCGTCGACGTCGGGCGGCCGGTGAGCGCGGCGCCCAGCCGGTCGCGCAGCCGGCCCACCCGGTTCTGCAGCGAGCGCATCCACTCGCCGGTGCCCACGAAGTCCTGCCAGCGGGCCAGCACCTCGCCGCGCAGCAGGCTGCCGTTGCCCACGCCCTCGGCGACCGCCTGCCGCGCCGCGCCGTAGGCCGCGTCGGCGGCGTCGGCGAGGGCGGCCGCCGCCGCGGCCTGCTCGTCCACCCCGTCGGCGACCGCGGCCACCCGCCCGTCGAGGCTCTCCAGCGCCCCGGCGAGCGTCTGCCGCACGACGGCGGCGCGCTGCTCCTGGTCGGCCGCCAGCCCGCGCAGCCAGTCGCGCAGCGGCGCCACCTGCTCCTCGGGCAGGAAGCCGTCGCGCAGCGGCCGCTCCTCCACCACGAACAGCCGCGCCGTCCCCAGGCCGCCGCGCTGCAGCATCCCGGCGAGGTCGGCGGCCACCTCGCTCACCGCCTCGGGCGGCACCCGGTCCAGCACGACCGCCAGCGCGGTGCCGCGCTCCTGCGCCGTGCGCAGCAGGTCCCACGGGACGGCGTCGGCGTAGCGGGCCGCCGTCGTCACGAAGACCCACAGGTCCGCCGCCGACAGCAGCTGCCCGGCGAGGTCGCGGTTGGTCTCCACCACCGAGTCGACGTCGGGGGCGTCGACGAGCGCGAGCCCGGCCGGCAGCGCCTCGCTCGGGACCAGGCGCAGCCCGCCGACGACGTCGCCCTCGCCGGTCGTGCGCGGCAGGCCGGGGAGCACGCGGTCGCCGGAGAACGCCGGCACGTCGGCCGACGAGCAGACCAGCACGGGGGCGCGGGTGGTCGGCCGGAGCACGCCGGGCGTGGTCACCCGCGCGCCGAGCACGCTGTTGACCAGCGTGGACTTGCCCGCGCCCGTCGAGCCGCCGACGACGGCCAGCAGCGGGGCGTCGAGGTCGCGCAGCCGGGGCAGCAGGTAGTCGTCGACCTGGTCGACCACCGCCCGGGCGGTGCGCGCGGTCGCCTCCCGCGCGGGGGTGGCCAGGCCGAGCGGCGCCGCGGCGACGGCGTCGCGCAGCTCCTGCAGCGCATCGGTCAGCGGAACGGCCCCGGTCACCTCGGGTAACTAGCCCGGACGGCGGTCCGCTACCCGTCGAGCGCCGCGAGCGCGGCCGGCACCTCCCTCGGCGTCGCGACGACGACGGCCGCGCCGGCCCCCTCCAGCTCGCCCGGACCGCCCGGTCCCCAGCCCGCGCCCACGCACGCCAGCCCGTGCGCCGCCGCGCCCAGCACGTCCTGCGCGCGGTCGCCGACGAGCACGGCCGGCCGCGCGGCGGGGTGCGCGCCCAGCGCGGCGGCGACCACCTGGTCCTTGTGCCGCACAGCGCCGTCGAGGGTGGCGCCGTGCACGCTCGCGAACGCCGCGCGCAGGCCGGTCGCCTCGAGCACCCGCACGGCGAACACCTCGGGCTTGCTGGTCGCGACGGCGAGGGTCGCCCCGCCGTCGCGGAGGGTCGCCAGCAGCTCCGGGATCCCGTCGTACACGGCGACGTCGAGCAGCGCGCCGGCCGTGTAGTGCGCCCGGTAGGCGGCCACCGCGCGGTCGACGTCGGCGGGCGGGACCCCGAGCACCGTGGCGAAGCCGTCCTGCAGCGGCGGGCCGACCATGTCGCGCAGCTGCGCCGGCGTCGGCTCGGGCAGGCCCAGCTCGGCCGCGGCCACCCGCACCGAGGCGGCGATGCCCGGCGTCGAGTCGACCAGCGTGCCGTCGAGGTCGAACAGGACAAGGCGGGGGTCGTCGGGCACGGAACCTGCGCCTCCGGTCGGTCGGGGTCCCCGGTCGAGGGCGTGGTACCCGGCGCCCTTGTCCGCAGCCTCCCCCCGGACGACGCTGTCGCGCATGGACGGGTCCGGGGGGCGGACCGCCGACGAGGGCGCGCCGGACCGGCCGGCGCGCGTTCCGCACGGCCGCCACACCGAGGATGCCTCCCAGCGCCTCCAGCAGGACGTCCGGCGGCTGCAGGAGCGGCTGGTGCAGGGCGCCGAGGCGATGGCCACGACCGAGCACGCCGTCGCCGCCACCCATCTCGCCCTCGCCGAACGAGCCCTGCGCAGGGGCCGCGTCGAGGACGCGCAGGGGTACCTGCGCGAGGCCGCGGCGGCGCTGCGGGCCGTCGACCACGAGCGGGACCGGGCCGTCCGGTGGCCGGCGGCCACCACCCCCGGGGACGCGGTCACCACCCCCGGGGACACGGACACGGCGCACGCCGAGCGGGCGCGGAGGGCCGCCGACCGGGCGCGGGAGGACGCCGCCGGTCGCCGCGACCAGGCGGCCCGCCGATGGGAGGAGGCGGCGCTGCTCCGCGAGGAGGCGGCGCGACAGCGCGACGAGGTGGCCGCCGAGCGTGACCAGCGGGCAGCGGAGCGGGCCGCCGCCGCCGAGCGCCGGGAGTCGGCCGCCGACCTGCGCCGGGCCGAGCAGGAGCGCTGGCGCCAGCGGGCGGCCGCCTCGGCCGGCGGGGTGCCGTCCGAGCGGCGGGAGCACCAGCGGGCCATCGACGCCCAGGTCGCCGAGAGCTACCGCGCCCAGGCCGAGGACGACCGGGCGCGGGCCGAGGCCGACCGGGCGGCCGACGCCGCCGACCGCCGGGCGGCGGAGGAGGACCGCAGGGCGGCGGCCCGGGACCGCGAGGGCGCCCGCGCCGACCGGGAGCGGGCCGCCCGCGACCGCGCCGCGGCGAGGGCCGACCGCGACCGGCACCCCGGCGCCGGCCCCGCGGGACGCTGACGCGCCGGGTCAGCCGGTGACGGCGTCCAGGAAGGTCTGCACCCGCTCCCGTAGCTCGGCGACCCGCTCCTCGCCCACCTCGGCCGGGTCGCGGTCGCGCAGCCACGGCGGGATCTCGGTGCGGGCGCGGGCGGCGCAGCCGAGGTCGGCGCACACGTAGGTGCCCACGGTGTTCCCGTTGCGGCCGGCCTCGCCGGCGCGGCGCGCGGTGAACAGCGAGACGGCGTCGCCGGAGTGGGTGGACTGGCACAGCAGGCACATGACGGTCCGGCGCGCCGACATCCGCGACTCCGCGGCGCGCAGCGCGATGCCGACCGGCTGCCCCTCCCGCTGGACGACGAGGTAGCCGCGCAGCGGCGCCTTCGGGTCGCGCCAGCCGAGCACCTCGAGCTCGTCCCACGGCAGGTCGACGAGGTCGCGCGGGAGGGTGGCGGAGTTGGCCTCGCCCTTCGAGCAGTTGACGAAGGAGCGCCGCACCTGCTGCTCGGTCATCGGTTCCACGAGGGGCCATCCTCCGTTCCGGCACCGTCACGTCTCAACGCATTTAGCCACTCCACCGCTTCCTCGACGGTGGCCACGACGTCGACCCCCGGGGGCAGCGGCGGGCGGCGGACCAGCACCACCGGCAGCCCGAGCCGCCGGGCGGCGACCAGCTTGGCCTCGGTCATGTGCCCGCCGGAGTCCTTGGTCACGACGACGTCGACGCCGTGCTCGCGCAGCAGCGCGACCTCCTCCTCGACCGTGAACGGGCCGCGGGCCAGCAGCAGCACCGCGCCCGCGGGCAGCGGCTCGTCCGGCGGGTCGACCGAGCGCACCAGCACCCGCCCGGGCAGCGCCGCGAACGCGCCGACGCCCTGCCGGCCGGTGGTGAGGAAGACGGTGCCGGCGTCCCGGACCGCCGCGGCCGCGTCGGCCAGGGAGTCCACGTACGTCCACCGGTCCGCAGGCCCCGGCGTCCAGCCCGGCCGCTGCAGCCGCAGCAGCGGCACGCCCTGCCGCCGCGCCGCGGCCGTCGCGTTCGCGGTGATCCGGGCGGCGAACGGGTGGGTCGCGTCGACGACGGCCCGCGGCCGGTGCGTGGCCAGCCAGTCGGCCAGCCCGTCGGCGCCGCCGAAGCCGCCGACCCGCACGCCGCCCACGGGCAGCACCGGGTCGGCCACCCGCCCGGCGAGGCTGGACAGGACGTCGACCCCGCGCTCGACCAGGGCCGCGGCCAGCCGCCGCGCCTCGCCGGTGCCGCCGAGGACCAGCACCCGCCCGCTCACGCCGCGCCGCCGGGGATCATGGGCCGGTGAGCAGGGACGGCGCCTCCGGGCTGCGGCACGGCTGGACCACCGGCGCGTGCGCGACGGCGGCCACCACCGCGGCCTACACCGCGCTGCTCACCGGCGAGTTCCCCGACCCGGTGACCATCGACCTGCCGAACGACCGGCACCCCTCGTTCGCGCTGGCCCGCGAGTCGCTCGATCCCGGCGCGGCCACCGCCGGGATCGTCAAGGACGCCGGCGACGACCCCGACGTCACCCACGGCGCGCTGGTGAGCGCGCGGGTCTCGCACGGCGAGCCGGGCAGCGGGGTGGTCTTCCGCGCCGGCGAGGGCGTGGGCACCGTGACCAAGCCCGGGCTGCCGCTGGCGGTCGGCGAGCCGGCGATCAACCCGATGCCGCGGCAGTTCATCCGCGAGCACGTCGCGGCGGTGGCGGCGCGGCACGGCGGCAGCGGCGACGTCGTCGTCGAGGTGTCCATCGAGAACGGCGCCGAGCTGGCGCGGAGGACGTGGAACCCGCGGCTGGGCATCGTCGGCGGGCTGTCGGTGCTCGGCACGACCGGCGTCGTCGTGCCGTACTCCTGCTCGTCGTGGATCGACTCGATCCGCCGCGGCATCGACGTCGCCCGGGCCGCCGGGCACGAGCACGTGGCCGGGTGCACCGGCTCCACCAGCGAGCGGACGGTGCAGGAGCTCTACGGCCTGCCCGAGGACGCGCTGCTCGACATGGGCGACTTCGCCGGCGCCGTGCTCAAGTACCTGCGCCGCCACCCGGTGCCGCGGCTGACCGTGGCCGGCGGCATCGGCAAGCTGGCCAAGCTCGCCGACGGCCACCTCGACCTGCACTCGGGCCGCTCGCAGGTCTCCTTCGACTCGCTGGCCGCGCGGGTGGCGGCCGCGGGCGGCTCCGCGGAGCTGGTCGCGGGCGTGCGCGGCGCCAACACCGCGCTCGACGCGCTGCGGCAGTGCCAGGCGGCCGGGCTGCCGCTGGGCGACCTGGTGGCGGCGGGCGCCCGGGAGACGGCGCTCGGCGTGCTGCGGGGAGCCCCGGTCGCGGTCGACGTCGTGGTGGTCGACCGCGCCGGCGCGGTGGTGGGTCAGGCGTGACGGCATCTCGTCGTCGAGTAGAGGTGGCTGTCGGGGAACTGCTCCGCGGTGAGCACCGGGCCCACGACCACGACCGCGGTCCGCCTGACGCCCGCGGCCTCGACCTGCCCGGCGATGTCGGCGAGCGTGCCGCGCAGCACCAGCTCGTCGTCGCGGCTGGCCCGGGCCACGACGGCGACCGGGCCGTCGGCGCCGTAGTGCTCGGCCAGCTGCGGCGCGAGCTCGGCCATCCGCTGCACGGCCAGGTGCAGCACGAGCGTGGCGCCGGTGGCGGCGTAGGCGGCCAGCTCCTCCCCCGGCGGCATCGGCGTGGACCGCGCGCTGGTGCGGGTGAGGACGACGGTCTGCCCGACGCCGGGCACGGTGAGCTCCCGCTTGAGCGCGGCGGCCGCGGCGGCGAACGCGGGCACCCCCGGGACGACGTCGTAGGGCACCCCCGCGGCGTCGAGCCGGCGCATCTGCTCGGCCACGGCGCTGTAGACCGACGGGTCGCCGGAGTGCAGCCGGGCGACGTCGTGGCCGGCCTCGTGCGCGGCCACCAGCTCGGCGGTGATCCGGTCCAGGTCGAGGTCGGCGGTGTCGACCAGCCGGGCGCCGGGCGGGGCGGTGTCGAGCAGCTCGCGGGGCACCAGGGCGCCGGCGTAGAGGCAGACCGGGGCGCTGGCGATGATCCGCGCCGCCCGCAGCGTGACGAGGTCCGCGGCCCCGGGCCCGGCCCCGATGAAGTGGACGGTCACGGATTCGCCCTTCGCGCGCGAACGGCGGAACAGGCTCCGGTCACCAGCGGGTCACCGACCAGATCGTCACGGGCATCGCGGGCTTCCAGCCGGTGAACGACCCGACCGGCTCGGCGCGCTGCACCCCGACCCGCACCAGCTCCCCGCCGACCCGCGCGTGCCACTGGGCGAGCACCGCCTCGCTCTCGACCGTGACCGCGTTGGCCACCATGCGGCCGCCCACCGGCAGCGCGTCCCAGCAGGTCTCGACCAGCAGCGGCGTGGTGAGCCCGCCGCCGATGAACACCGCGTCCGGGGCGCCCAGCCGGGAGAGGACGTCCGGCGCGTGCCCGTGCACCACCCGCAGGTACGGGACGCCGAGGCGCCCGGCGTTGCGGGCGATCCGCTCGGCCCGCTCGGCCGATGCCTCCACCGCGACGGCGCGGCAGGTCGGGTGCGCGCGCATCCACTCGATGCCGATCGACCCGGCGCCGGCCCCGACGTCCCACAGCAGCTGCCCGGGGACGGCGGCCAGCCGGGCGAGCGTGATCGCGCGGACCTCCGACCTGGTCAGCTGCCCGTCGGACTCGTAGGCGCCGTCGGGCAGGCCCGGGGTGGTGGGCAGCGGCATGGTGCCGCGGTCGGCCCGGCACTCGACGGCGGTGACGACCAGCGCCGGCGCCGGCTGCGACCAGGTGGCCGCGGTGCCGGTGCGCACCTCCTCGTCCGGGCCGCCGAGCCCGCCGAGCACGGTGACCAGGCTCTGCCCGTAGCCGCGGCCGGCCAGCAGCGCGGCCACCTGCGCCGGCGTCTCGCTGTCGGAGCCGAGCACCAGCAGCCGCCGGCCGGGCTGCACGTGCGGGTGCAGCAGCTCGATCGGCCGGCCGACCAGGCTGACCACCTCGGTGTCCTCGACCGCCCAGCCCAGCCGCGCGCAGGCCAGCGACACCGACGACGGCGCCGGCAGCACCCGCACCCGCTCGGCGCCCAGCAGCCGGGTCAGCGTGGTGCCGATGCCCGACAGCATCGGGTCGCCGCTGGCCAGCACCACCAGCGCGCGGCCGGCGTGCTCCTCGACCAGCCCGGGCAGCGCCTCGGTGAGCGGCGAGGGCCAGGGCACCCGCTCGGCGGGGACCTCCTCCGGGACCAGGTCGAGCTGGCGGGAGCTGCCGAGCAGCACCTCGGCCCGCTCGACCTCGGCGCGCGAGGTCGGGGCCAGCCCGTCCCAGCCGTCCGCGCCGATGCCGACGACGACGATCGGGGTCGTCGCGGCCTCCTCCACCGCGTCCGCCTGCCGGACCCCGCTCACGCCGGCAGCTCGCCCTCGGGCCCGGCGGCCTCGGCGAGCAGCTTCTCGCGCAGCTCCTCGGGCAGCCGGTCCACGTAGACGACGCCGTCGAGGTGGTCGACCTCGTGCTGCAGGCAGCGCGCGGCCATGCCGGTGGCCTCGATGGAGACCGGCTCCCCCTTCACGTCGACGCCGTCGACCCGGGCGCGGAAGGCGCGGGCGAGCTCGGCGTAGGGCCCGGGCACCGACAGGCAGCCCTCCTCGGTGACCTCCTCGGCCGGCTCGCCGCCGGTCGGCTCGAGCAGCGTGAGCCGCGGGTTGACGACGTAGCCGACGACGTCCTCGCCGTCGGCGTCCGGGCAGTCGATGACGAACACCCGCGCGTCGACGCCGATCTGGTTGGCCGCCAGCCCCACCCCGTCGGCCTCGCGCATCGAGGCGAACATGTCGAGGACCAGCCGCCGCAGCCGCTCGTCGAACTCGGTGACCGGGGCGGTCGGGCGGTGCAGCACCTCGTTGCTGCCGTAGGTGACGATCGGCCGGGCGACGCCGTCGTAACGGCCGGGCAGGCGCATGGCCGCGATCCTAGGAAGCGCCCTCGGCAGGATGGGCACCGTGCCGCACCGCCGAGACGTCCCCACCGCCCTCGGCCTGGCGCTCGGCGCGGCCGCCGACGTGCTGCTCGCCGATCCCGCGCGGCGTCACCCGGTGGCCGGGTTCGGCACGGTCGCCGCCGCACTGGAGCGGCGGGTCTGGCGGGACTCCCGCGCGGCGGGTGCGGGGTACGCGGCGGTGCTCGTGGCGGGCGCGGCCGGGCTGGGGGCCGCGGTGGACCGCGCCACCCGTGGCCGGCCGGCGGCGCGCACCGCCGCCGTCGCCGCCACCGCGTGGGCGGTGCTGGGCGGCACCTCGCTGGGCCGGGCGGCGACCGCGATGGCCGGCGCGCTGGAGTCCGGCGACCTGCCCGCGGCGCGGGCGCTGCTGCCCACGCTCGCCGGGCGGGACCCCTCGACCCTCGACGAGGCGGAGCTGGCCCGGGCCACCGTCGAGTCGGTCGCGGAGAACACCTCCGACGCCGCCGTCGCGCCGCTGGTGTGGGGCGCGCTGGCCGGGCTGCCCGGGCTGCTGGGGTACCGCGCGGTCAACACCCTCGACGCGATGGTCGGCCACCGGTCCCCGCGGCACGCCCGGTTCGGCTGGGCCGCCGCCCGCGCCGACGACGTCGCCAACTGGCTGCCCGCCCGGCTCACCGCGGCGCTGACCGTGGCCTGCGCCCCGCTCGCCGGTGGGTCGGCGGGCGGGGCGCTGCGGGTGTGGCGCCGCGACGGCGCCGCCCACCCCAGCCCCAACGCCGGCCGCTGCGAGGCCGCGGCGGCCGGCGCCCTGGGACTGCGGCTGGGCGGGCGCAACGTCTACGGCAGCCGGGTGGAGGACCGGCCGGTGCTGGGCGACGGGGCGGCGCCGGCCAGCAGCGACGTCGCGCGGGCGGTGCGCCTCTCGCGCGCGGTGTGGGTGGCCGCCGCGGCCGCCGCGGCCGTGGGCAGGACGGCCGTGGGCAGGACGGCCGTGGCCAGGGCGGCCCGCGGCCGCTGAGGGGACCGGGTCCGCGGCCCGCGCCCGTGCAGGGCGCCACGCGGCGCCGACGGCACGGGGAAGCCGGACGGGTCGACGCGGAGGTGGCTGGCCGGCGGGTCGGCCGGGCCGCGGCCGCCGCGGACGGCGACCACCAGCGTGCCCACCGCCAGGGCGGCGAGGGCCAGCAGGAACAGCAGGACGAGGAGGGCACCAGGGGTCATGGACAGGACAGTGGCACCATCGGGCCTGGACGGAAGCGGTCCAATCCGGCATGGTGGCCTGCATGCCACCGAGCGCGGATCAGTCCACTGCTCCCGAGCTGGCCGGGTTGGTCGGGCCACTGGGTGACCTGCCGGGCCCGCGGTACGCCGCGCTGGCCCGGCGCATCCGCGAGCTGGCGGCCCTCGGGCAGCTCGCGCCGGGCACCCGGCTGCCGGCCGAGCGCGACCTCGCGGCCGCGCTCGCGGTCAGCCGGGTGACCGTCGCCTCGGCCTACCGGCTGCTGCGCGAGGAGGGGCACGCGAGCACGCGGCACGGCGCGGGCACCGTCGTCGAGGCGCCCGCGGCCGACCCGGTGTGGACCGCCCCGACCACCGACCCGGGCGTGCTCGACCTCGCGCACGCGGCGCCCGAGGCGGCGCCGCAGCTGCTGCCCGCCTACCGGGAGGCGCTGGAGCGGCTGCCCGCCGTCGTCGCCGGCCACGGCTACGCGCCGGGCGGGCTGCCGGAGCTGCGCGCGGCGATCGCCGACCGGTACACCGCCCGCGGCCTGCCCACCGACCCCGAGCAGGTGGTGGTCACCGCGGGCACCGGCGACGCGACCGCGCTGGTGTTCGAGACGCTGCTGCAGCCCGGCGACCGCGTGCTGGTCGAGCACCCCACCTACCCGGGGGCGCTGGGCCTGGTCACCACCGCCGGCGGCCGGTGCGTCCCGGTGGCCGTGGACGCCGCCGACCCCGACGCGGTAGTCGGCGCCGCGCACATCGCCGTCCGGCAGAGCAGCCCGCGGATGGCCTTCCTGATGCCCGACTTCTCCAACCCCAGCGGCGCCCGGCTGTCCGCCGCCGGGCGCCGCCGCCTGGCCGCGACGCTGTGGCAGCAGGGCGTGCTGACCGTCGTCGACGAGGTCACCGCGGAGCTGCACCTCGACGACGGGCCGCTGCCCCCGTACGCCGCGGGCCTGCCCGACGCCGCGACGATCACCGTCGGCGGGCTGTCCAAGGCGGTGTGGGGCGGGCTGCGGGTCGGCTGGCTGCGGACCGACGCCGCCCTCGCCGGCTCGCTCGGCGCCGCCCTCGGCCGCCGCCAGCTCTCGGTGGGCCTGCTCGACCAGCTGGCCGCGGCGACCCTGGTGCGGGACCTGGACGCGGTCCTGGAGCAGCGGCGGGCGCTGCTGCGCGAGCGCCGGGAGGTGCTGCTGGCCGAGCTGGCGGCCCGGCTGCCGGCGTGGACCGCGGCGCCCCCGCGTGGCGGCCTGTCGGTCTGGTGCACGCTCCCACCGGGCACGAGCTCCGCGGCGCTGGCGGCCGCCGCCGCCCCGCTCGGGCTGCTGCTCGCCGAGGGCCGCGCGTTCGGCACCGGCACCGCCTTCGACGACCACCTGCGGGTGCCGTTCACCCTCCCCGCGGCGGACCTGCGCAGCGCCGTCGCCGGCCTCGCCGCCGTCGACGCCGCCCTGCGCCGCGATCCGGTGGTGCGACACCCGGTGCGGCCCCTCACGGTGGTGTGACACGCACCGGACCGGGTCGTCCGACGGTCGTGCGCCCCCGGTCCCGGGGGACTACCGTCATGGAGGTCCCCGAGCGGCCGGGAACTCCCCCGGCGATCCGCAGATGGTCGAACAGCCGGCTGTGCGGCGCTCTCGCCGGGCCCCCCACCCGGCGCGTCCTCTCGGAGCCCGCCATGACGTCGACGCAGTCGCGTGTCGCCTCCAAGCACCGCCCACCGGCCGCCCGGACGACCCCTCCGCCCCTCCCCC